>CAZJFQ010000088.1:0-7084 GCA_964545335.1 uncultured Gammaproteobacteria bacterium | reverse complement strand
GCAGTCTACAGTCTGCCGTCTGCAACAGGCAAAGCCCGCGGCGACTCGACTCCCGGAGCTGCAGGCTCAGAATTCACTCATCCTTTTACGGCGCTGGTTCACCGCGATAAACATGAGAACGAGAATCGTTATCCACTCCGTTGGACCGATAGCCCCCCCGCCTCCTCTCTCGCCCTTGTAACCGGCCTCGTAGACGACGCGAACACTCTGATCTTCCTTGATCCGCGCGCGAAATTCGTCCAGCTCTGTATCGAGGTTGATCGTCATGTCATCCATCGCTCGTGCGAACCCTGCGGATCGTGCGTTCCGCATCTCCTCAGGTACGTCAATCAGGGTCGATCGGTTGTTGTGGCGATCAACACCGGGCGCGCGAAACAGTAGTTTCCGTGACTCGATATCGAATACGGCGGTATCCACGAAAGTCTGAACTTCCTGCTCACTGCCTTTTACTACGTAGGCGCCGACAATCGTCCAGTACAGGAACGAGGCTGTATTGTCGTCGAGGTGCGCCACCTGGTCATACGACACAAGTGCAATGATATCGAGCCCGTATAGCCGCCCGACTCCTTCCAGTGCGTCAAAGCCGCGCTTGCTCCGGAGATAGGTATCCGGAATCACGGTGATCTCGCGAATAAATTCGCGCTCGATGAACACGGCGCGGGTTTTCTCCAGCAGTTCGGTCTTTTGCGCCTCTGATAACGGTGAGCCGGTGCTGTAACTTGCCGGTACGAAAGCAAGACCGACATCCGCCGGTACTTCGATGGTCGGTATGACGTATTCCTGCGCCGGTGGTATCTCGCCGTGCGGATAGAGGTAGTCGACCAGGCTGCTTGACACGCCTTGGCGATTGTCTGTCTCAGAGCCGTACCACCAGCTCGAACATCCGCCAAGCAACAGCAGCAGAACGAAAGACATCTGTATTCGGGTGTGTTTCATGATCAGGCCTCCTATAAATCTGACGCGGGATAAGATGCGACCAGAATGTCAGGAGCCCGCTTATCAACGGCATACACACGCATTACAGTTGACTTACAGGTATCCGGGGGTGGGGCTGTCGGGCCCCGAGGTCTGGCGGTAGACTAGGCTTCATGCCCCGATTCCAGTTCCATCCTGCAGTCGACGAGTGGTTCAGCCGGACGTTTGAGGCACCGACCCAAGTGCAAAATGACGCCTGGCCGGCCATTCAGGCAGGACGCAATACCCTGATGGCTGCACCGACCGGGTCCGGTAAGACGCTGGCTGCCTTCATGTCGGCTATAGACGGGTTGGTCAAGGAGGGCCTGGAGCGGGGCCTCCCGGACGAGACCCGGGTGCTCTATATTTCGCCGCTCAAAGCTCTGTCCAACGACATCCAACGCAACCTCCAGCAACCGTTGCAGGGCATCAGGGATCAACTGCTCGAGAGCGGGCAGCACGATGTGGCCATCCGCGCCTGGGTAAGGACAGGCGACACGCCACAATCCGAGCGCGCCCGTGCAAGACGCCAACCACCCCACATTCTGGTAACCACGCCGGAATCCGCTTACATCCTGCTGACGTCCGAATCCGGTCGGAACATGCTGAGCACGGTCGAAACCGTCATCGTTGATGAAATCCATGCGCTCGCGGGAAACAAGCGCGGCGCACATCTGTCCCTGTCACTGGAACGTCTCGAAGCGCTTTGCCAGCACCCGGTCAAACGCATCGGCCTGTCGGCAACGCAAAAACCTATCGAAGACATGGCGCATTTTCTGATCGGTCAACGCGATGCCGACTGCGCAATCATCGACACCGGGCACGTGCGCGATCGCGATCTCGCTTTGGAGATACCGGGATCACCGCTCGAATCAGTGATGTCGAACGAAGTCTGGGAGGAAATCTACAATCGGCTGGAAACATTGATCAACGAGCATCGCACGACGCTTATTTTTGTTAATACCCGACGCCTTGCAGAGCGAGCAGCACGATATCTGGCAGAACGCATCGGCGAAGAAAACGTGACGTCGCATCACGGCAGCCTGGCAAAAGAACACCGGCTCGATGCCGAACATCGACTAAAGGGAGGCTCTCTCAAATGCCTGGTGGCGACCTCATCACTGGAATTGGGTATCGATATCGGTGAGGTCGATCTCGTATGTCAACTCGGATCACCGCGATCAATTACGGCGTTTCTGCAGCGAGTCGGCCGGTCGGGTCACGCAATTGGAGCGGTACCGAAGGGCCGGCTGTTCCCCCTGTCGCGCGACGAGCTGGTGGAATCGGTCGCCCTGCTCGATGCCGCGCGCCGGGGCGAACTGGATCGGATATCGGTTCCGCATCAACCTCTGGATGTACTCGCACAGCAAATCGTTGCTGAGGTTAGCGATACGGAGTGGGACGAGACCGAGCTGTACGACCGCTTTCGATGTGCCTGGCCGTATCGGAAGCTCAGTAAAGACGAGTTTTCCCAGGTTGTTCGCATGCTGGCACAGGGCTTTTCTACCCGGCGCGGCAGGCGGGCGGCACATATTCATCACGATGCGGTGAACGGCAAGCTGCGAGGCCGGCGTGGCGCCAGACTGACTGCACTTACCAATGGCGGTGCCATACCGGACCAGTTTGATTACGACGTTATCCTGTCCCCGGACGGTTTTCGTGTCGGCACGCTCAACGAAGATTTTGCTTTTGAAAGCATCCCCGGTGACATTTTTCAGCTCGGCAACACGTCGTATCGCATCCTCAAGGTCGAGCAAGGCAAGGTACATGTGCAGGATGCAAAAGGTGAGCCGCCGAACATCCCGTTCTGGCTTGGAGAAGCGCCGGGAAGGACTGATGAGTTGTCTGTAGCCGTATCGCGGTTACGAGCGGACGTCGATGTTCAGTTAGAGAAGGGCATGGAGGCGACGTCGCAGTGGCTGACCCGAGAGCACGAAATTCCTGCCGGTGCGGCAGAGCAGCTGGTAGCTTACCTGGCCTCGGCGCGTGCAGCGCTGGGTCTGATTCCGACTCAGCAGAAAATTGTGTTCGAGCGGTTCTTTGATGAAGCCGGTGACATGCACCTGGTGATCCATTCACCGTTCGGCTCACGGATCAATCGTGCCTGGGGCCTGGCGCTGAGAAAGCGATTCTGCCGCAAATTCAATTTTGAACTGCAGGCCGCGGCGCTCGAGGATTGCCTGATATTGTCGCTGGCCGTTACGCACAGTTTTCCGCTGGCAGAAGTTGCGGCCTATCTGCATAGCGATTCCGTACGCGAGGTCCTCAAGCAGGCATTGCTTGCAGCACCAATGTTCGGGGCCCGCTGGCGCTGGAATTCCACTATTGCTCTCGCAGTAAGGCGCAATAAGAACGGCAAGCGGGTTCCGGCATATTTTCAGCGAGCGGATTCGGAGGATCTGGTTGCTGTCGTTTTCCCGGATCAGATCGCCTGCGCCGAAAACATAACCGGCCAACGGGAGATTCCCGATCACCCGCTGGTGAATCAGACGGTTGCCGATTGTCTTTGTGAAACCATGGACATCGACGGACTTGAAGCGCTTCTTGAGCGCCTTGAAGCGGGTCAGATCGAAGTCATTGGCAAGGATCTCACAGGTCCTTCTCCCCTGGCGCAGGAAATACTGAGCGCGCGGCCCTACGCGTTTTTGGACGATGCACCGGCTGAAGAACGACGAACCATGGCGGTGCGAACACGCAGCTTTATGGATCCCGCTGATGCGGCCGAACTCGGTCGTCTCGACGGTGCGGCCATAGACAAAGTCCGGGAAGAAGCCTGGCCTGACGTTCGCACTCCGGATGAACTGCACGATTCGCTCGTTTTGCTCGGCTTTATTACCCAGGAGGAAGCCAGGCGATCAGAAGCCGGGTCGGAACTCGAATTTGGCTGGCAGCATTTGTTTGACGGACTGCGATCCGAAGACCGGGCCACGCAATTGGTAACTCCGGCACGCAAAGCTGTGTGGGTAGCAGCCGAAAGGCTGGCCGAATTCCAGGTCCTGTTTGGACATCTCAATCTAAACCCGGAAATCGAAGCGGTAGTGACACGCGAGACCCCGACCGATCACAGTGACGCATTGAGGGAGATTATCCGCAGCCGGCTCGAGGGTCTCGGTCCGGTAACGAAAGAGACTCTGGCCTTACCTTTGGGCGTGTCAATTGACGAAGTCGAACTTGCACTGCTCGGTCTGGAGCAGGAAGGCTTCGTAGTACGAGGGAATTTCACCGGTGATGCCGTGACATCTGAGGAATGGTGCGAGCGTCGATTGCTTGCCCGGATTCACCGTTACACCATCAAACGGCTTCGCAGCGAAGTCGAACCGGTTGCTCCGGTGGATTACATGCGATTTTTGTTTCACTGGCAGGGTCTTACCGACAAAGGCGAGGGTCATGACGTGCTGGCCCAGGTGCTCGATCAGCTGGAAGGATTTCCACTGGCCGCCGTTGCCTGGGAATCTGATCTGCTGCCGGCACGGATGCACCGTTACACGTCCGATCAAATCGATGCGCTGTGTACTTCCGGGCGCACGACGTGGATACGGCTAGCAGTTGCGACGGTTAACGGCGATCGCAAGTCCGCACCTGTACGAAATTCACCCGTCGCATTGATCAATCGCGAGAACATCAGGCACTGGCGTTCGCTGTCACCTTTACCCGACGAATCGCTGATAAATCTCAGTTCGCCGGCGCAGAAGGTGCTGGAAACGCTTCAGTCACAGGGTGCCTCCTTTTTCATGGACCTCGTTCGTGAAACGGACATGCTCCGGACTCAGGTCGAAAACGCCCTGGGCGAGTTGGTGAACTGGGGACTCGTCACCGCTGATAATTTTGCCGGTCTGCGAGCGTTGATCATGCCACAGAGCAAGCGGCCGGGATTCGCGCCCCGACGCGGGAGAAAACCGGCGACATCGCCGTTCGACCGCGCCGGCCGCTGGAGCCTGTTGCAGCAGGCCGAACAGGAAGAACCGGGGTCGTCGGATATCGAATTCCTTGCCCGGGTCCTGTTGCGCCGCTATGGCGTGGTTTTCCGCAAGGTTCTCGATCGCGAAGTCATGCTGCCGCCCTGGCGGGATCTCCTTCGCGTGTATTGGCGCATGGAAGCGCGGGGGGAGATTCGCGGTGGCCGGTTCGTCGACGTCGTGTCGGGCGAACAGTTTGCGCTCCCGGAGGCTGTCGCTTCACTACGCGAATGCCGTCGACGCAAAGGAGATAGCGAGTTGGTTGCGGTCTCGGCCTGCGACCCGCTCAATCTGGTCGGAGTAGTCATACCCGGAGATAAGGTTGCGGCAAACCCGGGCAATCGAATTCTGTTTCGCGATGGCGTGCCGATCGCCATCCAGACGGGTCGGGATATTAGCTTCTTAGGTGATGTCGATGAAAACACGGCATGGCAGGCCAAACTGCTGTTGATAAAAAAACGCCGGCCGGCCAGCGTGTTCGGACCACCGCCGACAACTATATGATCCGGCCCGGGAACACGACAGCTCCTGCACCGTCAAATCTGACAGTTGATCCGGAGACACTGCATGCGTTTGGATGCACTGCGTAAGGCATTTGTGCCACTGGTTGCGTTAGCGCTCGTCATATCCTGTGTCGAGGAGCAAAAACCGACGGTCGACCGGGCGTTGTTCCCCGATTGGATTTTGCAGGCCCCCGACGGGCACTCCGTCGCACTTGCCGATGTAATTCACGATGGGCCAACTATTCTGTTGTTCTGGGCGACCTGGTGCCCGTACTGCAAAGCGCTGATGCCGCATATGCAAAGTCTCCTTGATGAATATACACCGGAGTATCCGCTTAGAATTATCGCGATCAATTTCCGCGATGACGGCGACCCGGTCGCTTTCATGGAAGAATACGGTTATACGTTTGAATTGTTGTTGGATGGCAATGACGTGGCCGAGCTGTACGAAGTCTGGGGAACCCCGGGACTGATCATCCTCGATAAGGAAGGGCGCATCGCATTCAACATTTACGACTACATGGCGGAGCTCAAGGCACCGGAGGACCCGGCCATCAACGAGATGAAGCATTACCATCGGGCCTCCCGTCGCGCACCCAAATGGGCCGCCCGGATCCGCCAGGAATTGGACGAGTTCTACGCTACGCAGTAGCGTACAGGCCCCCTAGGCCCTAGATAGAACCGATGTTCATGGTTGACCTAAAGCGCAGCTTTAGCCCTGGCGCCTGGAGCCTAACGCCTATTGCCTTTAGCCCGGCGCGAATAAGGGCCCTGTTTGGTCTAAAATAAGGCCAAAACCAGAACACCGGGTGCGCCTGCGATGCCTCTCGAATTCGGAGAAGTCCTCTTTGAGCTCAAGCGCCGCAACCTCTTCAAGGTCGGCGTCCTCTACGTAGTCATTTCCTGGTTGCTCTACCAGGTGGCCGGGCTGGTCTTGCCCACGTTGGGTGATCCGCCGTGGGCGATGCCGCTTGTCATGTTCGTCCTGGCGCTGGGGTTTCCGTTCGCTCTGATATTTGCATGGACCTGGGAGATCACACCCGAGGGACTCAAGCGCGCCAAGGACGTTCAAATCGAGCAATCGATCACCCGCCACACCGGGCGCATGCTCGACATCGCCACTTTCTGCTTTCTCGTAGTTGCGGTCGCCGTTCTGGTGATCGATGTCTACGTTCTGACTGATACGGGCGAGCCGGAATTCCCCTACGACACGACACCGCCGGCCGAAAACTCAGTCGCCGTTCTGCCTTTTATCAACATGAGCGATGACCCCGAGAATGAGTATTTTTCCGACGGTCTCGCCGAGGAACTTCTGAATGTCCTGGCACGAGTCAGGGAATTCAAAGTCAAGCCACGAACAACATCATTCCAATACAAGGGGTCCGATCTCGGGTTGCCGGAGATTGGCAAACGACTGCACGTCAAACACATCATTGAGGGCAGTGTCAGAAGATCCGAAAACAAGGTTCGCATCACCGCCGAGCTGATCGATGTTTCAACCGATCGTCATCTGTGGGCAGAAACCTACGAACGCGAACTCCGTGACATCTTCGCCATACAGGACGAGATTGCACATGCCATAGTCACTGCACTTACTGTTGCTTTAGGCGCTGGTGAAGCAGTCGCGATGACGCCGGCGCCGAGGCAGACGGAAAATCTCGAGGCGTTTGA
>CAZJFQ010000087.1:4933-7092 GCA_964545335.1 uncultured Gammaproteobacteria bacterium | reverse complement strand
ATTGCTATCGCGATGCCCGGGATGTCGCATTATCCTGCTACTTCCAGGATTTCATCGACCCCGCTCTGGCTTTTGCCTCTTCGCTGAACAATATCGCCAGTTATTACAATGATTATCGGAGACTTATGGAGCACTGGAAACGGTGTTCGGGCCTGTCCCGATTCGATCTCAGGTACGAGGATTTAGTCGATAGCCCGGGGACGGTGGTGGAGTCGCTGCTCGCCTTTCTTGAACTGAAGTGGCACGACGACTGTCTCGATTTTTATAAAACCGACCGGGTAGCTCAGACTGCGAGCCATGCCCAGGTACGACAGCCGATTTACGACAGATCCGTTGGGCGGTACCGGAATTACGAAAAGCACGTTAACGGATTGCACGATCTGATGATGGAAAAATGACCGGCGGGAACCCCGATCTTCTGATTCGGCAGGCCGGCGAGAAGTTTCGCGCCGGGGATATCAGCGGCAGCCGGGTCATTCTGATCGAATACACGCGACGGTTCGCTGGCAACGCCGATGTCTTTGTCCTGCTCGGCAACCTTGAGGCGGCGGTTCGAAACTATCCGGAAGCAGTCAAACACTATCGCCAGGCGCTCGACATCGATCCGGCACGTGCGGTGGTAGGTCACAAACTGGGTGAACTGTTGCGCCGGCTGGGCAGATTGGCTGAAGCGGAGGACGCGCTGGAGCGTGTTGTAAGAGCGGATCCGGAACACGCCGTCTACCGTCTAAGTCTGGGACGAGTACTCAATGCTCAGGCAAAGTGGCACGCGGCGGAGGAGCAGTTTCAGAAGACTATTGCCGTCCAGCCGGACAATGCCGAGGCCTGGCTTCATCTGGGCATCTGCAGGCATGGACGCAGCCAGTTTGGCAGCGCATCCGAGGCCTACCGCAAGGCCATCGAACTCAATCCCGGGATGGCCGATGCTCACGCGAGCCTCGGCAAGGCACTGGCGGACTGCGGAGAGCTCGAAGAAGCAGAACAATGTTACCGCAAGGCATTACAGCTGGATCCGTCTCATCAACCGTCACTCTCGGGGATTGCGTTGATGGCAAATCTTCGCGGTGATTACGCCGAGGCGCTGAAAATCCTTGAACCCGTCGTGAAAGGCAGCGAAATCAATCCGCAACTGCTCGTAGTCTATACTCGCTTAAAACGCAGAGCAGGCGATCATCAGGAGGCTATTGAAATTCTGGAAGATCTGCTGCCCCGGATCGGTTCGAAAGTCATTGCCGTCGACGCTCGGTTTTGCCTGGGTGATCTCTACAACGACCTGGGCGAGTACGACACGGCTTTCAACTACTACCGTGAGGGAAATCGGGCCGGGCTGGCAGGTTTTGATCTTGAGCAGCACCAGTCATTCGTCAACTCGCTGATCACGTTTTTCGATGCTGCAACCATCAGCCAGTTACCCCGTGCAACGCTAACAACAGAACGACCGGTATTCATTGTCGGTATGCCGCGATCGGGTACATCTCTCGTGGAGCAGATTCTGGCCAGCCATCCGTTGGTTTACGCTGCCGGTGAACGCCTGGCTATTGATCAGCTCAGGATCAACATGTCAGGAATGCTGGGAACAGACCGGCTATACCCTGAATGTCTACAGGAAGCCAATACGGAATTTCTGAACAAGGCCGGCGAGCAGTATCTTGAGACTATCGCTGGTGACAGCAAAGCATTGCGTGTAACAGACAAATTGCCGGCGAACTTCCTGCACCTCGGTCTCATACAGTTATTGCTGCCGGCAGCGAGGATTATCAACTGCATGCGTAATTCGCTCGACACAGCTTTGTCCTGTTACTTTCAGAATTTTGGTTCACTGATGCCATATACACAGGATCTGGATGCTATTGGTGGTTGTTATATCGAGTACCGGCGGATCATGGATCACTGGAAACAAGTGCTGGATATCCCCATTCTGGATATCTCCTACGAGGAGCTGGTATCAGACCAGGAGGGACAAACCCAGCGCTTACTCAGGTTTCTTAACCTGCCGTGGGATGATCGATGCCTGGAATTCTACAAGATTGACAGAATCGTCCACACTGCAAGCTATGCACAGGTGAAAGAGCCGATATACGACCGGTCCGTTGGAAGATATCGACATTACGAAAAACACCTGGATCAGCTGAAGCAGCAACTAAGCGAGTACCTCTAGA
>CAZJFQ010000087.1:0-4833 GCA_964545335.1 uncultured Gammaproteobacteria bacterium | reverse complement strand
ACACCAAGAAAAAGAAAAATAGATTGAATTAGCGCCTTCGGCGGGTTTTTCCTAGCGCCTAGCACCTGAGGCGTCAGACTTCAATAACCTGGCGGCAGATACTTGAATCGACGCATCTGTTCCCGATGGGTATCAACCATTCGTTTGATCTGTTCGGGTGACAATGTCTCACGCCATTGGTTTTTTTTGCCCTTGCGGAAAAACCGGGTTGAATTCGGGCTCCTTTCGACAAACCCGGTCTTCGATTCCTGCTTTTTCAACTCTTGGAAAGAAGAAAATCGGACCGCGCGTTTCAGTCGCGCCGGGTCTTTCGTTTTGCCCAGGAATGCAACAAGTTTTCCGAAGCTTTTCAACGGCTTATCTAGCATATCCTCATACCTGACGACTTTCACAGCAGCGTTTGGTGCGGCCGTCCAGCTGCCAACATTGATCGACCAGGAACTCAGAACCTGGGAGACGTTGGCCTTATCATTCAGCGACGCAGTAATTTCAGAGGCCATGAATTCGATGGCTTCGTCTGTATTCAGACCGAAATGATCCGCAACGGACAGAACGACATCGAGCGGATTGCGGACGATGTATATGGCACCAGCTGTCTTCAGGAGATTGTGCAGAGGATTGCCATTGAATTCGCCCATGAAGTTGTGAGTTTTTACAAACACAGTTCCCGACGCGCTCGCAGCAATATCAAGCTGCGCTCGCGGTCGTATGGCAGCAATTTCCTCCGGTGACAACGCGGTTGTCGTGCGCCCCGCGGCGTATGGTGCATACCACTTCGGCTTGGATTCATCATGGCAGTATCGCCACGCTTCATTGATATTTGCAGGAGTGGAATCGTCCCTGAGGTAATTCTCCAGGAACATTCGAATCCAGGTATTTCCGGATTTCGGATACGATGCGAGCCAGACGACGTTTCCCATGGGCCGAAGTCAGTCAGTCGTATACACTCAGTAGATCGGGATCGGCTATTTGTTTTCCAGCTGCGCGACGGCGTTGAACGCAACGGTTATGCGGTCTTCCTGACTCTCGTTTGGTTCCACACCGTGTTGCAGCCACGCCGGGAATATATAGATTTTCCCGGCCTCTGCGGGCAAGCGAACCTTGTTATGCGTGTACGGTGATCGCTCTTCAGACGGAGCTAAGAAAACGCAGGCTTGTGCCCGGGGATCCTCGAAAAAGATTCCACCAGCGTTGTCGGGGGTTTTCACGTAGTAACAGCCGGTCAAATGGCAATTCGGGTGGGTGTGAACCAGGTTGTAAGCACCGTAACCATTGATATTTGCCCAGGCCTGCATGTTCAACCGGCAGTTTCTGTCGTATTTCAGAAACTGCGCTACTTTCAGTAATGCTTCGAGAATTCTGTTATTGAGCGGCCTGAACTCTTCCATCAGCTGCACGCTGAGTTCACTCTGCCAGCCATGCACATTGCTCAGATACGTGCCGGTCTTGTCGCTGTCCCTCAGGGCATAGATATTCGGCATCAGGTCGGCATTGAGTCGTTCGTGGTTATCAACCGTCGCCGACCAGATCGGGGTCGGAAACCAGTCGCTGACCTTTACGTCCATCACAAGGCTCCCGTTAGTCAGGCATCCGAAGAATTTTTCGTCTTTGAGTCATTCGGCCGGACGTGAATCATGCTGTTGAACGATACAACTACCCGTGGCCGCTCGCCGACATAGGAAAAGATCTCGTGGGTAAGATACGACGGAAAAATGAGCAGTTTACCGGGCTCGTGCTGGATTTGATAAGAGCCGTAATGAACGGGCAGTTTCATTCGTTTGTTGCCTGCATCGACATAATAATTGGCATTTGACCGCGGATCGTGAAACCGAACCGCACCGCTGTCCGGCCGGTCGGGCGTTTCATCTCCTGGATCGACACAGTAGATACCCGACCAGGATGCGTTTTCGTGTTTATGCAGGCCCTGGTAGCCACCGTTGCGGGTAATATGAAACCAGGCATCGTACTTGAATACGAGTTGTTTGAATTCTTCCTTGGAATAATCAGATAACTGATTCACAACACTGGCAAGACACCGGTGTACATGCGCCGCGAGTTCTCTGATCGGCTCGTCCGGCCAGTCGAAAACGTTGAAACGGCTTTCGAAGATGGCACCATGCTGGGTATCGCGCCGAATCGGGTCCCGATATTTGTCACCCTCGGCCTCTTTCTCCAAAAACAGGGCACGCAGATCATCGTTGAGCGCTTTGTAGCTCTCAAGCCTGAACTCAGCGATTGGCACAGAAAAGAATTGTCCGATTTTCATTCGCTGCCCCCGTCCGCGGGCCTTAGTACAAGACGTAACCTATTGATTATAGGCGAGTAAACTGGCGTCATCGGTAAGTATCACACAAATTTACTCGGTCTCAGATGCCGCGGCCACTCTGAGGTCCGCAGGCGGGTTCCCGCTTTCACGACGCTTCCATACTTCCCGAAAAGCCGTTTCCAGATTTCGGACAAACCACGCTGTATTCAGGAAGGTCGTCGATTTTACGGCGTCCAGCAACTTTGAGCGCAGCTCTGACAGACGTCCGGAGTCTTGCGCCAGCGCCACGGCCAGGTCCTCATAGATGCCCGTATCCTGACAGTTGAGCTCCTCGAGCCCGAGCGCACAATTAAATGACGTGCCCATGCGGGACAGTAAGGTATCGCCTGTCCGTGTGATTACCGGAACGCCAACCCGAAGCGAGCAGATTGCGGTGGCACCGGCATTGTAGCGAAAGGTATCCAGAAACAGCCCTGCATGAGGCAGCCGGGCCAGATGCTGTTCCATGATAACACCGGGCGCAATAACCAGGCGGTCAGCATCGATTCCACGACTGCTTGCTGACGACTTCAGGTTACTGGCTGTCTCTTCGTTGTTTCCCGCGTATATCCAGAGCACTGAACCCGGGCAACGTTCGAGAATTCGCATCCAGCAGTCAAACACCTCAGGATCGATTTTGTAAGAATTGTTGAAACTCGCGAATACAAAAGTATCTTCCGGCAAAGACAGAGATAAACGTGACGGCAATTTTGGGTCACATGGCAAGTCGGATACGACGATAAAACTCCCGGGAAGGCGCACAATGTTCTCGGAGTATGCTCCCTCCTCCCCTTGAGGAACGACTATCTCATCAACGATCAGATAATCTATGAAGGATGCTGACATAGTATTCAGATAGCCGAGCCAGGCAATTTGTACGGGCGCCGGTCGCAGTGCGAACAGCTCCGGCCGGGAATATTCCGTGTAGCCGCACAGATCGATCAGTATGTCGATCTCATCATCGACGATAGTCTGTGCCGCCTTTAACAGATCGAATGTTGATATATCTCTGTAAACATCGCACCCGGAACGTATCCGGTCTGCATATGGATCCTGTCGTTCAAACAGACTGTAGGCATAGATCCGGAATTCGGGCCGACTGTGGTGTTCGAACATTCTGTGTATCAGCCCGCCTACCGCATGGGCACCGAAATCGGGAGACACATAGCCGATCCTGATTCCATCGTGGGATTGGCCGCTGCGATGTAATGTATTCGCTATTCGCGCAGCCTGGTTTTTATACTGGTCCGCGTGGTGCGCGGCAATTCGATTGTGCAGATCGGGACTTACCGGCAGGTAGTTCAGGATGGTGGGCGATACGACTTCGTGTCCGTTGCGATCCAGATACTCATCCAATGTTTCCTCAAGTTGTCTGCAATGTTCCTCCAGCTTTTCCCATTGGCATACCTGAATATTCGAGTTTATCAGTGCATAGCGGGCTTCCATGTGCCCGGGCTGCAGGCGAAGAACGGATTCGAAAATCTTTTTTGATTCGATTTTTTCATTGCTCCGCCGGTATGAGAGGCCGAGGTTGTAAAGCACATTGACATCGTCAGGTGTAATTTCAAGAGCCTCTTTGTAATGAGAGATCGCGTCGTCGACCCGACCCAGGTAATGAAGTGTAACGGCCAGGTGATGATGAAATTGTGCGTTCTGCGGCTGCAGCCGTACTGCTTTCTCATAGGTTTTGACTGCATCCTGCCATTCGCCGCGCTGATGATGCATTTGACCGAGAAGATTGAGCGCTATCGCATTGTCAGGACGCAGTGCTACCGCTTTCTCGCAGGCCGTTTGGGCGTCGTCGTGTCGCCCCAGCGCCGCCAGTGAGAAGCCCAGAACCGTGTACGCCGCGACCGAACGAGGCATGGCTTTAACGGCGCGTTTGAGCAACGGCAGCGCGTCAGATGGACGAGCCGTTTGCTGATAGAGCATGCCGAGAAAATAGAGCACTTCCGGGTTATCCGGATCGCTGTCGAGGATCCGGCGATACAGAGCTTCAGCATCAGCGTAGCGGCCCCGCTGATGATGGGCGATTGCTTCAGCCTTGGCGCCCATGCGAGGGGAATGCGTCAATAGGAAATGCCGGCATGATCGAGAATCCGACGCAGCGGTTCAAGATGCTTGGCGTAAAGTTTCCAGCGGCCAATGGAACTCTTATACATAGGTTTGCGGACCTGGACGAAACTGGCCGTGTTAACGATGCGCTTGTTCTTGTGAAACTGCAGGCAGTCGTCGGACCATTCGAGCCCTATAAAGTCGATAATACGGCGTGTTTCAGTCTCGGGATTGCTGACCAGCGCTTCGTACTCGATATCGATAAGAAAATCCGACGGGTACAGGTTTTTCCAGTGGTTCATGAGTGACTGGTAACTTACAAAAGTATGCCCGAGATCCTCGAGGTCGTAGGTAAACCCGCGGTCATCCGAAAAAGAATTGACGTAACACGACAGACAGGTATCGAGTGGGTTGCGTACACAGTGGATTATGTGCGCTTGCGGCAACATCAGGCGGATCAGGCCTACCAGCGT
>CAZJFQ010000086.1:4865-7099 GCA_964545335.1 uncultured Gammaproteobacteria bacterium | reverse complement strand
ATGGATCTCAGGAGGTCCGCGGCACCGGTTTCGCGCCCGAGGGTGCCCTATTTGAATCGGAGCCGTAGCCGACCGTAAACTTCCCCCGGGTTTCAGGATTTGGACACATACACGGCAGCGCAGGGTATGCTATATCTTATGTCACGGAGGCAACCCACGTGACGCGAATTTCCAGCCGATGGCTCTTTGCAACAGCCGGCTTACTTGCAGCAGCCTGGCTTTCCGGCTGCGCGCCCCTGCGATCCGGCACCTACTACAAACCGGTCGATGCCGGTGAGAAGGGATTCTTAAGGAATCCCCAGAACTCGATTTCCCGGACGCTGGGACAGGGCGCGCAGATGGAATTCGGAGTTCAACCGGTCGATCCGGACGCCGATGAAGCGGGCGGCGCAAAATTCTCATTCAAGGTGGTCGTGCCTGAGGATACGCTGGTGCAGTTCGGCTCACGGACCTTCCGGGTTCGTGACGAAATTACCCTGAGCGAGTACACCTTCGACGCAGACTTTATCGTGATGCATGAAATCGACTTAACACCGGAGGACGAAGACGAAGAAGTGGCGCACGAGACCTGGGAAATCGATTTCATGGACCGATTCCGGGGGGCGACATATACGAAAGAAGTACGAGTTCTGCCCGACACCATTCTGCACAACTTCTACGTTCTCGAATTCACAATCGATGAACTCAATGCCGATCGTTTCTCCGTTTTCTTTCCCGTCGTGCAGGTCAACCATATATCGGTTGACATTCTGCCGGTGCAGTTCGAACGCGCCGAGTCCAAGTGGTACATGGGAGAAATCGTACCCTAGGTGATCCCGCCGCGGGCCACCGGAATCCACGTTAGCATACGCCTTGCTTCCGGCTGCGGCCTCCGAGGTTATTCAGCGGTTGAAATAGTCTTCCGCGTCGACGAAGGTCGGACGCTCGTCCTCAACCTCGATACTCAGCTCGATCTCATTGTTGTCAATACTCCGCCGGCCCTTGCCATCGCGGTGGTCAACCCCCTCATAGGCGGGTCCGGCCCCGGACATGTCCTTGTCATCGTTGCGTCTCCGCTGATGCCGGCGGTCTCGAAAGTGGGTATAGGTGCAGCCGCATTCCATTGCATCGCAGTCGGGCAATGGCAATGCCGGTGCCGCGTCAGAAAGAAAACGCTTGCCTTCGAGATCACGGGCGGCGCCACAGATGCAGCCGGTCCTGGAAGGTCGAATAGTCACCGCGTGAAAGTTTCTGGCCTTTTCGGCCGCTTCCCCGCCCCTGGTCATGATATCTACCGTGCGCACCTTGTTACGACCGGTCAGGGTATCTTCGATACGCTCCAGAATCGCGCGGAATCCAGCCATGGACAACTCCCTTAAGCGAGGTCGCTTTTTATCTTTGTATTGGTCTTGAGATTGTTCTCGCCGTTTCGAGAATTACGTTACAACTAACTGAAAGAGAATCGCGTACAACTTTACTTATTGTCCGACTAATTTCACAGTTTTCGGATCAAATAATGGGGCCGATCGGCCTATCCCGGCGAAACTGCTTGGTTTTTAACGTATTCACCGGACCTGGGTTGTCTTCGATCAAACGCATTCCGAGCACTGCACCGACCGGAATTCCGCAAAGCGCGGGCGCGCGGACGCTTCGGCCGTGATGCCCGCAGCGGTTATGTCAAACCAGGTCAACCAGACAATTGTCCCCGCGTTGTACCAGTAAGCCGGTTTTGCACCGGCGGCAATAACAGACAGGACATGGACTGCTGACGGAAGACAGGGACTGTGGATGTGAAAACGAGAAATCTGACGAGAAACCGAACGTTCGACGTAATCCTGACGGGGATATTTATGGTCTGCGCCACCGTATTTGCCCTGGGCACAGCGCGAGCGGATTCTGCCAGCGACGAGTGGCGGATCATTGAAGCCACGGTGCTGGATTTCGCCTTCACGAACACCGCTGTTGATCTGAACGGTTATCACAGCATTATCAGTGACCCACTCACGATCTGGTACTCCACGGACGCTGAGATCGAATCCGCGAACGTGGAAGACAGCATCGAGCAGTTCCGTGCCCGTTTTGCGGCCATTTTCCAGGCCAGGTTTGCGGCCAATGGACTCGAGATCATCGATTCAGCCCGGACTGGCGCGCTCCGTCTGCACGTTGAAATCGTCGATCTGAAAGTTATCGCGCCGATTGCCGAAATCAACCCATGGGCGGATCAGTTTTTCTTTGAAACCCGGCCCGGACACATG
>CAZJFQ010000086.1:0-4765 GCA_964545335.1 uncultured Gammaproteobacteria bacterium | reverse complement strand
CGAAATCAACCCATGGGCGGATCAGTTTTTCTTTGAAACCCGGCCCGGACACATGACACTGATCGGCGAAATCCAGGATGCATGGACCGGAGAGGTATTGCTCCGGATTGCCGATCTTGAGAAAACAGCAGCGACTGGCGATGCTGTCTGGAGTCAGGTGCAGACAGCTTTCGATAGCTGGTCTGATAACGTCAACGTAGCCTTTTTAGCCGCCCGGGCGGATTACCCCGAGCGGACACTGGCGCAGTTTTCACCATAATCCCGATCATTTGCAGTCCCATTATCCGTGCGCAGTAGTCTATTTTCCCAAGTGCACCCAAATACCGGGGATCCCCGCTTGAAAGATACCGGGGCTGGCCCGTATATTCGTGTTCATGATGCAGATGCATCGTGCCAGGGGATTGACTGACTAAAACAGTTGATTCTGATGCTGGCGAGTAACGATCGTGTTGCCGATGAGTAATGGTTGTTTCAGAAGTGCGCTCTGTGTGTCTCCTGTAATGTACCTTCCTCAGTAGCACGAACATTTTTTTCGTACTTTTTTCTTTCGAGGCAGTGTAAATGGTTACAGGTACAGTCAAGTGGTTTAACAAAACCAAGGGTTTCGGCTTTATCGCTACAGAAGACGGCGGCAAAGACGTATTCGTTCACATTTCAGCATTGGAGGCGAGTGGCCTGGATGATCTCGCGGAAGGACAGACCGTCAGCGTCGAGGTCGAACAGGGTGAGAAGGGGCCGCAGGCAACGAAAGTCTCTATCGAAGGCTGATTTTCAATCAACTCCACTGGTGAGGAAAGCCCCGTGGCTGCTGCCCGGGGCTTTTTTGTGTCGCGACACCTAAGGGTTTCGCTAAACTAGAGCATCGCCGGTCTTTGGCCCGCTTGTGCCGCTGCCGGT
This sequence comes from uncultured Gammaproteobacteria bacterium, assembly GCA_964545335.1. Lineage (GTDB taxonomy): Bacteria > Pseudomonadota > Gammaproteobacteria > Steroidobacterales > CAZJFQ01 > CAZJFQ01. The sequence continues at coordinate 3,868 of CAZJFQ010000086.1, read as the reverse complement.
TGCGGGAACCGCTGCGGAAACGGCGAATTACGCACAACAAGAAATGGCACAACTCGGTATTGCCGACTGGTTAATCGTAGGCGGATATCTCGCCTTGATGGTGGCGCTGGGTATCTGGCTTGCCTATCGCGGCGGTAATTTCGATGATTTTTTTCTCGCCGGGCGCACACTGACCGCACCCGTACTCATTGCCACACTGATTTCAAGCTACTACGGCATCGACGTTCTTTCGGCAGCTCACAACTCGGATTCACCGATGGTGTAGTCGCATGGTTCGGCTATGCCAGGCCTGCTTATCTGTTCTACCTGATTGCAGCTTTTCTGGTTGCGAAAAAGCTGCGCGAAGAAGATTTCAGCAGTTTGCCTGATGTCATGGGCCGCTATTATGGCAGTGGCACCCGCTATGCGGGTGCCATCGCGTCGTTTGCATATTCTGTCCCGGCTTTGTCGCTCTACGGATTTGGAATTCTCGGCAGCGTAATGCTCGATTGGCCGCCCGTCCTTAGCATGCTTGTCTTCGGAGGTACGGCGCTTGTCTATACTCTGACCGGCGGATTTCGTGCCGTAGCCATCACGGATTCACTGCAGTTTCTGATCATGTGCCTATTGCTGGCTGTCGCTGTGCCTTACGCGCTCGGTTTGATCGGCGGTTTTGATGCGATGTACGATGTACTCGACCCCGCGTACTTCGAGCAGATGGGCGATCTCTCGTTCCTGTTGATCGTGATTTACGGGTCCACGAATCTTGTGCTGCTCATCGAACCGGCGTTCTATCAGCGGATATTTGCCGCCCGGTCCTACAAATCTGTCCGAAACGCAATGCTGATCGGCATCCTGCTGTTCGGCGCTTATGACTGGGTGATTACAGTCCTGGGCATGATGGCCAGAACGGCCGCACTACAGGGTGCCATTGATCCGATGGTTGCCGCCGACCAGTCACTGATGGTCATCATGATCGGCGTTTTGCCGATGGGGCTGGTGGGATTTTTTCTGGCCGGCGTGCTGGCAACGGAAATGTCGACCATGGATTCCTACTGCCTGATCGCCGGCGGTAACCTGGCCTACGACGTATATCGGCCAGCCGTGAAACCGGAGGCTACCGATCCGGAGCTGATCCGCATGACCCGTGCCGGGATGATTATCGCCTGGGTGGTTGGATTCGCTATGGCGTTGTCGTTCGGCCAGATGCTCGGGTTGTGGGTATTCATGGCAACGATTCTGATTTCGACTGCCCTGGTGCCGATCATGCTTGGCCTTTACATACCAAGTTGGCGCCGACCACTGGCCGGTTTGCTGAGCAGCGCGCTGGGACTTGCTGCGGTCGTTATCGTAAACGCGCTCATCGTATTTGCAGGCTCGTATGTTGACGCGGAAGAGACCTATGTGCTGACTGTCCGGTTCGCAGGCCAGTCCCATGAGATCCTGCAGGAATACGCAATGTACTTCAGCGTGCCCGTATCTGTAGGCGGGTTTTTCCTGGGGTTGATCCTGGACCGGGGAGAGAGTCGATGAGCGGATGGGAACTGTTTACCTGGATCAACGTTGTCATCCTGGGTGTCGGCTCAATAATAGTGTTCGTATTATTCCTGAAGGATTTCAGGTCGTTGTTGCCGCGTCGCGACCGGCACGATGACAATAACTAAAACCGGATGTGAGCTAGCGATCATACAATGATCGAAATACGATCGTTATGCCCTCGAAATCGCCGCCGCTGCTGAATCGGTAGGCGAGTCCCAGTCGGTCCCAGCTAAATTTCCATAGCCGCAGGGGATGTTCTGCCTTGCTGAATGCCAACCCGATTTCCCATTCATCGGCTACCTTTACGATAGAGGAACCTCCAAAAAGGAATTCGAGATCGTCGAGCCAGGCGGTATAGCCGACAGTCCAATTCAGGTAGATTTGTTCACCGGCGTGTGTTTTTCTGCCCAGCGCGTGGCGATATTCTAGGGCCGTAAGAAACGGAAAAACATCGGCAGATTTACCGGTGTCCGCCGCATATCCAATAAAGCTCAGCGAATTCAACAACGCCCAACGGGCGTCACCTGCACCAAAGGCGTAGCGGCTCTTCACACCGAATTTGTAGGACCAGGCAGATTCACCGCTGTTGAACTCTGTACCCCAGCCAACGTAACCGAGCGGTCTGAGACGCCATCGCTCATTCACCGGAATCTCTATTTCAATTCCGGGAATAACGCTCAGAGTGCTAAGGTTGTCGGCGTCCACAATTCCCGGGACGTCTTCCAGATCGAACTCGTACAAGCCCAAAGATATTGGAACAGTCAGGATAACGCCTGGCGTGCGTTTACGGTTCTCCCCCAATGAGGTGTCACGTAGATTCCAGCGCGGTGCATAGTTGAGCACAAATACATCTACGTCATTGGCTACTGTGTACCAGCCGGTACCGAAAAACGGCGCGAAGGCCCAGTGCCCGAAATCTTCGTCTGTACTCTGGGCTTTTGTGTGCGCAGAGAAAGTGAGGAGAACGAGTGCGGAGATTAGGCGTGCAGTGGTCACTGCAATACAATTTTTTGGTGGACAATGACGCGTGAACTCTGATTGGTAAACAGTGCCATGGAAGACCAGAGTATTAAGTCCGGGCTAGGGCAATTGAATCTTGCCACCGCCCGGCAGGGCACCCCCGGCGTCCGGAATGACAATGGACGAGCCGACTTCCTTGCGTAACTCCTTGAGCTTCTCGACGGTTTCATCGACCGCAGCTTTCGCCGCGTCGCCATAGTTCTTGACTGCCTCCCCGAGCGACGTGGCCTCGACTTCAAAGGTTACGGGCAGGGTGCCAGCCGGCGTCAATATCTGTGTCTGGCCGATGTAGAGCACGGGCCGGCTCTTGTCCGGGCCACCATCGCGTGTGACCGGGGTGAGCCTTTGTATCGTACCAACATGACGATCCGTAAATATTTCTTCCTGGTACAGATTTTCGCCTTCCATTGTCGGGTCAAATTCCTGAGTTTCATCGGCCATAATCGTAGATGTCTCTTGCTCGGTTTTGGGTCGCCAAGATTAGCAGACATTGGGCGGCTGCGGGCGCAGGCCAACGGCAGAACCGCTAATCGCGTACAATACGCACCCTTTCAATATCCATAACAACGCGGCCGGGCCGGGCCGGAGAGTGTGCAATGTACGATTTTCGAAAGTTCTATATCGGTGGCGAGTGGGTCGATCCCATCCAATCACAGGATTTTGATGTCATAAACCCGGCGACCGAAGAATCCATTGGCACGATCAGCCTTGGATCGGCAGCAGACGTGGATCAAGCGGTTGCTGCAGCGCGTGATGCCTTTGTCAGTTACTCCCAAACCAGCAAGGCTGACCGGATCGAGCTGTTGCACAACATACTCGACGCCTTTAAAGCGCATTATGATGAGATCGCAAAAGCAATTTCTGACGAAATGGGCGCGCCGATGTGGCTCGCAAGTAAGGCTCAGGCGAGCTCAGGCCCGCAGCATCTCAAGGCTGCGGCAAAAGCGTTGGAACAAATGCAATTCGAGGAAGTTCGCGGCAATACGCGTCTGCTAAAAGAGCCGATCGGCGTTTGCGGCCTGATTACACCGTGGAACTGGCCGATTAATCAGGTCGTGGTCAAAGTTGCGCCGGCACTTGCAGCGGGCTGCACGATGATCCTCAAACCGAGCGAGCTCTCACCGCTGTCCGCCTGCATATTCACTGAGGTCATGGACGAGGCGGGGGTGCCGGCCGGCGTTTTCAATCTGGTAAACGGTGACGGGCCAACCGTCGGGGCGGCTATTTCGGCGCATCCGGGAATCGACATGGTGTCATTTACCGGATCGACACGGGCGGGGATCGCAGTTGCGAAGGCCGCGGCCGATACGGTGAATCGTGTCGCTCAGGA
>CAZJFQ010000085.1:0-7165 GCA_964545335.1 uncultured Gammaproteobacteria bacterium | reverse complement strand
AGTTATGGAGCTGGCGGTCGGACTTGAACCGACGACCTGCTGATTACAAATCAGCTGCTCTGCCAACTGAGCTACGCCAGCATTGGTAAGGGATGCGAATTGTAGGAAAAAGACGGCTTCGACGCTACCAATCAGGCTGTGCCGCAGGTGCGGTCTTCGAGGCGGACGATTTGCTCGGGATTAGTGGTGAATGCGACCGGGTTGATTTCCTGCCCCGGTTCGAGGTCGAAGTCGATCCAGTAGACCTGACCCATACGGTGACGGACGGTGATTTGCGGCGTATACCCCAGATGCTCGATCTGGCTGACCCGGCGTTGGGCCCGCTGATATTCGCTGTAGACACCGAGCGAAATCGCGTTGCGGGATTCCCCGCGTGAGACGACATAGGGTTGCTCGCTGACGTTTTTTCGCTGCAGATTTGCCAGAACGTCGCGGGCTTCTTCGCGGCTGGACAACGGCGGGATGTGGACCCAGTAGCCGGACCAGATTTGTCCTTCGGCGAGTCGCTGGTTTGGCGAGTACCCCGACGACGTCAATGCCGCCATGGCCTCTGCTGCACGCGCCAATTCGGCGAACGGCCCCATACTGACACAACGAGGGGACGGAACATCCCTCGCGGTAGCTGTCAGACCCGTGTCGCCGTTCGAATCGTCCGTTGCGCCAAACAGCTGCGCCTCCGCTTCACTGATGAGTTCAAGCGACGGAACCGAATCGGCTCTCGCTCCGGCAACTGACCTCTCGGCTGACCCGGCGAACCAGTGGTTCCAGGTGAAGTAAGCCATGTTGGCCAACAGAAGGATCAGAAAGAAATTCCGCATACCTTACGATTCAGCGAACAGCGCCAATCCCCGCAAAGTCAGATCCGGTACAACCTGGCACTCGTGTTCGATCAACGGCGCCAGAAAATCAGCATCGCCGCCGGTCACCAGCACATCGGTTCGGCCAGCGACGGACCGTTCAAACTCCGCCACCGCACGATCCACCAGCGCGGCGATAGCCAAAGCCGTGCCGTGCCGCATCGCCGGAAGCGAATCGACTGCAAAGATACCATCGGCATCGATCTGCGGGCGAGTCATGGCCGGCTCAAGATCGCTGGTACCGCGCGTCAGGCTTTCCAGCATAAGCCGGTATCCCGGCGCGATCAGACCGCCGACATGAACGCCATCTCGATCAATCGCGTCGATCGTGGTCGCGGTTCCGAAATCGACAACGCAAACCGCTTCGTCGGTCATTTCATGAGCGCCAACGATAGCAATCCATCGATCTACGCCAAGCCGCTCCGGATTCTCGTAACTGTTCACGACACCAAATGCCAGCCTGCCAACCTGTACAATTTCGGGTTTTAACGCATAGTAATCGTCGAAAAAGTGCACCAGGGTTTCTGCCGCAACATTTCCCGCAACATTAGAAATATAGACGCCGTCCAGCGTGTCGGGAAAGCCGTCATAATCATTGAGTAGCGTGGCAAGTTCTGACCCGCCGTGTTCAAAACTGCCTTGCACGGTCAGTTGGCCATTCTCGAGTCCGCCCCACTTGAGGCGCGTATTTCCAAGATCGATTAGAAGAATCACGCCTTCAACCTGACACTGACCTCACCCGCAACAAACCGCCGCACCGATCCCGACGATTCCACCAGCAAGGCGCCATCCGTATCGATACCGCGCGCCGTTCCGACGCAGGATACACCGCCGTCCAGAACCTCGACCATAACACCGTCCGTGACGTCTGCTTCTCGCCATTCGTCCGCGAACGGTGCAAAGCCGGCGGATTCAAACTCCGCAAGGCAGTCAAGCATCTCCTTTATTAATGTACCGGCCAGGTGACTGCGATCCGGTGGATGCCCGGCTGCTATTGCTGCAAGATCCGTTGCCGCCGTCCCGGACGATTCGGCCAGATGCCGGCGTGCCTCATCGGGCAGCGTAACATTGATACCGATGCCCGCGACGAGCCGCAAGCGGTTCTGGGGTAACTGCCGGAGTTCAACCAGAATGCCTCCCAGCTTGCGGGCACGATGAGCGATGTCATTGGGCCATTTGAGGCCGATGTCGGGAATGTCGCAGGCCAGAAGAGCACGGCGTGCGGCCACGCCGGCGGCGAGACTGAAGGCGCCGATATCTGAGGGCGGGCGTTCAAACGACCTGCCGACAGACAGCCATACTCCCGATCCATACGGAGATTCCCAGCGCCGGTTACGGCGACCGCGGCCTTCAGACTGATGTTCCGCCAGGCATGCGTCCACCCGACCGGCAGGCGGCGGTGTTTTTTGCAGCAGGTATGCGTTTGTCGAAGTGATGGATCCGAATACGTCCAGTGAGTTCAGCGCAGCGAGCCGGCCCGCGGCAGCCAGAATCGCATCACGATCCATGAGCTTCAGCGGGCGGGCCAGTTGTACGATTTTGCTGCTGGTATGCTCGACGGAGAGACCAATGTCAGGCAGAGAGGCGATGGCCTGATCGATCACACGCGCGTCTGCGTTCAGAGATTGGGCAAGCTGATCGATGTTGTACTGCGAGCCATCAGCGATCGCCCGAATGAGTTCATCCCGCAGCGCTGACATAAGGCGTCAATCGCTGTTGCGACTGTTATCTAAAATTCGAACTTCTGTGCCTGCCCGGATGCGGCGAATGTTGGAGCGGTGTGTAAACAGGACAAAAAGTGCCATCGCTACGGCAAAAACCGCAAAGGGTTCGGTCCACGACTGACCTTCATACAGAAAAAAATAGAATGGCGCCGTGGCGCTACCAACAATAGTTGCCATTCCTACATAACGAGTCAGCCACAAGGTCAGCAACCACACGACGACGATTGGAATGAGCACTTTCGGAGCCAAGACGACATATACTCCAACCAGAGTTGCCGCGCCCTTGCCGCCCTTGAAGCGAAACCAGGCCGGATAACAATGACCGAGCACTACTGCAGCGCCGCATGCGACCATCAACCACGCCGACGACAGTATCGGCTCCGATGACGGCAAGCCGAAATTCAGTTTCGGCACCAGCCAAACAGCGAGTACCCCTTTTAATATATCGATCAGGATCACGCAGAGGGCGAACAGTTTGCCCTGGGTACGCCAGGCGTTGGTGGCGCCGGGATTACCGCTGCCTTCCTGCCGCAGATCGACGCCGCCAAACAACCGGCGCACCACCAGTCCACCGACTACGGATCCGATCAGGTAGCTCAGCAGCAGTTTTATGATCAGGTCAAACATCAGCGGAGCTCTCGCGGTGACGCGATTCTACCACCGGGCTCCGGCAGTCGCGGATTACGCGGGTCGACGGGAGCCGAGATAGATTGCACCCAGTGCAATGAATCCACCGACAGCTTCCAGCAAAGTGAGACCGCGATCGAAAAACAGGATGTCCCATACAAATGAGAGCAGGGGTTGCAACAACAACACTAGGCCGACACGCGAGGCCGGCAAAGTCGCCAAACTGCTAGATATCAGTACCCAGCCCAGCACCTGTGCCACGACACCATACGCCACCAGCAAGCCGGCGTCGGAGAGCGTGGTTACGGCCAGTGATTCACCGCCAACCAGCGCCGCCGGGCCGAGGAAAATTGCTGAGATCAACGAGACCAGGGCCAGGTCGGAGGCCGATGATTTCCCGGCTGCCGCGTGGCGTGCCCGGCGCAGCGACAACAGGTAGCCCGCATAAAAAACCGCGGTCAGCAATGCAAGAAAGATACCCAGCCGGTAATCGGCCGTTTGGGCGGCCCAGTGCGGCAATATCATCATGGCCAGTCCGACAAACCCGAGCGGAATGGCTATGACGAGGTCCCAGCGGAATTGCTCTTTGAAATACACCAGGCCGATGAAGCCGAGAATGAAGACCTGGAAGTTCGCCAGCAATGTCGACATCCCGGGGCCGACATAGAGAACACTCTGATGCCAGACGCCGAGGTCGAGCGTGAAAAAGATGCCGGCAGCGAGAAGAGCGACGAAAGTCTTACCGCTGCGGAACAAGCGTTCGCGCTTGAACCAGATCAGAGCCGTCAGGACTATTCCGCCGACAAGGCAACGATAGAACGCCGACGTGGTCGGGCCGACGGAGACCAGTTTCACAAACACGGCTGAGAAACTGATCAGGACGGCGCCGGAAAGCAGCCGCACAAGTGCCAGCACATGTTGCCGGCTTCTAACCGAATGGCGACCGGTGGTCACGGCAAAGAAAACGCGATTACGCTGTCCGTTACTGCCTGATGTGCGCGCATGCCGCCGATAATGATTATCCGACTCTTATTTTCGATTAGCCCGCGGTGATCCATGGTTGCAAGATCGAGTGCCCCATAATCCAGCCACGCATTGCTTCCAATTGACCAGGCGGATACATGCGCTGATGGTTTCGATGGGACGCTGTTGTATCCGATTCCGTCAAAGTTGTACGGGTTGTCGGTTCCGCCAACGAACAGGATTTCGCCGCTATTTCGTGACACGCCGGCCGCTGCTATCCGGTACCGCGACGTTCCGGGATGCGGTGGCATCGCATACCAGTCGATACGACTCGGATCCGCCGCATCGATTACACCTCGATAACACGCATCGGTTGCGTCAAACTTCCGCCGTTCGGACTCCCTGACCTCAATGCGGACGCCGTCGCAGATAACAATCGTGCGATCGAACAAGCCACCGGCATGCCCGAACACGGCTGCACCGGGCCACGCAGTTGCCTGAAACCAGCTGTCCCGCTCCGTATCGTAAACCTGCACCAGGTTGACGTTGGCGCTGTTGTGCCAGCCGCTGACGAGATAGATATATCGCTCCTGGTAGGCGAACGAAACGGCATCATCGACCGGCACCGGCATCGATTCACGTCGCTCATATATAAATGTATACGCGTCCAGTGCATAGACATCCGGTACTGATACTTCGCTGCCGTCTTCGGCGACCGTGTAGCCACCAAAGACATAGACTTTGCTCCCGACCGCAACGGCCGTTGATGCCAGCCGGCCACCGGGACCGGGCACGTCGTCGATGCGAGTCCAACTTTTATTGCCGGACTCATAGACAACCGCATGCGCTGTCGTGTCTGCCCAGGTTTTCCCCGCTCCAAGACCGAGGAAGCTGAATAACACCGGGCGCCCGTCGATATCGGCAACGGCCACCGCGTTGTTCGTGACGGGCGCAGGCAAAGCCGCCAATTGTTCCGTTGCTATGGTCGGCCGACTGTCATTGCAACCCAGGGCAAGCAAGGTGAAAAAGCTAACCAGGGCTCGACGGTTGAATCCCCGAAGCGAACACCTGGAGATCATTACTGATCTGCGGCGAGCCATGCCGACCTGTTCTCGAGAATGTCGGCGCCCGGGTTCTCCGACAGAACAAGGTCACAGGTATCCGACGGCGCCTCAGTAAGCGTAACTTTGAAAGACATTAGTTCGTCGCGCCGAAACGCCGTGATTTCCACCTCGCTGCCCAGGGAAAGATCACGAAGCATTGAATTGAAGTTTTTGGGCGTGATTCGAATGCCGTCCAGTGCGACCAGGTAGTCGTCAGCCGAAAGCCCGGCTGATTCTGCAGGGCCACCGCGGAATACATGTTTCAGTCTGACGTTGCCGGCGTCGGCGATCGCTTTTACCCCGAGCGACGGGCGCTCTTTGACCGCATTCGGCTTCGGGGAGCCGCCGTGGTCCTTTGGTCCGATAGCCGGTCTTTGCTTGAGTTCAACACCGACGGACTCGAGTAGCCCCGCCAGCGGAAGATCTTCGGTGCTCCTGAGCGCATAATCAAAAAATTCCCCCAGCGAAACACCCGTCACGGTTTCTGCAAGTCGTTCAAATCCTCCCTCCTCAACACCGGCGTCGGCATGATCCCGCCACATCGCCCGCATAACGTCATCAAGCGACTTTTCGTTACCGGTGTCCCGGCGAATGGTGAGATCGAGAGTCAGCGCTACTAAGGATCCCTTGTCGTAGTAGCTCACAACGGCGTTGGGCGTATTTTCGTCCCGTTTGTAAAACTTTATCCAGGTATCAAAGCTGGACTCCTCCACTGTCTGCCGGAGTCGGCCCGGCGTGCGCAGTACCCGCGTGATCGTTCGCGCAACGAGTTGCAGATAGCTCTTTGCATCGATGAGCCCGCTGCGTACCAATGCCAGGTCGTCGTAGTAAGACGTAATACCTTCAAATACCCACAATAATCTCGTGTACGCCTCGTCAGCCAGGTCACTGGCTGCAAAGTGCTGCGGTTGAATGCGCTTGATGTTCCAGAGGTGGAAGTATTCATGGCTGAACAGCCCCAGGAGGCGTCGATAATCTTCGCTCACCTCATCATCGCCAGGTCGGGGCAGATACGTCCGCTTGCAGACCAGGCTGCTCGAATACCGGTGCTCGAGTCCGCCGTAGCCCTCGCCAAGGGCCGTGAGCAGAAAGAGATAACGGTCGATCGGCGCCGGCAAGCCGAACATCCTCGCATGTGTCTCACAGATGACGGCAACGTCCCGGCACAATCTGTCCAGATCGCCGTGTTGACGGCCGGTAACGGCAATCGCGTGCGGTACGTCAAGCACATCGAAGGCGACGCGCACGAACGAGCCCATCTCGACAGGGTGATCGATGAGGTCTTCATAGGACTCGGCGCGGTACGTGCCAAAACCACTTTCGCTCGCGTTCTCAGACATGAGACTGGTAGCAACGTGCCAGTCGCCGGCCGCCGGATGATCCGGCGCGGCCAGATGGACTCGACACGGTTGATCCTCACGGCCATGGACCTTCATGAACACCGCCGGCCCGTTGAAATAGGCATGTGTCGTATCAAAATGGGCGCCCCGAACCGAAAGGTCATTGGCATAAACGGTATATCGGATCACGACCGGGCCATCACTTGAAGCAATCTGCCAGGTCGACTTGTCGATCTTCCCGGCGCGCGTAACCTCACCGTTCGATTCGACCGACACCTCTATTACATTGCGCGAAAAATCACGCACCAGGTAACTGCCACGAATCCACGCCGGAAGTGACAACAGCTGACCCTCTGCGATCGGGCCGGTCAGCTTGAGTTCGACCATGAACTCATGCGCGCCAGTGTCTGCCGGGCGAACAGTGTATTCACACACGGGTGAAGTTGTCATATTGCGGGCTCAGTTATCTTCAAGGTCAGGCATTTTGCCGAGCCGCCGGCCTTTAAGAATTCCGAGAGATTGACCTCGTGCACCTTGAAACCGACTCGCAA
>CAZJFQ010000084.1:1668-7473 GCA_964545335.1 uncultured Gammaproteobacteria bacterium | reverse complement strand
GTACCAGGGCAACGACCCGGACAGGCCCGCCGGATCCACCCTCTATTTTCATGGGTAGCGCCATGACGACGAAGTCAGTAGCGGGCAGCTGATCGAGATCGGTCAGGTTCTCCAGACCGCTCACGTTATACGCTGCGGCGATACGATGTACGATAAAGTCGTCGGATTGCCCATAGTCTATGGACGCCGTATCCACGCCCAGGAGTACGACGTTACGCTCTTCGACGAGTAACCGAGCCGCTTCTGCCCCATAACCGGGAAATTCAAGGTTGCTCGCATCACCCGGAGTATCGTCGCCTAAGTACTTCTTCGCCTCCGGCCAGTACTGACTCCACCCTGTTCGCAGAAGAACAATCGTGCCCGGCACGATTGTTCCGTTCATTTCTTCAAAAGCCAGTACGTCTTCTGCGCTCAAGCGGTAGTTGCGATCGACCAGGGCCTTTGCTGCGACATCTATCACGACAGCAGGGGCAATCAGGTTTTCTAACGGAATCTTATCGGTCGCAACACCTCCGGCAGCGAAGTGCATGGGCGCATCCAGATGTGTACCGCCGTGTTCCGGCGTACATACTGCGAAAGCCGCGTAGAACCAGCCGCCTTCGGTACGCCCAAACGAAAGCTCTTCCTTCTCGAATCGCGACGGTGCAGTGGGCCAGTAAAGAGTATCGTTATTAAAGGAGTGGCTCAGATCCACGAGTTGGTAATCACTGAGGTCCAGCGCGAAAGCGGGCCAGGCCATGATTCCGACAACCAGACTTATGACTATGCGATTGAACATGGATCACCTCCGGCCGGTTGCTGATCACTCCACAGACGTTTGCGACTGCTCGCGCATGTATTGAGCGAGGTAATAAAAAGAGGCGATGCCCTTGCCGGTGCTGCCGGAACCCTTCCAGCCACCAAAAGGCTGGTAACCCGGCCATGCTCCGGTGGTCGCGCCCTGGGGGCGATTGGCGTATGTGACACCGGCCTCGATGTTGTCAAAAAACCAGTTCGTCTCCGCTGCGTCGCCATAAAACCCGGCTGTCAGACCGAGAGTCGTGTTGTTCGCGAGCTGCATTCCGGTCTCCTTATCCGGAACCCTGGCCAGCATGACGATAGGTACGAACATCTCCTGCTGCCAGAGCGGATGGCCCAGGGAGGCCTCGGCCAGAGTCGGCGCACAGTAGTAGCCGTTCTTCAATTCACCATCGGTTAGCACAATGCCACCGGAGATTACGTTAGCACCCGAGTTGCGCAACTCCCCGGTATGGTGCGAAAAATCATCATAGGCTCGTGCATTGATAACCGGGCCAATGTAATTCTCTACCTGGGTCGGATCGCCAACCCGAATGTCTTCAATCTTTGATTTCAGTTTTTCGATCAGAGCATCTGCAACAGAGTCCTCGACGTAAATTCGTGATAAGGCAGAACACTTCTGGCCACTCATTCCGAAAGCCGAACGAATAATGCCAAGCGCTGCGCGATCGAGGTCTCCGTTGGCAGTAACAATGACGGCGTTCTTGCCGCCCATCTCTGCAATGCATGGGTGCGGATGCGAGCCGATGGATGATTTTTGACAGATCTGCATGCCCACTTCATGCGAGCCTGTAAACGTTACACCTGCCGTATCCGGATGCTCGACGAGAGCGGGGCCGATAGAATCTGAAGGGTCCGCAAGATAGTTGAATACGCCCGGCGGTATTCCGGCGTCGTGTACACAATCGGCTAGTAGCCGTCCGGCCCAGGGCGTTTCAGGGGCACCCTTAACGACAACCGTGTTGCCGGTGACCAGAGCCGCGGCTACGGGTCCGCCGGCCAGCGCAAAAGGAAAGTTGAATGGCGTAATAACGGCCCATACGCCGTAAGGCTTCATCACTGAGCGGTTGTGGCTGCTGTAATCCGACAACGGATCATCAGGCAGAACGTGATCAAAGCCCTTTTGTCTCTCATACTGGTCGCAGTAGACATAAAAGAAGTCGGCCGTTTCCTGGACCTCACCCAGCGCCTCCATTCGAATTTTGCCGACTTCGACGGCGACCGCTGCGCCGATTTCATATACATGCTCTTCGATGATTTCAGCCACGCGCCTTAATAAACGATTGCGTTCATCAAACGGCGTAGCCCGCCAGGAGGGATAAGCTGCTCGTGCTGCTGCGACGGCCTTATCGACCGTTTCTGAAGTAGCAACGGGAAAACGCCCCAGCAGCCACTCCTTATTTATAGGGCTGCGATTGTCCGCCAGCTCGTCGGCAGCAAGATCCTTGCCATTGATGTAATGACCGTACGACCTGCCGAAGTCCTTACGAACACTTGCAAGGGCTGACTCAAAGCGATCGTGCAGCTCCGGCGGCGGATCGAACATCGTGGAATACGTAAGCTTGAACGGCATGTCATCAGTATAGCTTCCGTACCGGGATCGGTTGCAGGTGTACTCCGGCACCTTGGGTTGTGAACCTGCTAGACAAAGCGGTGTCTACCTCCGATATGCGCAGGCACCTTCTTTTCATATTGTGCGTTTTGACCGCGCCAGCGATGGTCCAGGCTGACTACTCCAGCTTTGGGGAAGCGTTCTCACTCCGAAAAGGACAAGGCAGTCTGGAGGTTGGCTACAGACAACATACGGCGCCCTCTCTTACTGAATTCAGCGAGAAGGGTGTTTTGGTGGACAGGCTCGAGGTTTACCCAACTGAGATTCGGATTGCCGTTGGAGGGGTTTACTCGCCGAGCCAGTTACGAGTTACGACGTACGGTCCCGATGGGGGCATCGAAGAACACGTCCCGCTGAGCCTGGATCTGGAGGGACCGCCGGGCTTATTGGACTATGAGGCCTGGCGAACATACGGCAACAAATTTGTCGGCGCCACGGCGGGCACGGGCACGATCTGGGTTGTATCACTGGCGCCATCGTCAACCGGAGAGCGTCTAAGGCAACCCATTTTATTGATAGTGCACTAGTACCGACGGTGCTGCCGCTTTCGCGCTTGACTTCCATGACTTATCTACAAAGCACGCACGACGTAAAGAGGTGCCTTATGAATCGTTATTTGTTGATCGTCGTCTACACAATGATGCTTCTCCCAACGGTATCGGCCGAAGATTTAATCTCCCAGACCGACACACAGCAATGCAGCCTGAGCAGCAACTTCACGGGCGACCAATTGACCGTGTTTTATGTATCCGACGTTTTAAGCAGCGCCCGCTTCTACGTACAGGCGGGTTTTAATCTGGATCATTATTACGACTATGAAGAGCGCAAATACTATAAGGAGTGGCCGTTAGACAGGCCACCGGCCTGGGCTCAGGTCACCGCAGGACCGATACGAATTGGGCTGACGCTCGCGGAGACGGAGGCGGAACAACGAACCGCTCACACACGACACTATTTCATCGTCGAGGACGTAGACAAGCACTTCCAGGCTGTGACGGCGAAAGGTCTCAAACCACTACCTATGGAAGACCGGCCGTGGATGCGGTTTTTCGACATCTCCGATCCCGATGGCCATACGCTCGTGTTCGGTACGCGAGCGCCCGACCACGAAACCGGGCTGGAGTGATCCTGCTGTTGACGACTGGTTGTTTACTTCTTTTTTCCGAAGGATTTTTTGCTCTCCGTTGCTCATACAGGCACAAGTCTGATATGGGAAATCGACATGACTCGGAAGATCCTTCAAGCGCTCGCTGAGACATTCTTGACTTTACTGCTGGTCGCCTGCGGCGGTGGTGGCGACGGCGGGCAAAGCAGCTCCCAGCCACAGACCCAGCCACCGGCCGCCGGCACCATCGGCGATGGTCGGCTCGGTGAACTGGTGGAATGGGCGAGAGCCTCGCAAGACGTGCCGGCGCTGGCATTGGTGCTCGTGCACGGCGGCCAGATTGCCGAGTTCGCGGCCGCGGGGCGGCGATCGATGTTGGATAATGCGATGGTCACGACCAATGACCGCTGGCACCTCGGCTCCCTGACCAAAGCGATAACGGCCACGCTCGCGGGTGTGCTGGTCGATCAGTCGGTGATCGGTTGGCAGACGACACCGCTCGATGTCTGGCCCGAGCTTGACCAGAGCATGCACTTTGGTTTCCGCAACATCACGCTGAAACAATTCCTCTCACACACTTCGGGCATGACGAATGCAGGCGCTGTCCCGCCATCGTTCCTCGATAATGCGCCGGGCACATTGATGGCAAAGCGCCGGCAATGGGCAGCGCAGCTCCTGGCCGATGGACCGGCCCTTCCAGCCGGCCTGTTCAACTACTCCAACTGGGGCTATGTCGTGGCCGGCGCTATGCTGGAAACGGTCACCGGAACACCGTACGAAACACTGCTGGCGCAACAAGTGCTTGGGCCTCTCGGCATGAACGACACCGGCTTCGGCGCACCGGGTACGCCCGGTCAGACAGACGAGCCCTGGGGACACTGGGATCGCGGCAATCAATTCGAGCCGGTGCCGCCTGGGCCCGGCGCGGATAACCCACAGTCCCTGGCTCCAGCCGGAACAGTCCACACCACCCTGGGCGACTACGCGCAATTCATGATGGCGCACATTGCCGGCGCGCGTGGGGTGCCGGGTTTGGTTACTGTGCCGACGTTCCAGACGTTGCACACGCCCGTTACCCTGGGCTCCGCGCTGGGCTGGGGCGTCTGGCGGGACGATAGCTGGGCGCAAGGCGATGTACTCGGCCATGACGGCAGCAACCTGCGCTGGTACTCCACCGTGCGGCTCGCACCGGCAATCGATGCCGGCGCCCTGATTATCAGCAACGCCGGAGGACGTGCCGAGGAGGCGATCGACTTACTCGGTGATCTTCTCATCCAACGCTTTGAGGCCAGTCAGTAAGTCACGTCTCTCCCTGCGGCTTGCGGGGAACAGCGTGTTCCAGAGTTGTTCCATGTGCCGGTGTTGAGTATTTAGGTATTGACACCGAAGCTGGCCCGGCATTACTCACGTTCAACAACGGCACCGAACATCCGACTATAAAGCGATGCTAGAATTCCTGCCTGGATTGGCCGGCAGGCAACGCCCCCGACTGAGTCACACTGTTTAGTGCGGCACCTCATGGATATCTCGGTGCTAAACTGATTAGCTTGACGAGCTGGTCCATCCTTAGGTCCGGTGTTGCTGACGGACGAGCACAGCGAGGTTGCCATCATGTCACTTAAATACCCGATTGGCGTACTGTCCTTGTTTTTCCTTTGTAGTGCCGTATCGGCGCAGTCCACCGAACCGGAGAAACCAGTAATGCGCGGCTGGGGGCTGAGAGTTGGACTAGCCGACGATCCGGATCTAGTGGTTGGCGGAGTCCAATTTGATCTGGGAGAGATTGCCGAGCACCTTCGCTTTCAGCCGGATATCGAGTTAGGTATCGGCGACGACCACACCACATTCTTCGTCAATGGAGCGCTGCACTATCGATTCGAGGGGAATGCCGGCGTGACACCGTATTTCGGAGGCGGGCTTGCACTCGGGTTTATCGATCGCGATCGTGGCAGACCAAATGATGGCACCGATTTTGAAATCGGGGTGAAGGTGATTGGCGGTGTCGAGTGGCAACTCAAGAGTGCCAAGGCGTTCTTTCTCGAACTGCAACTCGGATTCAGCGATATCCCTGACAAGCAGATAATTGCAGGTTGGATGTTCTAATCGCTGCTAAGTGGCAGATTGCCGTGCCGGTGTTGAGTAATGTAAGTATTGGCGCCAGACTGACACTACGCGCAATAATTTAAAGCCTTAACACGGGCACTGAAAGTCTCGAATAAGTCACACAGTCTACTTCGGCACTGAAGTCCTTTCAGGCGAGCTCGCGATGTTCGCGTGACAGGTTTCGCCA
>CAZJFQ010000084.1:0-1568 GCA_964545335.1 uncultured Gammaproteobacteria bacterium | reverse complement strand
CAGATCGTCGATCGCGTTCTGCTCAAAGACGTTGAGCGTGAGTTGCACAACGTCGAACTCATTCGTCTCGATGGCGTAGCGAACCCGCTCGCCACTTCCGCTGTAGCCGAGAAACCGAATCTTGCCGGCGTCACGCGCCTGTTTCAGTGCTTCTATCACTTCGCCGGCCTTAAGTACTTCCACTGTACAACCGTGCAAATGAACGATATCCAGGTGATCCGTTTTGAGTCGCTCAAGGCTTTGTTCGATCGTTCGCTGAATGGACGCTGAAGTCCAGTCAGCGCCTTGCCCGAAATGACCATTCTCGTGTCCGACTTTCGAGCCGAGCACGTATTCGTCGCGTCGCAATCCGATGGCATTGCCGATAAGAATTTCGGAATGGTTCTTGTCCGGATGCCCGTAGCATTCGGCCGTATCGATCATGTTCAGGCCATTATCCAGAGCCTGGTTGAGCAGCCGCGTCACGCGTTGCTGCTCGGTACTGGCCAGCCCTATGGACAAGCCACCGAAACCTACGACAGATACCTGAAGATCGGTCCGTCCGAGACGACGATATTCGACGCCATCCCGCGTGTCTCCGAATGCTGGCACGCCGGGTACGAGTAGTCCCGCGGTGCCTGCCGCCAACATTTTCAGCGTTTCGCGACGGGTTAAGTGCGTTTTCATGGGGGCATCCCTCCGGCATTACGATAGTGACAGATGGGCGACCGATCGGGTCATGGCATTCACTCGTAGCGAGTGACCTGGAGTTGGGGACAATATCGTAGACCGCTGAATTCAAAGCGAGTTCCTTTATCACTTCATGAGACTGAGTCCAGAGCTCTGTCTGACGCGGGCACTCGATCGGTCCCTGGGCCAGACAATTCTTCTATACTGTCCCTTGAATCAAGTGTGAACGATGCCAAAACAACACGAACAAGGGTGTCGGATTTTGCCGGCGAATCTAATGAAACCTGCTGACCGCCGCACCGCTTGGACCAGCAAACATCTAGGAAAGGGGAGATCAAAATGAAGAAAGTGATAGCCACACTGTCAGGCGTGGCCTGCGGATTACTGATTGTCACAGCGTCCATGGCAGACGACGTCGCGGACATTACGTCCACCATGGACGAACATTTCTCGACCTTCAATACCGGCGATGCCGCCGGGCACGTTGCTCATCACATGGCAGGTCATTCGGCCTTTGGTCCGGAGGGTGACGGGCTGACCGTCAACGATTCTTTAGAGGAAGAAACGGCCGAATTGCAGGCGGATTTTGACGAAGGCTTACAGTTCGACTTCGAACTCGTGGACCTCGACGTCGCTGTGTATGGCGATGCGGCCGTTGTCACCTCTCTTCAGACCGGCACGGTCACATTGCCCGATGGCACTACTGAGGAGGTTATAAATCGGCGCACTGCCGTAGTCGTCCGCGATGGCGACGATTGGAAGGAAGTCCATAACCACATCTCAGAGTACGTCGCGGCATCGACTGACTAGGCTGATTGGTGCCGGTGTTGTGTATCTGAATTGGGCGTAGCGATACCAAAATCAGCGCAACAAGTCAGATATTCAGCACCGGCATTCGA
>CAZJFQ010000083.1:0-7575 GCA_964545335.1 uncultured Gammaproteobacteria bacterium | reverse complement strand
CGGCAACCAGCAATGCCACGCTGACGGCAATCGCTGTCGCCGGGCTGATTGTTGTGACGCGCGGATCGATCAGGTAGGTGTCGGCATGCAGGTAGTACACCCCGATCATCAGCAGGAAACCGGTCATCCACGTGAAATAGGCCTCCCACTTGAACCAGTGCAGCGGTTCCGGCAATTCCCCGGGGGCTACTTTGTACTTCTGGGAATGATAAAAACCACCGCCGTGAACCGCCCACAGATCACCCGTGACGTCGTTGTTTTCAGGATCGCGCGGCGGAACATTGAGGCGGTCGTCGAGCCACATGAAATAAAACGAGGACCCGATCCAGGCAATACCGGTAATAACGTGAGCCCATCGAAGTAACAGATTCAGCCAGTCTGCAAGGTAGGCCATGACTGAAACCGACCGTTTTTAACGTGCGACCCGCGCGTCCTGCGGTCGTGACGATTGCGACTGAACCTCCGCCACGGCCCGGAGTATCCGTTCCGGCGTCGCCGGCACATCCAGGCTCGGTGTTTGTCCCTCGCCGGATCCGGCGATAGCATTTCGAATGGCGGAGAACACCGACAATGACAACATCAGCGGTGGTTCGCCGACCGCCTTCGAGCGGTACAGGTTTTCTTCCTTGTTGCGCCCCCAGGCGAGCAATTCCACATTGAATTGATCCGGCCAGTCTTGCGCCGTCGGAATTTTGTACGTAGACGGCGAGTGAACCATCGGTCGCCCCGTGTCATCGGACCAGAGTTCCTCGCTCGTCAGCCAGCCTACGCCCTGCATGAAACCGCCCTCGACTTGCCCCATATCGATGGCCGGATTGATCGAGCGTCCGACGTCGTGAAGAATATCGACGCGCGACAATCTGAATTCACCGGTCAGTGTATCGATTATGACTTCGGACGCGGCAGCACCATAAGCAAAGTAATAAAAGGGTCGCCCGCGCAGTGTTTTCGCGTCATAGGTGATCTTCGGGGTTCGATAAAAACCGGTCGCTGACAGAGAGACACGTGCCATATAAGCATCCCTGACCAGGTCGGCGAAACTGACGGTCAGTTTGCTGCCGATGGCAATGCGGCCGGGCAAAAATTTGATCTGCTCGGGAGCGACTTCATATTTCGCTGCCGCGAACACAATCAATCGTTCCTTGATCGTCCGGGCTGCCGCCTGCGCTGCTCTGCCATTGAGATCGCTGCCCGACGAAGCAGCTGTCGCCGAGGTATTCGGAACTTTGCTGGTGTTAGTCGCCGTACAGCGTATCTGGCTGATATCAACCTGGAGTTCCTCCGCGACAACCTGCGAAACCTTGGTATGGAGCCCCTGCCCCATTTCCGTACCACCATGGTTCAACAGGACCGTTCCATCGTTGTAGACATGAATCAGGGCCCCGGCCTGGTTGAGATGTGTCGACATAAACGAGATGCCAAATTTTACCGGTGTAAGTGCAATTCCCTTCCTGAGTACGGGGCTCTCGCGGTTGAATTTCTCTATCGCCGCCTGTCGTGAGCTGTAGCTGCAACGTGCCTCCAGCTCTCCGACGAGTTTGTCGATGATGTTGTCTTCGATGACCATCCCATATGGCGTCACATTCCGTTCATTTTCTCCGTAAAAGTTTCTGCGTCGGATTGCCAGCGCATCGGCATTCAGAAAACGTGCAATATCATCGATAACGTATTCGATTGCCATCATGCCCTGCGGCCCACCGAAGCCCCGAAATGCCGTATTAGACGGACTGTTGGTCTTGCAGCGATGGCAAACAATCTCCACATCGGGCAGGTAATAACAATTGTCGACGTGAAAAATCGCCCGGAGATTGACCGCCTCCGACAGATCGACCGACCGGCCGCAATCGGATGACAGCGTCATTTTCAGGCCCAGAATACCGCCGTCTTTGTCAAAGCCGACGTCGTACACCGCCTCGAACGGATGTCGCTTGCCGGTCAGCAGCATGTCATCGTCGCGGTCGAGGCGAAGTTTGACCGCCACACCGGTCTTGCGGGCGGCAACTGCCGCAATACAGGCGATCAATGCCGCCTGGGTTTCCTTGCCGCCGAATCCACCGCCCATGCGGCGGCATTCCGCAAATACATCTTTCGCCCGTTGGTTCAGGGCAGTCGCCACCAGGTGTTGAATCTCGGTGGGATGCTGTGTCGAGCTGTACACCAGCATCGTACCGTCCTCGCCCGGCACCGCGAGCGCGATCTGTCCCTCCAGGTAGAAATGATCCTGCCCGCCCATCGCCAACGACCCCGTCAGACGATGGGGCGCCCGCTCGATTTTCTCTGCCGCGTGCCCGCGGGCCAGGGTTCGGGACGGCAACACGAAAGATTCCTTGTCGAGCGCATCGCGGATGCGGAGAACGGATTCCAGGTCCTCGTATTCGATCGTCGCGAGGCGTGCTGCTTTACGCGCAGCATCGACCGAGGTGGCAACGACCGCGAAAACAGATTGGCCGACATATTCGACCACTTGTTCCGCAAAAATCGGGTCGTCGTGAGCAACCGGGCCGTGATTATTTTCCCCCGGGATATCAACCGCGGTCAGCACCGCAACGACACCGTCTGCGGCTGATACCTTTGTCAGATCCAGGCGTGTGATGCGTGCATGGGCCTTTTCGCTCATGCCAACCGCCGCATGAAGCGTTCCTTCGGGCACGGGTATATCGTCCGTATACTGCGCATCACCGGTTACGTGCATGCGCGCACTCTCGTGGGGCTGCGCAGCACCCATTCCGCCACTGATTTTTTCCCTCTCGTTCATACCGTTGTCAAACAGCGAGATCCCATACGCAGGTTTTGGCAGCAGTATCCGAGACATCCAGATAGAAACGCCGCAGCAAGTTTCCGGCAACATCGGCGCGATACTCGGCCGTGGCCCGACAATCTGAAATCGGTGCAAAATCCTTCGACAGGGAGCGAACAGCGTTGGTTACGCTTTCCGGTCCCAATACGGAACCTTCGAGTGCGTCTTCACAGGCAGCGGCCCGTTTTGGAACGGGCGCCATGCCACCGAAGCACACCCGCGCTGACCGGATGCGATCTCCATCCAGCTCGATCGCAAATGCTGCACAGACTGCCGATATGTCCTGATCGAATCGCTTCGAGATTTTGTAGGAGCGCAATTTGAGTTCGCTTGAAGCTTTCGGAACGCGGATACACGCTACGAATTCACCGGATCTCAGATTCTTGCGCTGGTACCCAAGATAGAATTCGCCCAGCGGCACCGTTCGCGTCTCCGAACCACGGCGCAGTATTACCTCGGTATTGAGGCAAATCAGTGCCGGCATCGAATCGCCTATGGGCGAGCCGTTTGCCACGTTGCCACACAAAGTGCCGCTGTTGCAGATCGGAGGCGATGCGAATCGCCGGACGATTTCGTAAAGGTCCGGGTATTCTTTCAGGAGCACGCTGAACGCATCGGTAAGACTCACAGCCGCACCGAACTCGATGTGCTCGTCCGACTGTTCGATATGAGTAAGTTCCGCAACGTTGCCGATGTAGATGATGTCATGAAGCGTCTGATGTTGTTTTGTAACCCACAGGCCGACGTCGGTCCCGCCGGCAAGGATGGTCGCCTCCGGCCGGGCCATAAGACATTCGCCCAGTTCATCGACAGTTGCAGGGGCCGTGTAGCGATATCCGCCTTCTGAGATTTCCTTCGTACCGGAGACCCGGATTGCGTCGAGTTGGGCTTTCAGCCGGTTCTCGTCAACTCCGGCAACGCTTTTGAGTTCGTACATCTTTTTGGCGGCCGCGAGGATCGGGCGATACCCCGTGCAACGACACAGGTTGCCCGCCAGCGTGTATCGAATGTCATCGATGGCGGGTTCGTGGTTGGATTGATAGAGCGCAAACAGCGACATGACAAACCCGGGCGTACAAAACCCGCACTGCGAGCCATGACAATCCACCATCGCTTGCTGAACGGGATGCAGGTCACCTTCTGCCAGTGCCGTCAGGCTTTCGACGGTAAACAGTGCCTTACCGTCAATCGTGGGCAGGAATTGTATACAGGAGTTTGTGGCACGATATCGAATGCCGCCATCTACGAAGTCCGCGAGGACGACCGTGCAGGCGCCACAGTCCCCTTCAGCGCATCCCTCTTTAGTCCCGCAACGATGCAATTCGTCACGCAGATACTCGAGTAATGTCGTCGTCGGTGGGACGTCGGTTATCTGGTGAACCTCGCCATCCAGCAGAAAGCGAACAGTTTCTTTATTACCAGCGAGTGTTGTCATCAGAAATCAACTGCCACGATATGTGGAATAGCTCCATGGCGTTACCAGCAACGGCACATGATAGTTCTGATCGGCATCGGCGATGCCAAACTGAACGCTTACGACATCGAGAAACGGCGGTGAAGACTGCAGAACGTCGGCAGCCGAGAAATACGCCGCAACATGAAAACGGAGTTCCCATACGCCGACGCCAAACTCATTACCTTCCAGGAGCGGCTCATCGCACCGGCCCTGGTGGTTGGTTGTCACACGGATTATGGGTCGTCG
The DNA here is from genome assembly GCA_964545335.1 of uncultured Gammaproteobacteria bacterium. Lineage (GTDB taxonomy): Bacteria > Pseudomonadota > Gammaproteobacteria > Steroidobacterales > CAZJFQ01 > CAZJFQ01. Next base: position 3,076 of record CAZJFQ010000083.1, on the reverse strand, counting down.
CGTATTTCCTTCAATGGCAACGAGCTCGACCGTCATGCCGCCGGCCGGCCGGCCGTGAGCCACATCGAGTACGTGTGTCGTCAGGCGTCCCATACGCAGTCAGATCGCGAGCGTGCAACGTGCAACGCTCTTATCTTCAACCGGAAGATATCTTATGATTGTACTCAATCCCCTGCTAATCAATCCAGCATCAGTCCGGCTGAAACAGATCGAGAACAGGTTGCAGCTCTGTCTTGCCTTCCTTGATGTCTTCGAAGTCAAGGCCGACCAGCTCATGCGGGAATACGATCCACTTGTCCGTCTCGTGTAAATAGTAATGCGGCACCAGGTCAGTCTGATTTTTCTCCGGCTTAAACCAGGGACAGGCGATTTTTACGGTTTGCGGCATATTCAGCCGGGTTTTCTGGGAGAACTGATCGATTAGCGCCTCGATGCTTCGTCCGGAATCGAAAACGTCATCGACTATGAGCAAGGAATTGCCCGCATTGACGTTTTCGATGATGTAATGAAGTCCGTGGACATTGATTACCTTCGACGCTTCGCCCATAGCGGTATAGGAAGACGTACGTACGGCTATGTGGTCCGTCTTAATGCCGACAAACTCGAAATACTCCTGTATCGCAATCCCGACGGGGGACCCGCCCCGCCAGATTCCGACAATGAAATCTGGCCGGAAACCGCTATTATGGATTTTTGATGCCAATCGGAAAGAGTCCCGCAGTAGCGAGGACGCGCTGATGTATATTTTATTCATTGACAGATCCTGACATCGAAGATGGGCGCTTCGGATCAACAAACCACCCGGCAAGCGATTCGCGCTTCAATTCTTCACTGCACCGATGATCCGCTTGGCGATGAGAACAGTGATGCAGCGGAGTACATTGAAGACGGCCTTCTCGTTATTGAGAACGGTTATATTACGAACGTCGGCGCCGCACAAGGATTGATGCAAAGCCTGCCGCAAGATAGTGCTCTCATCGACTATCGCGGCAAGCTGGTCGTTCCGGGCTTCATCGATACCCATACTCACTTCGTCCAGACCGATATCATCGCGTCAAGCGGCCGGCGTCTTCTCGATTGGCTCAATGAATACACCTATCCGGCAGAGCGCAAATTTTCTGATCCGGAACATTCGCGAGTCGTCGCCACCTTCTTTATCAATGAGTTGTTGCGGAACGGCACCACCACGGCCCTGGTAATGGGTACCGTACACGAGACTTCCGCGGATGCCATATTCAACGCGGCTGAGCGCAAAGGAATGCGTATCGCGGCTGGCCAGGTGATGATGGATAGAAACTGCCCGGAAGATCTCCGGGATACACCGGAGACCGCTTGCGAGAACTCAAAAGCACTGATCGACCGCTGGCACAACAAAGGACGTCTGCAATACGCGGTGAGTCCGAGATTCGCACCAACGTCCACCCCGGAACAGCTGGAAGTAGCCGGAGAACTGATCAGGACTCACGAAGATCTAATCCTTCAAACTCACCTGGCAGAGAACGAAGACGAGGTTGCCTGGGTTCGGGAGGTCTACCCCGGTCATAGAAGCTATCTCGACGTATACGACAAATTTGGGTTACTGCGAGAGAGATCAGTTCTGGCGCACGGGATCTGGCTGGACGACACCGACGTGGCTCGTCTGTCGGCAACCGGCGCAGCAATAGCACACTGCCCGACCTGTAATCTCTTTATGGGCAGTGGCTTGCTCGATGTCGGGAAAATGCGCTCAGCCGGAGTCCTCGTCGCACTGGGTACCGATATTGGCGGTGGCACGTCCTTTTGTATGCTCGATGTCATGCACGAAGCGTACAAGGCTGCGCAACTTCTCGGGCAGTATCTGTCACCGATGCGGATTTTTTATATGGCTACTCTGGCCGGCGCCCGTGCCATGGGTCTCGACGACCGGATAGGAAATTTCCTGCCGGGCAAAGAAGCAGACTTCCTGGTCCTCGATCCGCAGGCAACAACCCTCCTTAAGCGACGTATGGCACATGCCAACAGCCTGGCTGAAATTTTGTCTGCATTTATGATCCTCGGTGATGACCGGGTAGTCGCAAAAACGTATGTCATGGGGCAACTCGTGCATGACAGAATGGATACGGACGATCCCGCCTTGTCAGGTATACCCGGTTAAGCGGGATCGGAGCTTACGTTTCGTTCAGACGCCGTTTTAGTGCCTTCGACGCCATGCGTGTAATCACGAATATCACTCCCCCTACTCCGAGCAGGCTGATGACCAGAAACAGTTTCTCCTGACTGCTGGATTCCATCTCACCACGAACGAGCGAAGCGATATCGGTAGCCCGTGAACCAATCACAATGTTCAGCACGATCAGCGGCATGCTGCCGACCAACGTACCGGCGGCATAATCGCGAAGCCTGACTCCGGTCAGCCCACACGCGTAATTGAGCAGGTTGTAGGGAACCAGCGCGAGGCGCGACATCGTAACCATCAGTAGTCCATTTCGGCGAGTCGCCCGGTCCAGAGATCGAAAACGCGGAGCCTTTCTCACGCGCCGGATGACCCAGCGTCTTGCCACTGTTCTGCCCATCCAGAATGTAATCACTGACCCCAACAAATTCGCGACAACCACGACGGCCATGCCGGCCCAGGTTCCGAACAGATATCCGCCGGACATCATCAGCGCCCAGGCCGGGATCATCAGGATAACCGCGGCGATATAGGCGAGTATGAAAACCGGCCAGGCCAAACTCGGATAGGCGCGGGCCCATACTGCCGCACTTAGCAGGGGTCCCTTGATAGGCAAAAAATAGACAGCGATTGCAACTCCCACTGCAATCAGCACCAGATAAATAATGTGTCGCTTTTCCAAAAATCAGGTATTCGGGCCGCATCGCGCGGCTTCATCAAGATACAGCAAAGTGATCAATCTGTTTTTTCCAACATGGGGTTGCTGTAACTTATTGAATATTATACGGAAAACGAATAGTCGATCCACCGATTAACTTCCCCGGCACAGTATGGTACTGATGGCGTTCCGACCAGCCGGTGATCGACACGTCTCGCACTGTCCAAGCGAATAATGACCGCGCCAGCTTGATAACATGAACGGCT
>CAZJFQ010000082.1:5602-7823 GCA_964545335.1 uncultured Gammaproteobacteria bacterium | reverse complement strand
AGCAACAAACGCCGGAGGAATCAAAGGCGGCTGCCAGCAGCGGTCCCCGCCCGGCATACACCTACGTCAAAGACTAACCGATAAGCTGTCGTTTATAGTCTTAAGTCCTGAGTCTTAGGTCGTGAGTCCTGAGAATGCCGCGCAACTGCACACGCTTCACTCTTCACTCTTCACTCGTCACTTTTCACTTTTGACTCTGTTACCGGCTGCGGATCAGCCAGACGAACCAAGCCGCCAGTAGGCCAAAAGCCAAGGTGCCAGCGAGCATGGCCAGCCAATCGGGACCAAGCCAATCTGTGCCAATACCGGCCGGTTTCCGCCCCTGAACAAACGCAACGGCCGCAATGCCAACGCCGAGCAAGCCTTCGCCACCGACAAAACCGCTGCCCAGCAGTATCCCCCGTTCGCGACGCTGTCCACCCTCGGTCTCGTCACGCGCACTGCGCTCCATCCACATTCGGAGCAAGCCGCCAACGAAAATCGGTGTCATCGTCGACACCGGGAGATAGACTCCCACCGCAAACGGCAACGACGGGACTTTCAATACCTCACAAACAAGCGCGATGCCGACGCCGATCGCAACCAGGCCCCATGGCAGCTGTTGATCGAGCACACCATCTATGACCAGCTTCATGAGAGTCGCCTGCGGTGCCGGAAGCTCGGCGCTGCCGAACCCGAATGCTTCATGAAGCAGGATGATCGCGAGGCCGACAAATACCGCCGATGTCAGCACTCCGACAAGTTCGCTGATCTGCTGCCGCTTCGGCGTTGCCCCGAGAAGAAAACCGGTTTTCAGATCCTGAGACGTATCGCCTGCAATTGAGGCGGCAATCGCCACCACGCAGCCGACAACTATGGTCGCCGCTTTCCCATACTCATCCGTCCAGCCAAGCGCGAGAAAGATACTGGAAGTACCCAGCAGTGCTGCGATCGTCATCCCACTAGTCGGATTGCTTGTCACTCCGACCAGGCCGACGATGCGGGACGCGACGGTGACAAAGAAAAATGCGAATAGGACAACACAGACGGCGGCAACCAGCCGTGGTGCGAAGCCCCCCACGGCACCGAACACCTGCGGTAGCCCGGCCAGTATCAGACCTATCACTACAACACCGACTACGACGACCTTGAGTGGCAGATCTCTCCGCGTCCGCTCCGTGCTACCAGCAACCGACCCGGTATGCATTCTTTCTTCCAGTTGCACAGCGCCGATACGGAAACTCTGGACCATGACCGGAATACTGCGGATCAAAGTGATGATTCCCGCGGTCGCAACTGCACCGGCACCGATGTAGCGAATATAGCGCGACCAGATTTCACTGGCTGACATATCGCGTATCAGATTTACCGTCTCTGGGAAAAAAGGCAGCTCCCGAGCATCACCCCACCATGCGATGGCCGGTATGATAATCAGCCAGGCCAGCAATCCACCGCCTACCATGACGGTCGCTATTCTCGGTCCCAGGATGTAGCCAACGCCAAACAGCGCGGCCGACAAATCCATGCCGAGTTCACCTTTCTTCAGAAACGGAATTTTCAGATGAGCCGCGCCCGGTATAACGTTGATCCACGACGTAAGAAACTTGAAAAATGCCCCACCCAGGATTCCGAAAAACACGTACTTCGCCCGGTTGCCCCCGACGTCGTTGGCTACCAGTACTTCGGCGCACGCGGTCCCCTCGGGATACGGCAACTTGCCGTGCTCCCGCTCGATGAGGAACTTTCGCAAAGGAATCATGAAAAATACGCCAAGGAGTCCGCCGCACATTGCCAGCAACGTCATCTGTAACAGATCGGGAGGCATCCCCCACATGAACAATGCGGGAAGTGTAAAGATGACACCGCTGGCGAGAGAACTGGAAGCAGATCCTGTGGTTTGTGAAATATTTGCCTCCAGAATCGTGCCGCGAACTCCGACTCCTGCCAGGGCTCGAAACGCAGCCACCGTCATTACCGCAACCGGAATTGAAGTGCTGATCGTCAGCCCGGCTCGTAATCCCAGATAAGCATTGGCGGCACCGAAAACAATACCAAACAAAATCCCGAGACCGACGGCCTTGAAACTAAACTCGGCCATATCCTCTGTGGCGGGTACGTAAGGCTCGTAGGACTGCCCTTCTTGCAACGGCACATAAGCACTCGGGCTCAGGCCGGTTTTTTTCTCAGCCAATTTTGTTCCTTTTTTTATTGTTTTCGATCAGCAAACTCGGCGGACTCGGGG
>CAZJFQ010000082.1:0-5502 GCA_964545335.1 uncultured Gammaproteobacteria bacterium | reverse complement strand
TCGGGGGCCGGGACTCAAGGTACACGTCGCGCGAAAGTCTACCGGTTAGCGAGTCAGTCCTGTAGATGTAAATACATAACTAATTGATAATACTTGCTTTTTAATGCTTCCGGCCGGGACTCGCACGACATTCTGCTGGCGATATCCGTCACGATGAAACAGAATCGATGTCCGCGGAAATAAGGACCTGATGCATGAACGTCGCTGAAGAAGTCACCCGGGCACAACAAAAGCTTACCAGGCACGTACGAACGACCCCACTCCAGTTCTCGAAATATTATTCGGCGCTGCTGGATGCGGACGTATATCTCAAGCTCGAGAACTTTCAGCATACAGGTGCATTCAAGGTTCGGGGAGCCTTCAACAAATTGCTGTCCTTGACAGACGAGGAACGACAACGGGGAGTCATTACCGCGTCGACTGGCAATCATGGCGCTGCTGTAGCCTATGCCGGTGGAATGCTGAACATTTCCACGATCGTCTTCGTGCCTGAAAATACCACAGAGACCAAAATCGAAACGATCACACGTTTAGGCGGTGACGTGCGTTTTTTTGGCAACGACGGTGGCGATACCGAAGTGCACGCGCGCGCCTGTGCCGATGAGCGGGCTATGGTTTACGTTTCGCCTTATAACGATCCACACATCATCGGCGGCCAGGGCACGATTGGATACGAAATCCATGAACAGACCGATGCACTGGACGAGATATTCATCGCCGTCGGCGGTGGAGGGCTTGTTTCCGGTATCGCCGGTTATCTAAAAAGCAAGTGGCTCAACCTGAAAGTAACGGGTTGCCTGCCAGAAAACTCACCAGTCATGGCCCATAGCATTCGCGCCGGACGCATTGAGAATATTCCCTGTCAATCAACGATTTCAGACGCAACTGCCGGGGGCATCGAGCCAGGCGCGATTACTTTTGACTTGTGCCGTGATCTGGTCGACGACTGGATATTGGTCTCTGAGGATGAAATAAGGGAAGGCATGCGCGGATTTCTCGATAACGAGCACCAGCTGCTCGAAGGTTCGGCCGGGGTTGCAATTGCCGCGATGTTGAAGACGGATCGCAACCGAAAAGGTAACAGAATCGCTGTGATTATCTGTGGCGGAAATATTGGTATGGACAAACTCAAATCCGTCGTGTGTGCATGAGCTCGACCCGGAGGGAAGCCATGACGGTACGAATACTGGACGAAGCAGAGCTCAGCGGGATCTGGCGCCGGACATTTTGCCAAAGGCATATCGACTCGTCTGCACCAGCCTCCCGGAGTGCCGCAAACTCGGTGAGCCGGAATTCCTGCCGGTTGATCGTGTGGGCAACGTAACGGAACGGGGCGCCGTTGTTGCAGGCGCGGCAGACGGTCGCGTGACCGAAGATGATATTACTCATTTGCGATCTTACCGGCGTCGGGGCGCAGGAAACCGCCATTGCATTGGCAGCATTCGAAGCGGCCAGGCGTGCCTAGCCAACCTCATGCGCCGTCAGAAACATTGATTTTTCGAGCGCCGTGAAGAACTGCTGATAGGGTCCCGGTTCATCGACCGCCTGGCGTTCGAACTGCGCACTGGCCCGTACGAGTACCTGCGCCTCACCGCGTGGACGAACTGTCACAGTCATGCGAAGTTTATAGCCATCCAGTTTGGTCGCGCTTACAGTCCCGAGAACATCATCTGCCTTGTCGATGACAAATCCGAGATCCTGCAGTGTCGCGATAATCGACCGGATTGTATCCAGCCGATTGGTTGTATCGAATGCACGAGTCTGGATCGACCGCAGGGCAACCTGACTCTGATCCATACCGAGCACATGACGCGTCGAAGTACTGGCGCATGCACCGAGAAGCAACGCCAGAAGCGGGATGGCCAACTGTCGGGCCCTTGTACCGTGTTCAGATTTCAATTTCCTGTGCCTCCAGAAACATCGATGTGGACAGCCGGTCGAAGAACTCCTGGTAGATTCGGGCCTCGGCAATCGGCTCACTCTTACTGATCCGTCCCTCAGAGTCCCAGACCAGTCTTTGAAACGTGACCCGAACCGTGATCTGCTCTGTCTGTGGATCGCGGCCCGGCCGGGTAACGAGCGAAACTCGAATCTGCTGTTCTATGTCAATATCAATGTCTACACCGATCAGCAGCGCGCCCAGCACAGCGGCCAGAATCTGGTCCGCTTCGATCGCACTGCGATCCTTTGACGCAACGATCAGACCGAGATCCGTTTCACTTTCGTCGAGATTGAACCCCAGGTCCTGCAGGACAGCAGCCGATGCACTGAGCACACGGGATTCATCCGATGTTTCGAAGCGTCTCGACTGCAATCTTCGTTGCTCGACGGTGACCTGCGAGATACTGAGTGCGTCTTTCGGAATACCTGTCTGACAGGCTGTCAACATGACGGCAATCAGAACGACCACGATCGGCAGGTGTACCGAAATTCTTCCGGTTGGCATGAGTCTCGCCGCCTGTTGTCAAAAACGGGAAGTGTGGTAGGCGAAATCCCTGACCAGCTTGTCTTCGTCAAACTTGACGATGACCGTCAACGTCCTTTGCGATCTGGATTCGGCGCCCGCAGACGCACGATAAGAACCGCCGCCGACACCACCAACGCTACTGCCGCCACCGAATATCAGTGTCGCAATGCCACCGGTACTGCTCGAATGAACGGTTTCAGTGGATATCTTGTCGTAGACCCAGACTTCGCGCCGCGCTTGGTCGGTGGAAACCACATTGGGTGATCCCAGGGATTGAATGACATCGGCACCGGACATCCCGACACGGATCTCCCGCTGAACAGTGCCGACCGTCAACGCGGTGCCTTCTGTGTCGCGGACTGCTTCACGATGTTGCCCTGCCGACTGACAACCGGTAATAAACCCGGTACCGACGACAGAGACCAAAATAACCAGGGCAAGTTTCATTTTGTGCCTCCCGATAATGGCAAGGTTATGTAAGAGCATGAACAACCTACTCCACCAAAACTTAATCGAGGCTGAACGGAGCTGGTGACATAAGGCTGATCAGCTTTCCGCCTGACGTAGGAGGCGGCACGGCTGCAAAATCCTTCGCCGTGCTGAAAAACAGATGTCTGAGAGGTGTGCTACCAGCCGTGGCAGCGTTGCCAGTTAGCGACAACGAGATCACTACGCTCGACCACGGAATAGTTGTCATGCTGGGCCGCCGTCGCACAAGCGTGATTGGGCAGGATGCGGAGTAATGTACCGATCGGGTACTCATTCAGATCGAGCGATTTGCCGTTGCTTTGGGCAACGATTCCGTGTTCCTGATTGGCATCGGTTACCAGAACGTCATCCACAACCGAACCGTTGGACAAACAAATCTGACCGTAGCCGAAATCTCGCTGCTGCGTGGCGGTTCCGCGATCCCGCGAAAGTGCCATCCAGCCCGCGTCGATAATCAGACAGTTGCGTTCCTTCTGGTGACCGATGACTGTGGTCAGAACCGATAGCGCACAGTCGTCCGCTGTGCAAACGCCGAGACCGGTCATGACCAGGTCCTGAAAAACATAAGTCCCGGGCCGAAGTTCCGTGACGCCGGTCAGTTGTTCGGCAAAAATGGCGGTCGGAGTCGATCCCAGGCTGATGACCGGAGCCTCATGCCCCGACGTGCGCAGCCGACTTCCCGCATCGACTACGGCCTGCCGTTCCTGCTCTGCCATCCGGCGGATACTGTCCGTGTCACGACAATCATAGGCGGCCCCGGCGTGCGTCAGCACGCCGGCCAGGCGGCTGCCTTTACCGTTAGCGAGCCGATTGGCGATATCGAGTAACGCAGGTTCATCCGGCCTTACTCCGGCGCGGTGTCCATCGCAATCTATTTCAATTAGGACGGGAATCTCAACCTCGTTTGCGGCGTCAGCCGTCCCGATGACATCAGCCACATCAGGATTGTCAATGAGAACGGACAGTTGCGCTCCGCGCCGAATCAAGTTTCGGACCTGCGGCAGTCTGCCGGGCGCGAGACCAACCGCGTACAGGATGTCGTTGATTCCGTTGGAGAAAAAGAACTCCGCTTCACTCAAGGTCGATACGGTTATGCCGCCCGGCTGACCCTGGGTGACGAGATTCGCGACCTCGATACACTTGGCCGTTTTCAGATGCGGGCGCAACGGAACACCAAGGGACTCCGATCGTTCCGCCATGCGCCGGACATTAGCCGTCAGCTTGCTTCGGTCCAGAATCAGGCAGGGCGTGCCGAGATCGGCAAATGTCATGTCCAGGCTGCAGGTAGTTCCGGTTGGCAAAAAAAAATCAGACGGCGTCCGAGAGGCTGCTGAACGTAAAATTTTTGACCCGCATCGGCGGGATGAGCAACGGCACAGTCTGACCGGCCCCCATCAGGCTGAAGCCACGCGCACTGATTCGTTCCGGCACTCCGAGAGCGTCAAGATTGCTCAACATCGCTATGGGGCTCTCGTTGAAGCGGAAGTTTTTGACCGGATACCGGATTTCGCCGTCTTCGATGAAAAACGTACCGTCACGGGTCAGCCCGGTGTAAAGAAGTGTCTGTGGATCAACAGTCCGTATATACCAGGTTCGTGTAACGAGTACGCCCCTTTCCGTTCCTGCAATCAGATCCTCAAGCGAATCGTCTCCCCCTGCCATAATTACGTTGTTCGGGTCAGGGATGGATTTCTTGTCCTGCTTGTCGGCCCAGAACCGGCTGTACATCAGATTCTCTACCACGCCGTTGTGAACAAAGTGCAACTTCGGTTGGGGTTGGCCATCATTGGCCCAGGGTGACGAGGCAGCATCCGGATGTGTCGGATCCGCCATGATGTTTACGCGCTCGTCAAATATCCTTTCGCCAAGCTTGTTGCCTCCCCCAATCTTGCTAAGAAAACTGCGTCCCTCGTCGGCGCTGAGCGCATCGAACGCGTTCAGCATATTTCTTAGCAGGCCAACGCTGGCAGCCGGCTCCAGGATTACAGTGTATTGCCCCGGATCGAGTGTTCTTGGCTCACGTGACAGTTGTGCTTTGTCAATAGCAACTTTCGAAGCAGCCGCCGTGTCGAGTTTGCCGACATCACTGTAGTTGCGAGCCGCCCATCCGGATCCGGTTCCATCGGCGCTGCGAATTGTTACAGTGAAATTAACGTCACTCGCTTTGTGATATGCAAAAAGATCCCGGCTGTTCATCATGGCCTGAAAACCGGCGCTGTCAGTGAGAAATCCAGCAGCAGTAAGGCCCTGTTTCCTGCTTGGACGGATACTGTCGGCAGCGGCCTGGGCACGATAGTCCGGCGTGATATTGGCCGTCGATTCGTAGAAAGCACGACTCTCGGCGTATTCCTGCGGTCCGAGAAAACCCATGTACTCGGGATTTTCCGGCGCCAGCCGAGCAAGTTCCTCCGAACGGCGAACAACTTTTTCGAGTGACTTGGAATCAAATTCGTTTATGGTTGCTGTCCCGCTGCGATTTCCGAAACTCGATTGAACAGCCAGTTGAGTATTGCTGACAGAACCGCTGGTAGAAACTGAATTCCTTG
>CAZJFQ010000081.1:0-7918 GCA_964545335.1 uncultured Gammaproteobacteria bacterium | reverse complement strand
TTTACGGCGGTACCCTCGCGACGCCGGACATCAACGATGCGGTCATTTTTTCCGCAACGAATGATGGCTACGTACACGCAATCAACGCTGACACTGGCGTCGAATTATGGGCCTTTGTCCCGCCGTTCGTACTCGCGAGCCTCCGTGACCTTTACTTCGATCTGCCGACAGCGAACAAGCGTTATGGCGTTGATGGCAACATGATCACGCACAAGATCGATCTGAACCAGAATGGTATCGTCGAGCCTGCCGCCGGTGACAGGGTTTACTTGTTCTACGGGATGCGGCGCGGTGGTGACGTTTATCACGCCATGGACGTCACTTACAAGAATGCGCCACGGTTGCTCTGGACCAAGAGCGCAGCCGACCTGCCATTCCTGGCCCAGACCTGGTCGGCACCAGCGCTTTCCAAGATGGTCGTCGCTGGTACGACTCAGAATGCGGACTGGCTGACACTGACCTTTGGCGGCGGATACGATACGACCCAGGACAACACGCTTATTTCGAACGATATTGTGGGAACCGGCGTGTATGTTCTCGACGCCCTGTCGGGGAATCTGCTCTGGAGAGCAGGTCCCGATGCAGCGGCCGACCTGCAACATCCTCGCATGACCTACTCGATGCCATCCCGTATCCGCGTCATCGATCTCGACAATGACAGCTTTGGTGATCGTATGTACGCGTCGGATATGGGCGGCCAGGTGTGGCGCTTCGACATCTTCAACAATCAGCCCGCCAGCTCATTCGTTACCGGTGGCGTCATCGCGTCGCTCGGTGCGGCCGATATGGCAGTACCCGACATTCAGAACAGCCGCCGTTTATATAACGAGCCGGATGTCGCCTTCGTTAACCGGCAGGACACACCGTATCTCAACATCGGAATCGGTTCCGGTTACCGGGCGCACCCGCTGGAAATGGCGCAGCGCGACGCATTCTATGCCGTACGTGACTACAACATATTCAATTCGCTGAGCCAGGTGCAATATGATTCCATTACACCGCTCGGCGAAGCTGATCTTGCGGACGTGTCCGGCATATTGGCACCGGTCCTGCCGCTAAACGCCGATGGCTGGTTCTTTAACATGCCGAATGTCGGGGAAAAGGTGCTGGCGAATTCGACTACCTTCGCTAACAAGATTTTCTTCCCGTCGTTCACGCCCACCGGTGGCGCTGGCGGTTGTGTTCCGTCGCAGGGCATCAACCGGCTGTACGTCGTCGACATTGAGGATGGCAGCCCGGTCACAAATCTCGACGGCTCAGTCGATCCGAACAACCTGACATTATCCGACCGCAGCCGGGACCTGGCTCAGGGTGGTATAGCGCCGGAAGTTATCTTCCTGTTCCCGCCTGATCCCAACGACCCGCTGCCGCCGCCTGAATGCCTCATTGGCATGGAAGGCTGTACGGTCAACCTCAACAACAATCCGGTACGAACCTTCTGGACCGAGGACGACGCACTCTAAGCGGATCTGTCAGGCTGTCCGCAGGGCCTTGGGCAGGTTGAAAACGACATTCTCCGGTGAGCCGGCCACTTCCTCGGCCGGCTTGCCGCCCCACTCCGCCAGTCGGGCTACGACACGACCAACCAGGACTTCCGGGGCGGACGCGCCGGCAGTCAGCCCAACGGCATCGACACCATCAAACCAGTCGGGTCGCAGGTCGTCGGGACCGTCGATCAGGTAACCGGCAATACCGCGTTTCTCAGCGATTTCCTTCAACCGGTTGGAGTTGGAACTGGTGCGGGAGCCGACGACCAGGAGCACATCCACCCGCTTTACCAGCTGTTTCACCGCATCCTGCCGGTTTTGAGTGGCATAACAGATGTCTTCCTTCCGCGGTCCGCTGATGCAGGGAAACCGCTGCCGCAAAGCATCGACTACCGCGGCCGTATCGTCGACTGAAAGGGTGGTCTGCGTTACGAACGCAGTTGTCTCCGGGTTCGCGAGATCGAGCTGTGCGACGTCTTCGACACCCTGCACCAGGTGAATCCGGCCACCGTGTGACGCATCGAACTGTCCCAGGGTACCCTCTACTTCCGGGTGACCCTCGTGGCCGATCAATACAACGTCCCTGCCCTCCAGCGCGTAGCCCTTGACCTCCATATGGACCTTGGTCACCAGCGGACAGGTAGCGTCGAACACGTGCAGATTTCTGCCGGCGGCCTCATCCTGTACGCGTTTTGGCACGCCGTGCGCTGAAAAAATCACGGTCGCGCCATCCGGCACGTCGTCCAGCTCATCCACAAATACAGCCCCGGCGTCGCGCAACCGGTCGACGACGTAACGGTTGTGCACCACCTCATGGCGAACGTAGATCGGGGCCCCAAACAGTTTGAGGGCACGTTCCACAATATCGATGGCCCGGTCGACACCGGCGCAGAAGCCACGGGGGTTGGCCAGTAGAACTCGCATAAGCGGATTCTACAGTCTACAGGTCACGGGCTACAGACTTCAGGCTTCAGGACGGGTATTAAAGCGTTCAGGTTTCTGAACGGTTGGATGGTTTTTTCCGCGCGGTTGGCTGCTTTTTCGACGACTTTTTTCGCGGTCCGGATTTCTTCTTGCGCGCTGGACTCTTCGCCGTCCTGGTGGGCACGGGTTCAGCGATCTCTTCTTCGGAGTCATCAGAATTGGGTACGTGGCCCGGCGCCGCAGCCGGACTCGGACGCACTCCCCGCTTCCCGCTTCCCGCTTCCCGCTGAGCGGAGGTCCCGAGCAGTTTCTGCCGCCGCCGCTCAAGAAACAGACTGTCGATGATAATCATGGCGGCACCGACTGTTATTGCCGAATCCGCGACGTTGAACGCCGGGAAATACCAGTCAAGGTAATGGACACTGATAAAGTCGATGACGTAACCGTACAGTACGCGGTCGATGACATTGCCCAATGCACCGCCAACGATCAGCGCCAGTGCAATGGCAAGCCAGGTCTGCTCACGCCGCGGAATCCCGCGCAACCAGAAAACGATCGCGAGGGAAACGACCAGCCCCAGCGCAATGAACATCCAGCGCTGCCAGCCGCCCGCATCACTCAGAAAACTGAAGGCTGCGCCTGTATTGTGCAGCAATGTCAGATCGAGCATGAAAAAAAGCTCGACGCGATCGAAAAGATCAAGGTTGTCGGCCACATAGTATTTCGTGAGTTGGTCGGCGCCGATAACCAGCAGCGACAGCCACAACCAGTTGGTCGCCCCTTCCGGTGGCGTCAGCAGTCGGTCAAACCAGCCTTTCCCGGCGGGTGTGTTCATGCAAACCGCCTCGTTTCCCCGCTTCCATTCACGTTTTCAACACAGCGGCTGCAGATCTCCGGCCACTGTTCCGACTGACCCAGGTCCGAACGCCGGTGCCAACAACGTGCACACTTGTCATGCGAACTGGCCGCAACCACCACTTTCAGCGAATCGCCGGCAACAGGATTGCAGATGACTGCGGAGTCCGGCGCGTCCTGGTCAGCGTGGACCCGGGCATCAGACGTTATCAGAACAAAACGAAGCTCATCACCCAGCGCGTCGAGCAATTCTTTAAGCGCCGGACCGCAATACAGATCGACTTCCGCGCCGAGCGACGAACCGATCTGGCCCGCATCCCGGAGACGTTCCAGCTCGCGGGAAACTTCGTCACGCACCTGGATGATGGGACCCCACTCCAGGTCAGCAGCCGGTTTACCAGCCGACGGCAGGTCATACCATTGAACGAGGAATACAGAGTCGCCACGTTTTCCGGGCATGGCGGCCCAGATTTCTTCGGCGGTAAAGCTCAAAATCGGCGCCAGCCAGCGAACCATCGCCTCTGCGATGCAATACATGGCGCTCTGTGCGGAACGGCGTGCCGGGCTGTCCGGCTGTGTCGTATACAGACGATCTTTGATGATATCGAGATAAAAGCCACCCATGTCGACGATGCAAAAGTTGTGCACCTGTTGATAGATAAGATGAAACTCGTAATCCCGGTACGCTTCAGTTACCGCCTTTTGCAGTTCGGACGCCCGCTGCACCGCCCAGCGGTCCAGTGCGAGCATGTTTTCCGGCGCAATGAGATGTTGTTCCGGATCAAATTCGTTCAGGTTACCGAGCAAAAACCTTGCCGTGTTGCGCATCCTTCGATACGAATCGGCTATCCGCTTCAGGATTTCATCGGAGACACTCATTTCAGCCCGGTAATCCGTGGCCGCCACCCACAACCGCAGTACATCGGCCCCGAGCCTGTTAAACACCTCCTGCGGGGCAACCACGTTTCCGAGCGACTTTGACATCTTGTGTCCGTGTTCGTCGACCGCAAACCCGTGTGTCAGGACATTTCGATACGGGGCGCGGCTGTGCATCGCGACAGAAGTCAGAAGCGAGCTCTGGAACCAGCCGCGGTGCTGATCTGATCCTTCCAGATACAGGTCAACCGGGTAGGACACTTCGTCCCACAAGGTCGAAACACAATGGTGGAACATACCCGAATCGAGCCAGACATCCATGATGTCCGACACTTTTTCGTAACGGTCGGCTTCGTCGCCCAGCAGCTCGGTGGGATCGAGTTCGAACCACGCGTCAATCCCGCCTTCCTCCACACGCTGTGCAGCAGATTCAATCAGGCCGGAAGTTTCAGGGTGCAGGTCACCTGTTTCCGTGTGTACGAACAACGGGATCGGCACGCCCCAGGCCCGCTGCCGTGAAATACACCAGTCGGGCCGGCTGTCGACCATCCCGGCAATGCGCTCCTCGCCCCAGCCCGGCATCCAGTGCACATCACCTATGGCTTTCAATGCCGTTTTTCTCAGGCTGTGCTGGTCCATACTGATAAACCACTGCGGCGTCGCCCGGAAAATCACCGGCGATTTGTGCCGCCAGCAATGCGGGTACGAATGTCGGAACGGTTCCGCGTGCAGCAAGGTGCCCTTATCATTCAGAACGTTGATGATGTGATCGTTGGCCTTGTAGACATGCTCGCCGGCGAACAACTCGGTGTCCTCGAGAAATAGTCCGTCCGGACCCACAGGGTTTTCCAGCGGTAAATCGTTTTCGACACCGGCAGCAAAGTCCTCGTGACCATGCCCGGGAGCTGTGTGGACTGCGCCGGTACCCGCCTCGAGTGTTACGTAGTCACCGAGGATGACCGGCACCTGTCGCTCATAGAACGGGTGATCGAGCATCAGACCTTTTAATGCCTCGCCACGGCAAGTTCCCAGAGTTTTCATTTTGCCGCCGCCGAAGCGGTTCACAGCCGCTTCAAGCAACTCCGTCGCAATGACCAGCCGCTCGGGACCCGCACCTGTGTCAAGCCCGATGAGGGAATACTCGAAGTCCGGATGCAATGCGACAGCCTGGTTGGCAGGCAGCGTCCACGGCGTCGTCGTCCAGATCGGAATGGAAATCGGACCGCCGCCTGCTACGGGAGCCGATGCTCCCGGGCGGGATATTCGACCGGCAAATTCTTTTTCGTCGGCCACTTTGAAGCGAACGTCGATGGCCGGCGAAGACTTGTCCTGATATTCGACCTCCGCCTCAGCCAGCGCTGAGCGGCAATCGAGACACCAGTGGACAGGTTTATATCCCTTGTAGATGTGACCGTTCTCGACAATTTTTGCAAATGCCCGGAGCTGCGCCGCTTCGTAACGCGGCAACATCGTGAGATACGGGTTGTCCCAATCACCCAGAACACCCAGGCGCTTGAAATCCTGTCGTTGTTTGTCGACTTGCTCGAAGGCGAATGCGCGGCAGGCCTGCCGGAATTCACGGTCGCCGAGTTCAGCGCGTTTACGGCCCTGTTTTTTCTCGACCTGGTGCTCGATGGGCAAACCATGGCAATCCCAGCCCGGGATATACGGTGCATCGTAACCGTCAAGCGTTTTTGATTTTACGACGATGTCTTTCAGAACCTTGTTGACGGCATGCCCGATATGGATTGCACCATTGGCGTACGGTGGCCCGTCAGCCAGTTCGAATCGCGGTCGCCCGGCGGCCGCCTTTCTGATCTGACCGTAGAAATCCTTGCTCTCCCAATCGTTCAGCATATCCGGCTCGCGTTTGGCCAGATTGGCCCGCATCGGGAAATCTGTCTTGGGCAGGTTCAGCGTGTCCTTGTAATCCGCCACCTGTGGTCAGTCCTCCTGGTTTTCGCGCGCATATTGTGACAGCAAAGTACGCGCCAGGTCTGAGTCTTTATCCATTTGCTGCGTGAGCGCTGCGATGTCCGGAAACTTAACTTCGTCACGAATCCGGGCAATAAAATCGACGTCCAGGTGGCGACCGTATAGATCGCCCGAAAAGTCGAACAGGTGTACCTCGAGCAATGGCTCCCGTCCGGCTACGGTGGGCCTTGTACCGATACTTGCAACACCGTCAAACGGCGCCCCCGGGATACCCGATACCCGGACGGCAAATATCCCGTTCACGGGCGATTTGATCCGCCGCGGTACGATATTCGCTGTCGCATAGCCCAGATCTCTGCCGAGACGACGCCCCTCGATCACCCGACCCGACATTCGATAAGCCCGGCCGAGATATTTCGCGGCTGTCGTCATGTCACCACGCGCCAGCGCGTCCCGCACAGCTGTGCTGCTGATTCTCACTCCGTTCAATTCAAAACTGGCGGCCTGTTCGACATCAAAACCATGATCCCGACCGGCAAGACGTAATGTACGCAGATCACCCTGCCTGCCGCGTCCGAACCGGAAATCGTCGCCGATAATCAGGGACCGTATCCCCAACCCATCGACCAGGTATTCCTTTATAAAGTCATGTGCTTCCAGTACGGCGAGCCTGCGATTGAACCGGATCACCATCATCGCATCCAGTTGCTGTGTCTTTAGTGCTCGAAATTTCTCCGACAAGCGGGTAAGCCTTGGCGGCGCGCTGCCCGCATCGAAATATTCCGCGGCCGTCGGCTCAAACGTCATCATGACGGATGCACACTGCATGTCTGCAGCCTTCTTACGCACCCTGGCCAGCACAAACTGATGCCCCAAATGGATACCGTCGTAGGTGCCGATAGTCGCAACGCAACCCCGATCGCCAGCACGCAAATTGTGGAGCCCCCGAGTCAGCCGCATCTTATAGTTGCCTGATCCCAAAAGCGCCGAATTATAAGGAAGGCTTGGCCGGTTTGATATGAATCTGGCTGTAACGGACGCCAAGTACCCATAGTGCCAGCAGATAAGTCGCAAGGCCGGCGCTGACCAGCAAGGTCAGGTTGAGCGACCGGCTCTGCCAGCCGGCTGCCGTCCATCCGTCGAGCTGCCTGGAAACGAGGACAAGCACCGTCGCCATCGCTGCATTGGCAACGACGAGCCGGGTCAGAAGCGCCGACCACCCGGCAGCCGGTCGATACACCCCGTCCTGTCTGAGCCGCCGAAACAAGAGCCCGGCATTGACGAAGGCGCCGATAGTGGTTGCCAACGCGAGTCCGGCGTGCGGCGCGTTAATCCCCAGGACCACCATCGGCACGACAAAGCCGACGTTAAGAACAACGTTGACGACAAGCGCGATAATGCCTATGCGCACCGGCGTTCGCGTGTCCTGCCGTGAAAAAAAGGCCGGGGCCAGTATCTTGACCAGCGAAAAACCAATCAGGCCAACAGCGTACGCCATCAGGCTGAACTGTGCCTGGTACACATCCCCGGCACCCGTTTCGCCGTACTGAAACAAAGTCGACAGGATGGGCGTCGCCAGGATAAACAGACCGACGGCCGCGGGGACGGAAATAACACACACAAGTCGCAGCGCCCATTCGAGCGTAGCGGAAAATTCCGCCGCGGACTTCGCCGCGTGGTGTTTTGAAAGGTTCGGGAGGATGACTGTAGCCAGTGCGATGCTGAAAATGCCCAGCGGGAACTCCATCAGCCGGTCGGAGTAATACAGCCAGCTGATACTGCCGGTAACCAGAAAAGATGCAATCAGAAGATCTACCAGCAGACTGATCTGCGCTACGGAC
>CAZJFQ010000080.1:0-8501 GCA_964545335.1 uncultured Gammaproteobacteria bacterium | reverse complement strand
ACGGTATCGAGTATCCAATTGACACCTCGTGTGAATCGGTAGTGCCGACCACAGTTTGTAGTGAAGGAACAGTGGAGCAAGACGGTGGTGGCGGCACGGTAGAGCGTGACGGCGTGGAGTACCCAGTCAGTACAGCTTGCGTAGTCGATGAGGCTGCTGGCAGCGGCAGCTAACGCTGGTTAACCACGACACGTCTGTTACCGTAATGTCGCCGGCGGCAAGGATTGCGACTCCGGGGGTTAGTATTATGGTTCGACAGTAAGGCTGCCGGACGCCGCAAGAACAGCGTCTGCTTCGGGACCGCCAATTTCGCGCAGCGCGATTTCTGCGCGGGCTCGATAGCGGACGTTCAAATTGTCGACGTACAATTGTACATATTCATCTTCGGTCATTGGATCGCCCGCGAAATCGGGGTTCGCGACGATTGCTGCTTGAAGATCACGGTAGCTTTTTTGAAAATTCCGACGTACCACGGCCTCAAACTCAGGAATAACAAGTTCTCTACTAGGCGCGTTCAGATAAATCTCAGCCAAATATTCAATTGCTCGCTCGCCAAGATCGACCACCGCATTCAGTTCGCCATCCTGGCATTCCTCACACTCAAACCATCGAAAGACGGTGCCTTCTACCGTTTCCTGACTGATCACAGTACTGCCTTCCGTCCCCCGTTCGCACCCAGCAAACATCGACGCGCAGCATACTGCAGTCGTCAGGGAAATTATTTTTGCGATTCGCTTCACATCAAATACCTTGGGCAATTTAATTGGGCCCGATGTCCAGGCCGATCCATGGGCAACTATCGGATATCTCATTCTCGGGACAATTACGCGATGCCGGCGAGGCAGTTCTGATGCTCTGCGTATTAAGAATCGAGTGAGTATCAAATGTCATCCGAAAGTCCTGTCCTTCGGTGAATTGACTGCGGCCCGAACCACCACCCCACATGATATTGGTGGTGGGGAAGTCAGGTATCGAATTAGTGTCGAAATCCTCCGAGACCAGAATACAATTCCCACCCACCCATTGACACGTATTCGCGTGTTGCAGAGAAAGAGCATGTGCAATTTCATGCGTAGGAGATTCCGGGGTAGACCCAGTGCCGATGAAAATCAACTTATGAGAATTCTGGAAGCCATCTCGGAGGTGGAGACCTGAAATCGCCGCGTTATCCACATAATAGACATTCAGTGCATTGCTATCGAAAACGCTGGCATCATTTCGAATTGTATTGATCTGAGAGATGGTAAATGACCCTGTATTCGAAATGGAGGTTGCAATATTCGTAATGCTGGTAATCTTTGCGTTATCTGTCAGCGTCGTATAAATAGCGGCATCGTTTACAGATATTCCAGCATGATTCACATTGAGGTACAAATCCGCCAGCAGAATCTCAGTTTGGGCTTGGCTAAGAGTAGCGGCGCGGGTTCCAGCAGGGGTATCCGGCACTGCGATCCAGACTTTAATAGGAAGTGACCAGCGACCAGTTAACAGGGAGGCAGGCTGAACATCCGATGGCATATTAGTCCATCGCGCCCAGACAGCGGCGCTGCTGTTGCCTAGAAGCTTTATCGCATCGTCATCGGAAAACACCGCCAGTTCCGTATTACAGGTCCCGTCTACGGCAAGGTAATTGCCAACATTTACGAAATTGGACACGCGGTGGGATCTGTTACGAATACAACCGTCACTGGTGCGCTTGCCACTGGACAGGACAACAGCAAGATCGCTGCCTGTATTGTCTGATACGCTTATTCTGTCCGTATCAGGCACCAGTGCAAACTCTCCGCACGGAATGATTGCATAACCTGCTTGAATGCTCTTAAGGACGGTGTCTTCCACCAGGTGCTCGATTTCTACACTGATCTCACTGGAAAGATTTTCGTTACTATCGTGCTGTTGTGCCGGTGAGCGTTGAAAGAATTGCTGGATCTGATCCCGGGCAATCAGGTGTATAGTTGGAAACACTTCCAATGGCGGCACATCCGGATACTCAGCGATACCGGGAATCGTCGTTATTCCTTGCTGCACCTCATAGTAGTCCGGAATGTTTTCTTGACTGGCGCTCTCCGCCAGCTGTTGATTTGCAGCATCTGACGTGAATTCCTCGATACGTATTGACACATGATCGATCAGCTCTCCGCTCACTGATATTCGCAAGTCATAAGATCCGGTGACCGGGCATTCCGGGCAGCAATCAATCGCGTTGCAGCCAATACTCCCCGGCGGCAGAGTGTCAATACGTGAGAAATCACCGATGCACACTTCTTGTGGCGGAGGTGGGTACACGTCGTCCTGCGGTATACAGGCGGAAATTGCGAGCAACACAAGCCCGACAATAACCGTGCAGCCACTTCGTACAGATAGCCTGACAGTTTGACGCCGCCAGACGTGCAACTGATCGAAATTATTTTTTACCGACACGATACCCCAAGGACAGAGTCCGGAATTACAATCACTGACTTTATGTATAGACTGTTAAACTCTTACTTTCAACGTGATTATGCGTATGGCGTTGTCTCACTAATTGGCGAATCGGTTCGCGCATCGGCAACGATTCAAGGTTAGGAGCGCGCTCAACTGATGTCGTCGGGTCCTTAGAAACTACTGTGGATGAACTCGTTTCAGGCCGGTCAGGATTCCTTTGTTATCGTAGACTATCTTGAAAAGCTCAAACGGCGGTATCACCTTTTCCTGCATAGGAAGATACGCTTCAAGTTCCTTTGTAAGGATAGATATCCCCGCTAACGCGGCGCGAAGAATTTGACAATCTCCGGGAGTCGTGTCTTCACAGCCTTCGCCGGATTTGATCTTCCCGAGTTCTGTTACGAAGTTTTTGAGTTGTGAATTAAAAGGCCGCAGAGCCAGTTGGAATTCGTTGACTTGCATGATGGCAAGCGCGTTTGGTAATGCAGTGAAATTCAGGGCATCACTAATACAAACTTCACGATTCCACTTTTCCATTTTATCAATTAGCTTTTTCCTGCGTTTTACGTCGACTATTTGTGCCGCATTTATGCGGTTAATGACACTCTCTAGCTGGCGGACCCATGGACCGGTCACAATATTATGAGTCGGGTCATTCAAACACGCCTGAAGAATTCTGGCGGCATCGAATTGAACAAGGCCTCCAGCCTGAGCAGCTTGGGCCTTAGCCAACTCTGCCTGCGCTCTGGTATTTGTAATTGTGGCCGGCACCACAGCAGCTCCTGCAGCTGAGGTTATCAATGCTGCCAGGGGTTCTTCACCCTTCGCAGTTGTTGACGTGAGAACCCCGTTACTCAGGTTGACGGTCAGCTCAGCTTTTCCAAATCCACGCTGAATGTAGGCCCGGTGCGGTTTTGACAAATCCGGCAGGCTGACAACTGAGACGGTTCGGGTAGCTTTGCCTTTCGCGTCCGTACTGTTGACGACAAGAAGATAGGGTCTTCCTTCGTAAAAGGGGATTCCAAAATTGTCACGTTCCTTCTTCTTATCGCCAGTATCCTTATCGATTTCTGCAAGCTCATCGTAACTCATTCGGTCATAACGCACGCTTGCACAATTGATCAAAAACGGTGCCATTAGCAATACCGTAATGACAGCCATCGGTGCTGCGTTACAAGTTTGTTTGCGGTCTTTCATTACTCCGGCCCCGGACAGTCTTCTTTCGTATTTGTTCCGTTGTAATTGCAAGGTGCGCGCGGCGTCTTAAAATGATTCTTACAAGCAATTACCTGTACCGCCTGAACGATTCCCAGGGGGAGATTAACTGCCTGCATTAACTTATAGGACATGGTGGCCGCGCTGTCCATTGCAGTGAGGGTCAAGTCTGCAGATGTGTACGTGAGGCACCGGGTTGGATTGCGGGTATTTACCGCGAGGACCGGGGCTATAGCGGGTCGGTCACCCTGGCGACGCGGAGCTGTAGTCGCCACTGAGGTGCTATTATCGCCCGGACCGCCTAATCCTGAATTTCTTTTGCGAAATCTGGCCTTAAATAGAAGTCTATTCAGTCAATATGATCGGCAGCAACTCAACTGCACTGAATCGGTTGATGCACCGAGGATGTCGTCGTGTTTACTGGTTAGGTTTGGCATGTTCTGATGGAGTGGTTATCTCAGCCTGAAGCGTGGATTGCACTTGCGTCGTTGACGGCTATCGAGATCGTTCTCGGGATCGATAACATCGTCTTTATATCGATCCTGGCGGGGCGTTTGCCGCCGGAGCAGCGTGACAAGGCGAGAGTCGTCGGGCTCGCGCTGGCGATGCTCACGCGTATCCTGCTGCTCCTTTCCCTGACCTGGTTGCTGGGGCTAACACGCCCTCTGTTCGAGATTCTTGATCACGTCGTTTCATCGCGAGACCTGATCCTGATAAGCGGCGGATTGTTCCTGTTGGCCAAAAGTACGCTTGAGATTCACCAGCAGCTGGAAGGGGAAGAGGGTCATATTACCGCCGCAGTTCCCAAGACATTTATGTCTGTGATCATTCAGATCGCGTTGCTTGACATCATCTTTTCCCTCGACTCCGTAATCACTGCGATCGGGCTGGCAAAGAGAATTCCTGTCATGGTCATCGCGATTGTTGTCGCCGTCATCATGATGATGATCATGGCGCGTTCGATCGGTAGCTTTGTCGACCGGCATCCGACGATTCGAATGCTGGCGCTTAGTTTCCTGATCCTGATCGGGGTTGCGTTGATCGGCGACGGACTTCAATTCCATATCCCGAAGGGGTACATCTACTTTGCGATGGCTTTCTCTTTGGGCGTGGAAGTGCTCAATATGAAACTGCGCAAACGCGAAGTCGAGCCTGTACAGCTCCACAAGGCGTATAAAGAAGATGAAAGTGAAAAGCGGAGAGCAGATAGTGGCACTGACATGTAAATGACCACGAAGGCGCCCCCAGGGCACTACCTCGTGTAGCAATAGCTTCACTCGGGGCGCACGAAGAACTCAAAGAGAGATATAGAATAGAGACAGCGCCTGCGGCACCCTTCCTAGTGTCTAGCGCCTTTCTATCTTACGGTTTCAGACTTCTGAAATACGTCATAATCTTGCGAAACAACGACGTCTCGAAACCATCGATCGACAGATTCCGATTAGTAGCGGCGTTATCGTCACTCTCCCATTCCACCACACGGCGGTCCAGCGCCCGTGCCACCTTGTCGAACACGGATTCATCCCGCAGGCCGGGAACGTCCAGGTCCGTCGTCGTCAGCGTCGTCTTGACCTCGAGTTCATCGTAGAAAACCGTGTCGGGGTCAAAGACGTCTTTTGGCAGCACGACCCGGTGGGTGCCGGTGAATGACTTGTCGTCGCGGCTCATGGCTGAATTCAACATAACTTACTGATGTGTAAAGAAAATTGTACGTCTGTCATACGCAGGGGTCTGTGAAGGGAATCACATAAGCAAGGCCTGCGGCCCAGGGCCCAAGGTCAAAGAAAAAGTCGCCGGGACCCGGACCACATCCTGCACGCGCTGATTATGCTTCCTAGGTCTTACGCTTCGGGTTTGGGTTTACGCCTGAGGCTCCGCATCATTGGTCGCGGTGGCGTTGAGTTTCAGAGCGCTGGCATCGACCGGCGCGGCTTTGTAGCTGCGATAGTCCCACTGCTTGTTGCCGAGACGCTCGCAGAAATTGACGGTCATTGCACCAGTGTGGTTGATCTCGAGTATGGCAAACCGGCTGTCCGTCATGTCACCACCCGGCACCATACGATATCCGACAAAGATGGCCTCGGTCCGGATACCGAGCGCAACTGCATCGCGTC
This sequence comes from uncultured Gammaproteobacteria bacterium, assembly GCA_964545335.1. Taxonomy (GTDB): domain Bacteria; phylum Pseudomonadota; class Gammaproteobacteria; order Steroidobacterales; family CAZJFQ01; genus CAZJFQ01. The sequence continues at coordinate 2,748 of CAZJFQ010000080.1, read as the reverse complement.
CGATCACATCGTCCGAGACTCTCAGCATATCATCCGGCCAGTCACCGCGATCGACCAACGTGGGCTTTGGGTCCTGCCATTGCGGCAGGCCGGTGATAAATTCGGTCAGGTACTCTTTCAGGATCTTCTCGGCCATGCGCTCTTGTTCTGCCCGGTCGGCTAAACGACTTTTGTCGGGTGCGCAAGCGTAAGGCCGTACTTCAGTACAGAGTCAAGATACGACATCAGGGTCGACGGCGATTCAGCTTCTTGCGGCCCGGTTTCGATGGAGGTGTGAGATCTTGACTCTGTCCTTGTGGCCGGCCTCGCGATAGCCCTTGTAATTCCAGTTACCACTCGAATCACGGTGACAAAAACTGATTGATGTAGCGCCGTCGCCGGTGACTTCCAGAATCGCGAAACGCCCCGCATCGACACAACTCGGCGCGATCCGGTAACCCGTAAATGTCTCGCTGGTACGGATGCCGACACTTACGAGATGCTTATCAAAGACCTGATCGGCAGCCCTGGCGGCGATTTCGGGCCAGCTACGGCTTTCCAGCACGAGCTCGAGATCCTCCCGCTCCCGCCACTGCGGTAGACCGGTAACAAATTCGATCATGTAATCGCGAAGATCCGCTTCCGTAACCATGCTCTGGGACGCCCTCATGAGCCGGCATGATTTTGCGGCCGTATACGAGTACGGAAACAATCGGGGAAAGGATGATTTATGCGGCGTTAACTGTAGATGATGCTTCAAAACGGAGAGTGCGCTGCAACTGCTGTCTGTAGCCTGCAGGCTGTGCGCTCGCTTTTGTTATCCGACATAATCGAACTTGACATACTGAGATGTCGATCACGGACAAACGATTATGTCATCTCTATGGTAGGCAGTAAGGCGATCTTTAGTGTTACGTGATAGATGTCAAAGTACTGTTGGATGCTTTCGCTCTGCTTGCTCTTTCTGAGTAGTGGCTGCATTTCGACTCCGGGACTGACTGATTACAAGACGAGCCTTGTCAAGGAGCAGCGACGATCCGAATTAAGGTGTGTCAGCACGAGTCTGCGATCAGTGCCCTGTAAGGCGTATACCGGCGACAATGCCCGGGCCATATTGCAGGATCTCCAGAGAACAACGCCATTTGGCCCGGATTCATTCTGAATCCGGGCCCGATACCACGCACTACGATGACTGGTCTATGCTTGGGCTGATTTGCCCGTGCCTTTGACGATAGTGGTAGCCAGTGCGATCATTTTGCTCATATCCGCGAGGTCGGCCGGAACAACCAGCGTGTTTCCTTCCTTGGCCAGGTGGCCAAACTGCTCCACGTACTGTTCCGCAATCCTGAGCTGCATGGCTTCCACCCCACCTTTCTCGACAAGCGATGCCGCAACCCGGCGCAGGCCCTCCGCCGTTGCCGTTGCTACCGCGAGTATGGCTTCAGCCTCACCCTGAGCCTCGTTGATCTGCTGCTGTTTAGCCGCTTCGGACTCTTTGATAACACGCTGTTTTTCGCCCTCGGCCTCGTTGATCTTGGCGTCCCGTTCGCCCTGCGAGGCCAGCACCACAGCGCGCTTTTCGCGCTCGGCCCGCATCTGTTTTTCCATCGCCTGCAAAACATCTCGCGGTGGATTGATATTCTTGATTTCGTAGCGCAGGACTTTGACACCCCACGGGCTGGATGCCTTATCGAGCTCGCTGACAACGTTCGAATTGATAGAGGCGCGCTCCTCGAAAGTGCGATCGAGCTCGATTTTGCCGATCTCACTACGCAGCGTCGTTTGCGCCAGCTGCGAGATGGCAAAAACATAGTCGCCGATGCCATACGAGGCCCGCTGAGCATCCAACACCTGCAGGTAGAGCACGCCATCGACGCCAACCTGAACATTGTCGCTGGTGATGCAGACCTGCTCGTGGATATCGAGCGCGTGCTCTTTCAGGGAGTGTTTGTAGGCAATCTTCTCAAAAAACGGAATCAGGATGTGAAATCCGGCCCGCAGTGTCCGGCTGTATTTTCCAAGACTTTCAACAACCGACGCAGATTGCTGAGGTACGATGACAGCCGTCTTGGCAATGACAATGATTGCGAAGAGTACAATCGCGCCAACCGTAACCAATGTTGCAATGTCCATAGGTACTCCTTTTCGATCTGTTGTATCGATTAACGGAGAAAATTAGTTGCGACGCACATGAAGAACCAGGCCGTCAATTTTCTCGATGACGGCTGACTCTCCTGCTGCGAGAGTATCGCTGCCAACGTTGCGCACAGTCCAGGTCGTGCCGCGCACCTCTGCCCGACATTCGCCCCCCGGTGTAATTGCTTCCGGCAGAACCAGTGTGTTGCCTGTCACGCTGCCATCAAATCCGGGAGCGCTACCGCGCAGCTTTTTATAAAGCTGCTTGCGAAAAGTGAACATCGAAATCAGCGACAGTACCGCGAAAACTATGTACGGCAGCCATGCCGGTTCTGACAAGCCGACGTAAGCCAAACCACCTGTAACCAGTGCGGACACACCAATAAAAACCAGGAAAAATTGCGCGTCGATAAAAAACAGCTCCGCTCCGAGCAATAACACGCCTGCGGCTATCCAGACCCACCAAGGCATCATCAGATGTCTCCCCGCTCTAATTGCTTATGCGCACGTAAGTTTCTTATTTTAGGGCGTTTTTGTAAATTTCAACCGTTTGTGAGTAACAAACAGAGCTATAGCTTGGTTGCATCACCAACGTGAACCGTGACTCGTGAGCCGTGAACTGTCAAGCGGGAA
>CAZJFQ010000079.1:0-8700 GCA_964545335.1 uncultured Gammaproteobacteria bacterium | reverse complement strand
TGACGGCGCAGGTCTGTTTATGACCCGTATCACAGCAGCGTCCACCGCATCCGCGCTAATCTGACTTGAAGGCTCCCGATGCAAAGCGCCCGGATTCTTCGGATCCGGCCAGGCTAAAATCAAATAGCAAATGGAAGGCGAACAACGGCCATGGGCAACCTAAGAATTATCCCGGTGATTTTGTCCGGCGGAACGGGCTCACGACTTTGGCCTGTGTCACGGGGACTTTATCCAAAACAGTTGCTGCCGCTGATTGGCGAACAGACGATGCTGCAGGAAACGGTGGCGCGGCTGGACGGCCTGGCAGGCGCAGGCGATCCGATCATTGTCTGTAATGAGGCGCACCGTTTTCTCGTTGCGGAACAGATGCGAGAACTCGGAGTCACCCCCAGAGCGATCATCCTCGAACCTGCAGGCCGCAATACGGCGCCGGCCGCGGCGGTTGCCGCCCACGCAGTGGCCGATACCGCTGCTGACGCTGTACTGCTGCTTTTGCCCGCGGATCATCTGATACGGGATCCGAAAGCATTGCAGGCCGCACTCGGGGCCGGTGCGGATGCCGCGGCGGCCGGCCATCTGGTCACCTTCGGGGTGCGGCCGGAGCGACCCGAGACGGGCTATGGCTACATTCGGACCGAAGGGGACAGCGGGCCGGCGATGAAAGTCGCTGAATTTGTCGAGAAACCGGATCTCGATACTGCCAGGCAATATTTCGAGTCCGGCAACTACTACTGGAACAGTGGCATGTTCATGTTTGTTGCCGCCCGCTATCTTCAAGAACTCGAAATGCTCGCGCCGGAAATCCTGTCAGCTTCGCGGGCTGCGTTCACAAAGGCAAAAAAGGACCTTGATTTTGAGCGTCTCGATGCCGCTGCATTTGAGGGCTGTCCATCCGACTCGATCGATTATGCGGTGATGGAGAAAACGAAGGACGCTGTTCTCGTCCCCCTGGATGCCGGCTGGAGCGACGTTGGATCCTGGTCAGCGTTGCATGAGGTGTCCGTACCGGACGATTGCGGTAACGTGGTGAGAGGCGATGTCGTGGCAGAAGATACGCACAACTGTTACATCAGTGCCGGCCACCGCCTGGTTGCTACTGTCGGTCTCGATGAGCATGTCGTTGTCGAAACCAAGGATGCCGTAATGGTGGCGCCAAAGGACAAGGTGCAGGACGTAAAAAAGCTGGTAGAAAGATTAAGGTCGGAAAAGCGAGAGGAGGCCGATCTGCACCGGCAGGTTTTTCGACCGTGGGGCAGCTACGACAGCATTGACAGTGGCAGTCGGTTTCAGGTGAAACGGCTGATCGTAAATCCCGGGGCCGTTTTGTCCCTGCAACTGCATCATCGGCGTGCTGAACACTGGGTAGTGGTAAAAGGAACTGCACGGGTCACGCGCGGCGAGGATGTATTCCTGCTCGAGGAGAATGAATCCACTTTCATCCCGATAGAGACGAAACACCGAATCGAAAATCCAGGTACCCAGCCGCTGCATATTATCGAAGTGCAGTCGGGCGAGTATCTGGGTGAGGATGACATAGTCCGGTTTGAGGACAACTACGGCCGCAAGGGAAGCAACAAGTAAACTTTGAGCGGGAAGCGGGAAGCGGGAAGCGGGAAGCGGGAAGTACAGCTAAAACTGGCAAGTCAAGTTTGATTATCGTGTGGCACGGGGCGTAGTAGCGCATAATAATTGCGATCGGTTTTTCGATGCCTGAAAAGCGCCGATCGTGATAAATAACCACAGAGACTTGTTGGTATGGCAACGGGGACTGGGCCTCGCAAGGAGCATCTACAAAGCAACGGGGGCGCTGCCGGACGATGAAAAATATGGTTTGGTGTCGCAAATGCGACGAGAGGCCGTGTCGATTCCCTCGAACATCGCGGAAGGTTCAGGAAGAACAGTAGGCAAGGAGTTCGCACGATTCCTTCGTATTTCTCGTGGTTCTCTAGCTGAACTGGAAACACAGGTAGTATTGAGCGCTGACCTAAACTTACTGGATGGCTCCGAGGAAATCTTGCGCGAAATCCGTGAGCTGGAAAAGATGCTGAATTCGCTTATATCGTCAGTCATGAAACAAGGCCGGAAATAGTAACAATGGGCTCGAGCAACGACCTCCCGCTTCCCGCTTCCCGCTTCCCGCTGCGTGGAGCTTGGCTGTGAGCCTCGCTTGCTTCAAGGCCTATGACGTACGGGGCAAAGTACCGGACGACCTGGACGACAGTCTCGCTTACAACATTGGTCTTGCCTATGCGGCCTACGTACAACCTTCCAGTGTCGCAATAGGGCGGGATGTCCGATCTTCCAGTCAAGCCATTGCCGGCGCGCTTGCGCGTGGCCTGCAGTTCGGTGGCGCGAATGTTTACGATCTCGGCCTGTGCGGGACCGAGGAGATCTATTTCGCGACCGCCGCTCGCGGCCTTGGCGGCGGCATCATGGTGACGGCCAGCCATAATCCACCCGAGTACAACGGCATGAAGTTCGTCCGGGAAGAGTCGCGACCAATCAGCGGGGACAGCGGTTTGAAGGACATTCAGTCCCTGATCGAATCCGGAAAGACCGCACCAGCCGGCCGTCGGGGCGGATATCAGACTCTCGATAACAGGGCAGCGTATGTCGACCACCTCCTGAGTTACGTCGACACCGAACGTCTCAAACCGTTAAGAATAGTAGTCAATGCAGGCAACGGTATGGCGGGGCCGGTTCTCGACGCGCTGGAACCAAAGCTTCCGTTCGAATTCATAAAGATACACCATGAGGCGGACGGCCAATTTCCGAACGGAGTCCCGAATCCTCTCCTGCCGGAGAATCGCCACCCGACGATCGCGGCTATCAAGAAGCATCGGGCTGACCTGGGAGTGGCCTGGGATGGTGATTTTGACCGGTGTTTCCTGTTCGATGAGAGCGGTGGGTTCATCGAGGGTTATTACATCATCGGGCTCCTGGCCGAAGTGATCCTGTCGCGAAATCCCTCCGAGGCAATTGTCCATGATCCCAGGATGACTTGGAATACGATCGACATCGTTCGGGAACTCGGGGGTAATCCGGTAATGAGCAAGACCGGTCACGCATTCATGAAAGAGAGTATGCGTCGGGTCAACGCAATCTATGGCGGTGAGATGAGTGGCCATCACTATTTCAGAGAGTTTTCCTACTGTGACAGCGGCATGATTCCCTGGATGCTGGTAACCCAGATCATGTGTGATCGTGACGTGCCTTTGTCTGCACTTGTAACTGAACGGATGGCAAAATACCCGGCAAGCGGTGAGATAAACCGCAAGATCGTGGATGTAGAGGCGACGATGAAGAGGATTCTGCACAATTACGGTTCAACCGTGCAGGAGACTGATTTTACGGATGGCCTGAGCATGGAGTTCAAAGACTGGCGATTCAACGTCAGATCCTCCAACACCGAGCCGCTGGTGCGCCTGAATGTAGAAAGCCGGGGCGATGCCGACCTGATGCGCAGTAAGACAGAAGAGATCCTGGCGTTAATGGCCGGCGGGTAGGTCGATAATGCTGCCGCCGGTATACCGTATGCCAGTATAATGCGAGAAAAGCGGGGTGTCCCTGGATTCCCTGATAACAAGTCGCCGCGAGTTTACCAAGTTAGAATTCGCCGTGTAGTAAACCTAGGCAGCCACGAGTGCCAACAGCGTTTCGATAGTCGATCAGAGAATCACGGATACGGAATAAGTTGAGTGTGGCCGACCTGAAATCTGCATCTACCGATACCCGCGAAACTGAGGCCGACGCGCTCAGGTTCCTGCGTTTCCTGATACATTACCGGATCGTCATTGCCGCATTGGCTGCTGTTGGCGCCCTGACCGGAGTAGCTGTCGCTTATCTGATGACGCCCGTCTACAGTGCGGACACATTGCTGGCTCGCGTGACGAAGGAAGAGCGGGCGGGTTCATTGCCTTTCAGTGTAGATGATGCGACACAATTGTTCTCGTTTGCCGGCATGGATTTGTCGGCAAGCAGCGATAAGCATGAGGCTCTAGCCGTATTGCAAGCGCGCGGGTTTACAATGGATTTTATTCGCGAGGAAAACCTGCTGCCGGTACTATTTAGTGACCTCTGGGACGAGGAGACAAAGACATGGACGGTCGCGGACGACGATGTGCCGTCAATGTCGGAAGCGTATGAGATGTTTGACGAAGACATCCGCACCGTGACTGAGCACCGACGCACCGGACTTGTAACTTTGACTATCGCCTGGACAGATCCTGACCTGGCAGCGCAGTGGGCCCGATTGCTGGTTGAACGGATCAACCAACAAATGCGTAACCGGGATATTGTTCAGGCGACGAGCAGCCTGGACTACCTGAGGGAAGAGCTGAATACGACGAGTATTCTGGAGTTGGAGCAGGTAATTTACCGTTTGATGGAAAGTCAGGTTAATAACATCATGTTTGCCAATGTCACGGAGGAGTACGTTTTGCGAGTGCTGGATGCACCCCAGGTGCCGGACGAGGATGAATTTGTGTCACCAAACCGGCCGCTTGTTATTGTCTCCGGCACGCTACTTGGGATTCTGGCGGCCTTGCTATTTGCCGTCACCCACAATTTTTACCAGACAAGAATTCGCGGCATGATCTGAGCGGCGTCCGGCATCTGACGGATCGGCTGTCAACGACGACGCCCGTACCGGCCGATGGAAAGAAAAAATCTCAAACCACGGTTTTTCGTGCTCGGAACGCAAAAGGCGGGCACCACAGCCTTGCATCAATGGCTGATCCGCCAACCGGAGATTTGTCTACCGTTGCTGAAAGAGACCCACTTTTTCAGCGACAGTACACTCTTTAAAAAGGGCTTCGGTTGGTACCGGAGTCAGTTTGCTTGTCGGGATAGCACGACAGTACTCGGTGAGGTCGATCCGGATTACATGTACTCTGGCCGGGCGCCGGAAAGAATCGCTGCCTTTGTGAGACAGCCAAATCTGATATTTATCTTTCGCGAACCCATTACCAGGGCCCATTCCCAGTACCTGATGAGCCGCCGCCGCGGTTATGAAGTGCTGTCGTTTCACGAGGCTTTGCAGACCGAGGATCGTAGGTTACAGGAAGATAAGACAGGGCACGCGGCGGCCCACCTGGGATATCTTAGCCGCAGTCGTTATTGCGGTCAGGTTTCGAGATTCACATCGGCAATGCCCGATGCGAACGTGCTGTTCATCAAGTTCGACGATCTGATTGATCCGACCCGCAGTGGGGCGATTCTGTCCAGGATTTGCACCTTCATCGGAATAGATCAATTGGGTTCTGCTTCCGTGTCAATCGATCAGCACAATACCCGGAGTGAGCCGCGATGGAACTTTCTGCGGGATGCCCTGTACCGGGAGTCGTGGATCAAGAGGATTGGACGCAAAGTTATCAGATCCGAGCAACTTCGACGTCGTCTCTGGTTTCATATTGATAGGTTTGCATTCAGGAAGACACCGGATAGCCAGCAGGACGACTCTGTCCCGATCCCGACTCACATCGTCGATTCAGCTCTCGACGAGGTTCGGCAGCTCGAGGCATTGACGGGACTGCATCTGGCGGATTGGTATGAAAGCCTGGAACGTCGGCGGCAAACGGCATGCTGATATCAGTTCATATTCCAAAAACAGCCGGCTCGACTTTCGGCCAAGTATTGGGCACTGCCTTTCAGGGTAAAGTATTTTTTGATTACGGGAAGCAATACGAGATAACGGACGGGTGCAAGCCTGGTCCCGGCATCAGGTTACGACGTCGGTTCGAACGATTGCGCTACCGATCACAGCGACCTGATGATCAGTGTATTCATGGCCATTTCGAGGCTTCGAAATACCGTCGCGAGTATCCGGATGCCAAACTTGTGACATGGGTCAGAGACCCGGTGGAACGCGTAGTTTCGCACTATTGCTACTGGCGTAGGAATCCGCGTTTACCCCATTCGTTGTGTCGGCGCATGAATCGTGAAAACTGGTCCCTGGAAGCGTTTGCTGAAGTGGCACCCATGCGAAATTTGATGAACCGGTACATCAATGGAATTGACCTGGAAGAATTTACGTTCATCGGAATTCAGGAACAGTTTGCGCCTTGTTTGCGGCAGTTTTATGCATTATTTGATCTCAAACCAGTACAGCCGGCGCCCGTGCTGTTGGCAAACCGGGACCAGAGTAAAGTGACCTCGGAACTTGCCCCGGAGCTGAAGAATCACATTCGCGAGTTGAACGAGAGCGATTGCATACTATATGACGCTGCCCGCCGGCATGCGGTGAGTAATAGTACCGCCGATCCATTGATATCGATTGAAAGTTGATGGAATTGTTGGTGCACAGCCTGATCACTGTACTGGCGCTCGCAGTCCTGTATTTATCGTGCCCCGTACTCAGCCTGCCATCCTTTGGACAGCTGTTCGCGATCTTTTATGTGCTCTTTATTCTCGTTGGTGCTTATTTCCTGACCTTGAGCGGTTGGAGTGAGAGTTTTGACATCCTGAATATTGCCAATGTGGGATTCCTGTTTTTTGCAATTGGCTGTGCCATCGCTACTTGGTTGCATAACTTTGGACCCAACGATATCGCTGTGTTTCGAAGACGACCGATCACTACATGCAGTGATTCCGGGGCATTCAATATCACAGCCGTCATCATGTTGCTCATTGCAGCTCTAATGGCGACGGTGTTTTTCCAGGAGGGCATAGCGCTATTAAGCGATGACATAGATTCCGAACGACTGCAGCTTAGCAGTGGTCGCGGCTATCTCTTCGTCAGTATCACGCGGATGCTGCCATTGCTCGCATTGATCATTCTCACTTACGCGCTCTGCCGGCGTTCCCCGTTTGCGCGATTTATGTTCTTTCTGGCAATCGCCGCGACGTTTATTGCATCAGTGCTCTCAGGTTACAGGGCACCGCTTATTGCATTTGTTTTCCAGATTACCCTGCTTGTCTTCTATTTGCGTGGGCGGTTCGCGTGGCGGGGAACAGCGATTGCCGCAGGCGCGTTTCTTCTGATTTTCGGTGGCGTCACATTGTGGAAGCTGCGGCTCGAACCTAACAGTATCGAGTTGCTCTGGAATGTTTTTCAGCACCGATTGGTTGAGGAAAACGCCCGCCAACTCGGGTTTCTTATCGAACTGTTTCCGAATCGGTTTGAATTCATGTGGGGTGGCACCTATGTGATGGATCTCTATTCGGCAATGCCGGGACCTGGGGTGGGTTTTGGGGGCTGGTTATTGTCCGAAACGACGTCCGATGTGTTGTATGGTCTCGCGAGTCTTACCCCGACTTTGCCGGGCGAGCTATACGCAAATTTTGGTTTTGGCGGAGCCATGGCCGGCATGCTGGTCTTCGGCTATGTTCTCAATCTGCTGTATTTTCGGTTTATCCGCGGCAATAAGTCCGGATTGTTGTTACCGGTCTGGATTGTCGTGGCTTTTTCTCTGGCGAATGCGGCGATACTTGGTCTGGGTCCAACCGTAGTAACGAGGATCCTTGTGTATCTGGGCGTTTTTGCGGTCTTTCTTATCATGTATGGGGCGATTGCAGCTGTCGGCAGCTCTTTTTCGACCCCCCTGGCTGCGCGAAAGACCCCTGACGCCACATGACAGCAGCCTCGTCGGATTCTGAGAAACGCGCGGCCAACAGCCGGAGAGACGACAGTGTTTGCTGGGTAATGCTCAACTGGAATGATGCACGAGGTGCTGTACGTTGTATCGAGTCGATTCGCAGCGTTTCGGAAAACGAATTAAACCTTGTCATCGTCGACAACGGTTCGACCGACAATAGTGTCGGGCAGATAACGGAGTACCTTGAAGATTTCAGTTCGATGCCGGTATCCGCTGACATCGGGACGGGGCAGGCCAGTCAAATATTTCGACAATCGGCGGAAATGAAAACGATCCATTTGATTCAGTCACGTCGAAATCTGGGGTATGCCGGTGGTCAGAATACGGGAATTCGCCACGCGCTGAGCCGGACAGACTGCGCTTTCCTGGTGATACTGAACGGCGATACAGTGGTGCAGGATGGGTTCACCAGCGCGGCGCTGTCATGTTTTGAAGATCCCCGGGTTGGCATCGTTTCGCCGCTTATTGTCTGCTGGCCCGATACCAGATTAATCTGGTATGCGGGCGGGCACCGGTTCCTTGGCAATGTGTTTCACCGGCACAGAGGCCGGGACATTCGCGAAGTCAGGCTCGATTCGCGATCTATAGACTTCGCAACGGGCTGCGCGTTGATTGTCCGAAGATCAGTATTTGATGCCGTTGGGTTCTTTGATGAGAGGTTCTTTATGTACGGGGAGGATGTTGAGTTTTCGCGACGCGTAGGGAAGAAATACAAGATCATGTTCTGTCCGCGCAGTATCGTCGCCCATGATGTAGGCCGACGACTCATCCAGGAAAATCTGCAGCAGAATTTCCTGTACTATGGCAGGCGAAACCTCCGCTATCTGAGCCGGAATCTTCCTGAGAAATTTTTGTTTTCGGTGGCCGACTTGTTGCTGGTTGTAATTCCTTCCACTATTCGAATTATTCTTCGTGGTCACGATCGAAACAGGCTATTGCGCTCCTTGTTTCGTGGCATAATAGACGCTTGGCGCTGAGACAAATTAAGAAAAATCAAGGTCGCGCACGGGGATAGACTTCACCATATGGCTATTGAGCTCCAGGGCATCCCTGTCTGTAGTTTGCGAAACCACGAACTGGTGGAAGAAATACTTCGCGGTGACCG
>CAZJFQ010000078.1:5766-8853 GCA_964545335.1 uncultured Gammaproteobacteria bacterium | reverse complement strand
GCACGATAGGGCTCGCCAAACGTGACCAGCGTTGTCCGGCCGAGTTCGGAATAGAGTTGCGCGACCTGGGTGCCGGCGGGATCGGCTTTGCGACTGACGTACCCGAGGTGCCGAAAGATATAACCGCTGTACCAGCGGGCGCCGTCCGGGATGTCCATCCCATGTGCGGCAATCCGTTGCGGCCCATAGTTGTAGGCCGCCAACGCCAGGTGCACATTCCCGTTGTATCGGGTCAACAGCTCTTTCAGATAGCGGGCGCCAGCATCAATATTTGTGCAGGGGTCGTAAAGGTCCGACAGGCGATAGATACCGAGATGTTTTGCCGTTGTCGGCCACAATATCTGCATTACGCCGTGTGCGTTGGCACGCGACCGCGCCGTTGCCTTGAAATCACTTTCGCCCCGTGCGACAGCCAGGAGGAGCGTTAATGGCAGGTCATAGGCAATCGCCGCGCTGCGAAAGCACATCATATGTGGAAATCGATAAGCGGGCTCCACCGCAGACGTGTTATTCATGTAGTCCTGCCATGCGGCGGTGAGATCGAGTTCTTTATCTGCCGCGCTGTGACTGAGGGATGCGGTGCCGAGCAGTAGCAGCAACACGAGCAACATTCCACCAAATGCACGTCGTAGTTGTTTCATCAGCGAGGGCCCGTAAGGTCTAATCCAGTGGCTGATTCGATTTGGGACAGTTTCATCGCGCGTTCAGTTTCCTCGACGTAAGCAAACGCAACCTGGTATTCGCCCGGTTTTACCCTGACTACCTGATAATCAAGACCCGTGACGCTTTCGAGTTGTGTAACGAAACCATTCGCTGCAATTTGACTGCGGAAGGGATTCCAGAACGCATGCCAGCGGGTTTCGTCATGGAACTCGCCAATACTCTGTAGTTCCAGTTCCGGCGCTTCCAATGTGGATGACGGCATGTCGTCAACGATAGCTATCGCATCTTCAACCGGCACTTGTAAAGACTCCTCTGGTTCTTCGCTTGCCGTCGGTGGCTGTGTGGCCGCTAATTCGGCCTTGATCTCTTTGAATTCGTGCTTGATCGTATCCAGCAACTTCGCGGCAAGCTCTTCCGGCGCAGGGAGTTCAGGATCTGGTTTGGTCTCGGCGGATTGAGTTGGCTTGTCCTCCGGTGACGCGGTTTTATTGGCTAATTCGGGCAGGCCAAAAACCAGCAGAAATACGCCGACAGACAATGCCGAACCGAGCAGAAATCCAATGAGTCTGAACATGTTGCGTACCTCAATAGACATGACGTACGCGAACCGCACGCCAGTCAATGTACTGGTCCCATTTGCTTACGATGAACTTGAGATCGTCGAGCCAGGCCTCGAGTTCGGGGCCCGCCAGACCGGGCGATGCCGTAACGGTGCAACGCTCCGGCAGGTAGTCTAACTGTCGCGCCAGCGCCTCGGCGGCATCCGTGTTGGTCACCGCTACGACATAAAACGTTTCCAGTCCCGTAGCGGACTGCCAGCCGAGAGCAGACGGCCAGGCATCGGCTGAATCAGGGAAGCGGATGGCCTCCCCGGCCCGTGCGATACGTATCTCCGTCGGCGCGTGACAGGGTTGGCTGGAAAGACGCACCATCCCCTGGTTGACCTGATGGTTAAGCAGAAAGACTTTGGCATCCCGTCGCGCACGCAACTCCAGTCCGAAACAGTCATCCGGTGAGACTGTGAAATCCGGGTCGGCCAAGCGGCGACCGCGACGCCAGGGGTTGGCCGTTGCACAGGCGGTCGGGTATTGCGGCTCAATAATGCGCAGCGACGCCAGGACGATGTCTTTCTGTCTCAGACCGACATTGTTCTGGTGCGGCAGTGTTTGGGTCGTCACCTGCGACACGGGCTTAAACGCTGGCCTTTGGCCCGGAATCCGGATATAGGCACTGACACCAAGCGATTGCAGATCTTCGCTTCGGTTCAGTGGCACGACCGTTGCCCAGTATTGATACAGATCATCGTCGATCGCGTGGGCCTTACCCTTCAATATCGAGTTGGCCTGATCGGCCTGATCCGTAAACGAGAGCGCCTGGTACCGCGCCAGATTGTTGCCGATTAGTTCTACCGTGCCGTTCAAACTCTGCAAATTCGTAGTTGCTGTTTCGGCGATGGCTACGTATTCGTCAGATCCGGATTGACTCAGCTCACAGGCGAGGTCGTGCGCCAGATCGGCCGCCAGCAAATCAGTCTGTGTAACGGTGAAGGGCAGGGCACGCGACCCGCGTAATGCTTCATCCGTGCGCTTGGTTTTTGCGGCTTTGCGTTGAGCTGTGGTTAATGGACCCTGCCAGCGGTTTCCGAATCCTGTCACCCAGGTATGGTCTTCCAGGTCGAGGGCGCGTACCTGGATTTCGTATCGATTGGAGTTGATTCGTTTGAGCTCAAGGCCGACATAGTAGTGGACCTGATCGCGAGCGCAGTCGATCGCTGCGGATGAAGTGGGTTTTGTCCACGGTTTCTGTGCTGCGTGCCAGCCTAGATTGATTCCGCCCGATTCGACCAATGAATCGAGTAACCGGTCACGAAGATTCAAGGATAGTTCGTTGGCGACCGGGGTCGGTGAGCCATCTTCAAAGACGACGAGCATGGCGGATTCGCCTTTGAATCTCGGGTGCGTCGATAGCTGTGTCGACAAGTATGGAGTCAGGTCGCGTTCCATCCAGGTGTCGAGATCGGTACCCCAGGACGTCGCGCTGCCGCCGGTACTCGCACAGCCACTGACGGCGACCGATATGATTATTGTGACCATGCAACGCCGTCTAACCATTGTCGGGCTCCAGTTGCAATGATCCGTCCGCACTGATGATGAGCGATCCGCTGTCGTATTCGCTTAGGTATTTGTCCAGCTGCTTCCGCATTTTTGTCGGTAGAGTGACGCCCCAGGTGATCTGTGAGCTGACACCTGCCAGACCCGATCGCTTAGCCGCCGCGACAACATTGTCCGGTACGGTAACTCCGTCCATCTCGTGAAACTGATTTGGTGCTGATGCACGCCAGAAGCTGATGCGGCCACGGTTTACATTCATGCGAAGGGAATTCTTGTCGGCCATGGCATAAAGTCCGACTTCATTGCGAGCGAC
>CAZJFQ010000078.1:1589-5666 GCA_964545335.1 uncultured Gammaproteobacteria bacterium | reverse complement strand
TTCAGGTCGTAGTGGAATGCTCTGCACGAGCGCGAATATTGCAACGAGACAGAGCGCCAGTATCGCCATGAACCGCATGACATCCGTCTGCAAATCGGCCACACCACCGGCATCGGTATCGATGCTCCGATTCAATGGGTAGGCCAGCATCGACCTAGTCATCGGTGACCTCCACCATTTGTGGCTGCGATCGACTGAGATGGCTCTCGATTCGGGTCAGCGATGAACGCATCTCGGAGGTATCAGCTCGTGCCGCAGTGTCGTAGTACTGTTGTAGGATTGCGCCGAGCGTTACCGCTTTATAGAGACGCATCAGGTAACCACCGATGCCCCCGAAAATTGTCGTTGACAGTGCCAGCAGGATGCCGCCATCGACCATTCGTTCGAGAACGGCAAAAGCGCCCAGTTCGACGCTGACGTCGGGATCGCCAAGTGCAAAAATCAGCGCGCTGCGCATGCCGATCGCAGTCCAGATCACACCGACACCGAAAAACAACGTCGTCCAGATATCGGTAAGCTGATCCAGTTGCGCGACTTCACTCAGTGGACGTTTCTCATTCAGTCGGTTGCGGAGTTGCCGCAGACTGAAAACAAAGGCCAGCAGCAGGAAAGCAAAAACCGGGATAGATGAGCCAAGATTAAGATAGGCCCATTCCAACCAGTCACCAAGATCCGGCACCCGGCCACTGGAAAATGTCAGGACTTTGTAACGTGCCAGGACATACAGCAGGGCTGCACCGCCGACAAAGGAGCCGAAAGCGCCGGTAGTGAAGCCCTGCAAAAAGCTGCGGTTGTGCTGCGTCCCCACCGCGCGCCCCGCATCTATTGGTTGGCTCCGCAGGCCGTGCAGGTCGCTTCCAGGACGAGCTCCACTTCCTGGAACAACTCATCGGCGCGGTAATAGGTCTGGTTGTCGAGGCTGACCTTCAGGAGCCCGCGCTCTTTGTCACTGAGTTCGCGCTCCATATTGCGCAGCACTTTGTCCTTGCGCGGGCAGGTGTGAGAGCAGTTGTTGTAGTCACTCTCGAGTGCCATGAATTTGACGTTAAAAAAGCGGTTGTAGTAACGTTGCGCCTGCCGGCGGCTCAAGAGACCCTGTTCGCTGGACCAAACCAGGAACTCACTGAATTTGCGCTTGTTCTCGGGTTTTGGATCGCCTTCGGCGATTGTCAGCAAATCATCAAAGAACCGATCGAAGTGAGTCTCGCAGCCATTTACCAGCGAGTCCTGGACCTGGCTTAGGGCAAGATCGAGGTTCCGGGTCTGTGGGCTCCCGCAAGGTGGCGGCGAGGATGCACAGGACGAAAGCAAAAGTGGGAGGCTCAATAGTCCTGCGAGACCCAGCGTTGAATTCGGGATCGCCTTTCTCATGATTTAACTCCTTTAGTATTCCAGCGGGCTGCGATAAGTCTCTTCCACGCTTCCCGGCGGTGGCCCGGCAACTTGGATGCGATTCTCGGCATCGCCAAACAGAATCGATTTCACGCCACCAACGACTTCCATCATCTCCGGTGTAATAGTTCCGAATGACTGATTGAGTTGCTCCATCAATGTCGCCCGCGCGATTTCTTCGCGTGTGCGCGCGATCAGTTCTGACGTCTCCTCCATGTCGAGATAGATGTCGGATGCGAGCACGGCCAGCGATTGATCGCTTTGGGTGCCGGATGAAGCGACGAGCTGGTAGTACTGTCTGAAACGCTCGCTCAAGCGCATGCCGGATCGGCCACGAAGAGCTGGCGATGCTTTCTGCGTTCCCTGCGGACTGCTACCCAGCAACGTCTCCTGCAGGGTCCATGATGTCATCTTGCGCCCCAATTCGCTGCGCAGTCGTTTCTCGAGGCTCAGGCGTGTGTTATTGACGGTGTGCTCCATGTCGGGAAGGCGCTCTTCCATAATTCCGAGCATCTCCAGGTAAGTAGCACCAATCTGTTTCGCTAACTGCTGACAGCCGCGATCGCCCTCGGCGCCTTCGCACTTGCTTTCGACATAGAGCTGCTGCTGTTGATCCAGCTTACCGATTACATCCTGAAGTCCGGTTTCCATTTCCCGCGCGACCATACTTGTCTGCCGAAGATCCTCAACCACGGTCGTAGGAAAAAGCCGGATGCTGGGCCCGTCCGCTGCTGCGTACGATGGGGAAGTGATGACCAGGGAGACCAGCGCAGACAGACCCAGCATCGGCAAAACGGTTCTGAAATCCCGTCGCAATGTCTGTACATTGGCGACAAAACTGTCCGTAAGAAGGTGCATAGTGAATACCTCCCGGGTATTGCGAATATTCGTTGTGGGCCGCTTCTTAGTGGGTGCGTATCCCCGGCATACGGCCACGATGTCGCATTAATCGATTGTTGCTGCCCAAACTACACCGCCGTCGCTGAACAAGACCTGAACATCGAAAAAACGGTGCCAGGAACCGTTTTTCATCAATCTGTGATCGTCAGACCGCGCCACTATTCGGGTTCTGACCCTTCGGAAACGGTTCCTGGAACCGTTTCCGGTGAAACTGGCGAGAAATGCGTGGTGATCGCGACGCCGAGTTGTGAGATCGTTTTCTGGGATACGGTGTTTGCTCGATCGATGAACAATGGAGGATGTCGGTATGGGACGGCCGCGACGTATGGATGTTGGTGGCGTTGTTTATCACGTGTTGAATCGAGCCAACGGTAAAAAGACGATCTTTGAAACTGCAGGTGACTTCCAGGCATTCGAGCAGGTACTCAGGGAGGCCGTTGAGATGTTTGATACGAGGGTTTTGACTTATTGCATTATGCCGAATCACTGGCACCTCGTTCTCTGGCCGTTCGATGACGGTGAGTTGTCGAGATTCGTAGGCTGGCTCACATTAACTCACACACAGCGTTGGCATGCGTTTAACGAGTCGGCGGGAACCGGTCATTTGTACCAAGGTCGGTACAAGTCGTTTCCGATTCAATCGGATGAACACTTATTAGTGGCGTGCCGGTACGTTGAGCGGAATGCACTGCGTGCAAGTCTGGCCACCAAGGCTGAAATGTGGCGCTGGTGCAGCTTATGGTGGTATGGACAAGATCAGCTATTGAAATCGGGAATCTGCACGCAAACGTGGCCGATCAAACGGCCTGACGATTGGATTCCATGGGTCAACCAGGATTTCCAGGCTTCCGACTTGCCGGAGATTCGCGAATGCGTCAGGCGGGGCCGTCCGTACGGTGCAGTCAACTGGCTCGCTGAAACGGTGAACCTATTCGGCCTGGTCCAGACGGTAAGGGGTGCCGGTCGTCCGCCACGATTTGCAACAGGTCGAACGCGGGGCGAGCAGGGATCGATCTAGTCGGTCGTTGTCAGGACAAGATATTTTTTAACGTCAGCCTCAAACGCTTCGACGAACTCATCGGTAATGACTGCCTCGCTGCAGTCCACGACGCGTGCTGCATACGTGAGCGCGACTTCCTGATCTCCCGATTCGGCAACCCGGAAAAACTGGCGGACATATACAGCAGGTTGAGGCGTGAAGCCATTATTAGAAAGAAATTGCAGCTCATCGACAGAACCGACAGTCTCAGAATCCAATTCAATACAACGGGAGCGTGTCTGGAATTCGATTCCGGAATGATTTGTCGTTTCCAGCCTGCTGTAATCAATTACCGACGCGGCGTTGATTGACTTTTCGGCAACAAGGAAAATGGCAGCATCGTTAGACGTGTAAGCTGCCATCGTCATGTTGATTTCTTCGCCGAAGTAAGCCACGTAGCGGTTCTCCGGACCCGCAACGCGGAATCCACCCGGTGCCTCAAGCGTCAGCTTGACTGCGTGCGTTGTCGACAGGTTTCCATCGTCAACGGAAATGTAACTGAATTTATAATCTCCCAATGCAACGATCGGGATTGCCATCAGAAGGGCAGCTAAAAGCTTCTTCACGGCTTTTTCTCCTAAGCTTCTTGGAGCGCTGTTCCTGTGAAAGAGCGGTCGAGATTATTGTAGCAGTTTCGCAGGCAGCACGAATCGGTACGGGCGATTTCAACCGGGCATCAGGTCCGTCGCAGTATTCGCAAAGATATAGACACCGACCAGGATTAAGACCAGCGGCGCAAGATATCG
>CAZJFQ010000078.1:0-1489 GCA_964545335.1 uncultured Gammaproteobacteria bacterium | reverse complement strand
CATGCCCGTCATATAGCCAAAGAAGACAGATCGATCGGGTTCATCGCGACCGGCAACAAACGACAGCAACAAAAAGAAGTTATCGAGGTTGGTGGCCAGGAAGGCAGCCACAGCAACCGGGATAATACTGATCAGATCGGACACAGGCTGCTGTCAGATTTGCGAGGAAGCCGTCGTGGCTCGGGGTTGCTACGCTTGGCTCCTTTGCGGTTTTTTTGATGTTGTTGCGACGGGATAATACAGATTTCCGTCGAGTTAGAACAGGTCTAAATCCGCTACGGTAGCCGGTTCGGAGCGGGGACTTTTCATTCTCCAGTCGATAAGGCACTGTGTCGCGCTGGGGCGACAATGACAACGCAATCGTTAGAAGCTGAAAGCGCGCCGCTGGACGGGGCAACGACGGTGAACCTCGCAACCGCGCGGACCCACCCGGCAGCGGAGCGCACATGATCCTTTGTCTTCGAATGAAATGTGTCGCCGTCGTCATTGCGATATTGACATTCGGGGCAGGTTGCGAAAGGCAGCCGGACACATCAGCCGTTAGGTCAGCGGCAGAACTACCCGCACCGGAGTACGTCGGATCAGCGACCTGCAAGAATTGCCATGCTGAAGAATATGCGGCGTGGACTGGTTCGCATCACGATCATGCAATGCAGGTGGCTACGGTCGAAACGGTTCTCGGCGATTTTGGTAACTTGACGTATGAAAGTCACGGTATTACATCGACGTTTTCGACAGACGGTGAGCGATTTTTAGTCCGGACCGATGGCCCTGATGGCGAGCTAAACGACTACACGATTTCTCACACGTTCGGGATCGCACCGCTTCAGCAATACCTGGTTGAGTTTCCTGACGGCCACTATCAGATGTTGCCAGTGGCCTGGGACACACGCCCAACGGAAGAGGGCGGGCAACGCTGGTTTCACCTGTATCCCGATGAAGATATTGATTTCGCGGATGAACTGCACTGGACCGGTCGCAACCAAAGTTGGAATTATATGTGCGCCGAGTGTCACTCGACCAACTTCAGAAAAAACTATGACGTGGATACTGACTCGTATCAGAGCACCTGGTCAGAGATCGATGTTGCGTGCGAGGCCTGCCACGGACCGGCGTCAAATCATCTTACGTGGGCGGGAGATAAAAATCTGCCGTACGAGAGTGCGGGCCTGTCGATCAGTTTTGGACGCGCGGCTGAATGGTCTTTTGCTCCCGAGTCGGCAATCGCTGTTCGCGGTGGCTCGGCGGCGGACCATACCGAGATCGAAACCTGTGCCCGCTGCCATTCACGCCGGCGCACTATCACGGAGAACTATGTGCATGGCGAACCGTTGATGCAAAGCCATGTACCTGCACTGTTGACAGACGTGCTCTATTTTCCGGACGGGCAGATCAAGGATGAAGTGTATGTATACGGTTCATTCACGCAGAGCATGATGTATCACGCTGGTGTAACCTGCAGCGACTGTCACGAGCCGCACAGTCTTAC
>CAZJFQ010000077.1:0-8857 GCA_964545335.1 uncultured Gammaproteobacteria bacterium | reverse complement strand
AACAACCTGCGTGCCTCCGGATGCAACACGCGCATACCGGTCGTTTCGAGCAGGTTCAGCGATGCATGGTGTATCGCTTCGATATGGTCCGAACTCAACACTTCGATCGGCGGATAGGGATTCGTAACTTGCCGCCAGGGCAGTTGCCTGACGCCGACCTCTCTACGACGCTCGCGCGCTTTTCCGGATCGTCGTGTCATAGGTCAGAATTTCAGGCGCGCTCGAAACGGCCATCGGCAATCAGGACGATGTCAAAACGAGCGATCAGCTCGGCAGTCTCGGAAGGGTCTTCTTCAAATTGAATCGTGATGCGGTCGCGAAGAGCCTGATCGCGAATCCGGTTGTACAGGCCATCACGCGCGTTGCGTGGTTCGCCGGCAATGTACATCTGAGTCGTCAGCGGTTCAACGCCGGGCCCGCTGATCTTGAAGTGTATGTGCGCGGTACGGCTCGAATAGTGCACCGGTTTGATCGTACGAAACCGATAGGCACCGTCATCGCCCGTCAGAAAACGGCCGTAGCCCTGAAAGTTGTCATCGGGTGGCGCGTCACGCTTGTCGTCCGGATGGTGATATCGACCATTCGCATCGCACTGCCAGATTTCGAGCTGCGCTTCGGTGACCGGACGCCCGCGATCATCAAGCACAGTGCCTACAACGTTCGTTACGGTACCCTTCGCCTGTGCAGTGCGCCCGGCAACGTTCACCAGATCGTTATCGTGATCGAGCGGGATTTCGACCGGGAAAAACGGGCCTTCGCCCTGGTACGGAGTAGGCACCAGATCCTCTTTGTCCGGCCAGGCGACGGCAGGCAAAAACGACATTCCCGCGACTGTGCCCGCGGCGCGCAACACATCACGGCGGGTCAATCGAAGGATCTTTGTCGTCATCTTCGCTCCTGCTGGTCCCGGATCAAGTATAGCAGTGGGCAATCAGCTACGAACCAGGTCGAGTGCATAGGACGACAAAGGCTCGCAGCCGTGTTCGGTGACCAGCAGCTGTTCTTCGAGCTTGACCCCCTCGGGTCCGCCTCGCTCGCCGATGTAAGATTCCAGGCTCAAGACCATGCCGGTCTGAATAACGCCATCGTATCCGATGTCCTCCCAGTCAACGAGGTGCCACAGTGATGGGTATTCATCACACAGCCCCACGCCATGCCCGATGCAACTGTATCGGTTGTCGAGATAGTCGTCGGGGATCGGCCAGGCTTTTTCCGCCAGCTCCCGGAAGGTGATGCCCGGGCGAATCAGAGACGTGTTGAATTCGATCTGTTCCGAGGCCCGGGCATGCAGTTTTTTCTGGTACGAAGTCGGGGGTTGGTCGCCACAGATCCAGGTTCGGGAAATGTCAGCGCAATACCCGTAGGGTCCGATCATATCGGTATCGAAGGCTACGATGTCGCCTGCCCGTATTTCACGAAAGCTCGCTTCCCGGTACCAGGGATTGGTACGCGGGCCGGACGACAACAGTCGCGTCTCGATCCATTCGCCACCGCTCGCTATGTTGGTTGCGTGCAGGAGTGCCCAGAGCTCGTTTTCCGTAATGCCGGGCAGCAACGAATCTTGCATGTCAGCGATTCCGTGTTCGCAGACGCGCATCGCGTGACGCATAAGATCGATTTCATCGGGCGACTTGATTGTCCTCGCATGTTCCATCACTTCAAAGCCGTCAAGGATTTCAATACCGGATTTTTCAAGCTCATGCGTTCCCAGGTACCCGGTACGATCGATCGCGACACGTCGATTACCGCTGCCACACTTTGAAACCAGGTCGCCAATTTCTGCAGCCCAGCGTTTAGCCAGTTCCCGGTACCGATCGCCGGCATTGAAGTAGTACCAGGCGGTAGCCGGCCGGATCTCATCCACGGTCGGGACACTTTCTGCCAGGTGAGCACTGTTGTCGGATTCGAACAGGACGACCGGGCCATCGGCCGGTACAAACGCATAACGGTTTTCATTGTGCATGCACCAGATCTGCATGTTGCAGACGTCGGTGGCATAGCGAATGTTGAGAGGGTCGTAAAGAACGATGGCCGCATAATCCCGGTGCCTTAGTTCCTCGCGCACTCTATTGAGGCGATACGTACGCACCTCGTCGAGATATTCTGGCACCTGCGAATTTTCCATCGCGCCGTGTTGACGAGGGGCGGTTGTGTCAGGATTACCTGAGGCCATTGTTGTTTTGACGATGAGTGGCCGGGGATCGATCACTATAGTAAGTGATCTGAATGACCACAACAGCTTGTGCCGGCGGTCATAAGCGTTTAAGTTTCTGCAACCGCGCCGATTCTGCGGTGTCTTGATACAGGACCGGATACAAGAAGAACACATGGCACCTCCCGATTCTGCCGCGAATCCGAGCCACAGCATCCTGTACTGGGTACGACGGCTCGTAAGTATCGAACCTGTCGAGGTTCGGGCTGTCACGTGGTCGCTGATCTATTTTTTCTCATTGCTGTGCAGCTGGTATATCGTGCGCGCGCTGCGGGAAGACATGGCCGTTCAGGGCGGTGTCGATAATTTGCAGTGGATGTTTACGGGTACTTTTGTAGCCACGCTGGCAATTGTTCCGTTGTTTGGCTGGATATCGTCCCGATATTCGAGGCGTAAGTTCGTCCCGTTTGCTTATGCGGCCGTCGGAGTTGTTTCGCTTGTATTTTTTGTGTTGTTCAAGACTGAACTGGCGCGCGTGCCGCTTGCTATCGCGTTTTACATTTTTGCGAGCGTCTACAACCTGTTCATTATCTCCGTGTTCTGGAGTTTCATGGCGGACATCTTCAATAGCCGACAGGCGGCACGTCTGTTCGGGTTCATTGCCGCCGGTGGCACCGCAGGTGCGATTACCGGCCCACTCATCGCTGCCACGCTGGCACAACCACTGGGTGCAACGAATCTGCTTCCGATCTCGGTGGCGTTCCTGGCTCTGTCCATTATCGCGGTGAGGAAACTTGGGCGATGGGGCACTTCGGAAAATGAGCGATCTCAGCAGGAGCCGGTGGCAGGTGATGAAACAGGTCGTCGCGATGACAACAGTCGACCCATGGGTGGGGATATATTTTCCGGCGTTCGACTGATCGCCAGATCACCCTATCTGCTCGGGATATGCCTGTTGATACTTCTGCTAACATCGATGGCGACCGTACTGTACTTTCATCAAACGCAGATCATGGGCGAGCGGTTTACCGATTCGGATACTCGCACCGCGGTTTTTGGCTGGATTGATCTGGCTGTCAACGTACTGACGCTGGTGACACAGGTCTTTGTTACCAGCCGCATCGTGAATCGAACAGGAATTGCGATCACGCTGGCCCTGATACCGGCGGCGCTGGCTCTTGGATTCCTTGTTCTTGGCGTGTTTCCGGTCTTTTCTGTCTTTGTCGTCATACAAGTATTGCGCCGGGCCGGAAATTATGCGCTGATGCGACCGGCCCGGGAAATGCTGTACACCGTCCTGAGTAAAGAGGAAAAGTACAAGGCCAAAAATTTTGTCGATACGGCTGTGTACCGCGGCGGCGATGCGATTTCTGCCTGGTTGATCGCGGGACTCCGGGCTGCGGGGCTGGGCTTGTCGGCTGTCGCTTTTCTGGCAGCGCCTGTCGCCGTAGTCTGGGCCTGGATTGCATTGCGCCTGGGGCGCGAGCAAACACGGCTGGCCGCTGCAACAGGACGTTGACAGCTTGCTGCCCCAACAACAGGTAAACTGAGGACAGGATGGTTACCCGTCGATCATTTCTAAAAGGTATCGCAGCGGCTGCTGCAAGTTCAGTTCTGCCGGGGACGTTGGTGGCACAGGACCGAAAGGCCATACTGAAGGCCATTCCGTCAACAGGTGAAAAGCTGCCGGTCATCGGCATGGGGACGTCCCGTACTTTTGACACCGGCGGTGATCCGGAACTACTCGAAGCCCTGCAAGAGGTATTGCAACTGTTCTTTGATCACGGCGGTTCGCTGATCGATTCGTCGCCCATGTACGGCAGTGCTGAGCAGGTTGTTGGCGACCTGCTCGAACCGGTCAACGGTCATGATCGCCTGTTCGCAGCGACCAAAGTCTGGACCTACGGTCGGGAGTCCGGCATTGAACAGATGAATCAGTCGATGCAGCGTATGGGTGTCGAGACCATGGACCTGATGCAGATACACAATCTTCGCGACTGGGAAGTGCATTTACCGACGCTGCGGGAATGGAAAGAGGAGGGCAAGATCCGGTATATCGGCATCACGACCTCGTCATTGCGCCAGTTCGATACGCTCGCGGATATCATGGAAAAGGAACCGCTGGATTTCGTGCAGTTCAATTACAACATCGAAACCCGTGCCGCAGAGGAGCGACTTCTGCCGATCGCCCAGGCCAAGGGCATCGCGACCCTGATCAATCGGCCCTATAAGCGCGGTGAGCTTTTCAAGCGAGTGAGGGGCAAGGAGTTGCCAGCCTGGATTCAGAAATTCGATATCCACTCCTGGGGTCAGTTTTTCCTCAAGTTTCTTGTTTCACACCCTGGCGTTACCTGCCCGATCCCGGCGACAACCAGGCCGCATCACATGATCGACAACATGGGCGCGGGTTTCGGCGCGTTACCGGATACCGCAACCCGCCAGCGGATGATCCGACTTTACGAAAGCATCTAAGCCGCGCGGTCCCCTCGTGACGTCAGCCCCTCTGTTTCCAATGCTCGCTGAACGGATGGGCGTAACAACATTGTATCGAGGAAGGTTGTGATATTCGGCCAGCCGTCTACCGGCAGCCCGATGCGTCGGGCCCAGAGCGCGAAAACCAGAAAATAAAAGTCGGCAATACTCAAGAAATCGCCAAGCAGGTAGCGTCCGTAACCCAAACGAGCGTCGATAAACGCATATTCGTCTTGCAGTCGAGCTGCCGTCGTCTGGTAAATGATTGCATACGCGGCTTTGTCACTGCTGAGACGGTGCGGGCGCCAGATTCCCCAGTAAAGCGGATGCAGTGTGCTGCTAAGGTAACCTAACCACTCGAGACAACGGGCGTGTGCAATCGTTGCATTCTCCGGGATAAGCGCTGGTTGCCGATGTTTTTCCGCCAGGTACGTGAGGATGGCCGTAGCCTCGGTCACGATGTGGCCATCATGGGCGAGTACGGGTACTCGAGCTTTCGGATTGATGGAGAGGAAATCCGATGTCGCTGTCTTGCCATCCTGAATACGGCATTCCTGGGCCTTGAATCGAACGCCCAGTTCTTCGAGCGTTGCGTGAACCGCTAACGAGCAGGCCCCGGGTGAGTAATAGAGTGTATACATGGCGTGCTCTCCTCAGGCGGCTTTCAGTTCATTGATCAGCTCATCGCCGAGCCGTTCCGATGACTCGACCAGGAGCTCAAAGTCGCTGCGCCGGCTGCGATGATTCACGATGGCAACCCGGATCGAAAACCTGCCATCGATCAGAGTCGATGACGGTGCTGCGATGCCTTCTGTCTGCAGGCGCACGAGCAGCTTTTCGTTCAGGGTATTCAGCGCAGCGTCACCAAGATCGCTCGCGACATAACGGTAATTCACAATGTTGAGATCCGTCGGAGCCAGCAATTCGAGACGATCGCTGTCCTGTATGCGGGCGGTAAGAAACTGTGCCTGTTCCGTGTTTTGTTCGATAATTCTCCGAAACCGGGCCGCACCAAAAGTCCTGAACGTCATCCAGACCTTGAGGGCCCGAAACGAGCGCGACAACTGGACCCCGTATTCAGAAAAATTGATCGGTCCCGAAGCGACGCCATCCGTCATTGCACGGATGTAGCTGGGTATAACTGAAAAAGTTTCCTTGTGCGCTTGGGGGTGACGAACCAGTGCGCAGCCGATGTCGTAGGGCTGTGACAGCCACTTGTGCAGGTCGAATGCGATCGAGTCGGCACGTTCCAGCCCGTCGAGTTTCCCCGCCAGACTCGGCGACAATCGCGCCGCCGCGCCGAAAGCACCATCAACGTGAAGCCACAGGTCCTCTGTGGCGCAAAGGTCGGCGAGCGCGGACAAAGGATCAATCGCACCGGTATTAACCGTGCCGGCGTTGCCAATCACGGCAATCGGATTGAGACCGGCGCGCCGGTCATCGGCGATCTGCCGTTCCAGATCGCGCAGGTTGACGCGGAAACTTTTGTCGACCTCTATCCAGCGTAACGACTCCGTACCGAATCCGAGCAATTCGATGGCCTTGCGTACGGACGAATGCGTTTCCGTCGACGCGTAGATGATCGGCCGAGGGTACGAGTCGTATCCGAGCCCGTATCGGCGGACGTCATAGCCTGATTTAACAGTCCGGGCGACGGCGAGGCCGACCAGGTTAGCCATCGAGGCACCGCTGACGAGAAGACCGCTAGTCTTATCGTCCAGGACGAGCAATTTTTTAAGCCAGTCGATGACCTGGAGTTCAACATGAGTCGAGGCCGCTTCGTCGAATCCGAGATTTATGGAGTTCATTCCGGCAGCAAGCATTTCAGCGAGCATCCCGAGTGGCGTACCGGTACCGCTGACCCAGCTCCAGAAGCGCGGGTGAATGTTTCCGGTCGGGAACGGCAAAACGTGCTCTTTGAAGTCCGTGTAAACAATACCCAGATCGACCGGTTTTTCGTTCAGTGGCTGTTGCAGGAAATCCTGGGTCTGCTCAGGCATACGTTGCCACACGGGCCGCTCCCGGACCCCGGCAAGGTAGCCCATGATGTCATCCAGCGCCTCGTGACTCAGACTGGCAAAGGCACCCCAGTCTTCGGGATCGAGATCGATCTCTCGTGTTCTTCCTTCAGTCTGAGTCATTCTGACTTACTCCCTTACGTGAACGACGTCGATTGATCAGTATGACACCGCCTATGATGACGACGCCGGAGACGATACTGGCCAGATCCGGTGTGGTGCCGAGCATCAGCCAGGCTTCGACAAAAACCAGCGGCGGAATGACGTAGAGCAGGCTCGACACCCGTGATGCCGGCAGACGGGACAAGGCGTATGCCCAGGTTGCGTAGCCAATGGCGCTTGAGAAAATACCGAGGTAAATCGCAGCGAGTATCGCCTTCGCCGAGGCCTGTGTAATGCTTACGAGCATCGACGGGAATGCCGGAAGTAATAACAAAGCCGCGATCCCGATACTGAACGCCGCGAGGCTGACACTGTCGTACGCTGCGGAATATTTTTTCTGGACAACGGTATACAGAGCGCCGGCAACGGCGGCCCCGAGAATGAATAATGCGCCCGTATTGATCGAAAGATCATGGTTACGGGACACAGCCAGAAAAACAGAACCCGCAAATGCCAGTGCCAGACCCAGCCAGCCGCGTACACCGAGTCGCTCGCGCAGCGTCGCTACCGCCAGCACGGCAGTAATTACCGGAATCGTAGCGATCAAAAGACTCGCGATGCCTGAGGCTACGGTTTGCTGCCCAATGTTCAGAAGCATCTGATAACCAGCCACCGTCATGCCCATAAGCAGAAAACCGGGCCAGTGCTTGCGGGACGGAAATTGCGGTTTGCGATCACGTCGCAAGAGCATGACGCTTGCTAATGTCAGAGCGGCAATCAGAAACCGGAACAACGCCAGTTCCGTTGGCGGTATCTCGGCAATCGCAATGGATATGCCGACGAAGGCGGTCGACCAGAAGATCAGCGTAGCGGCGATGGCCGCAGCCAGCAGCTTCTGACCCCGGGGTCGCTCTGTGGCGGTCGCCAACGGCAGGTCGTGTTGCTGGCGGGCCGTGTTAGAGCGGCTTGTCATTGTGAACCTTTGCTGTGAGGTGTTGTCACGTTTATGATCAGTAAAGCCTTTTATAATTCCGCAGCACAATCCATAATTGCTCACAATTGATGTGAGTTTTTCTCACGAGGTAAGGTCACATGGCGAGACTCCCGCCACTCAACGGTCTCAAGGCGTTTGATGCTGCCGCGCGCCAGCGCAGCTTCACCGCCGCTGCCCGGGAATTGCACGTGACGCACGGTGCAGTCAGCCGGCAGGTCCAGCAGCTCGAGGACTATCTGAATGTTCGCTTGTTCCGGCGGCTTCCGCGTGGCCTGGAACTGACGGCACCTGGCCATATGCTGGCGCTCACCACACAGCAGAGTTTTGAGCAGATCGCTCAGGCCGTGGCTGATGTGCGGGGCCAATCCGGAACTAATATCGTGACCCTGACCACCGTGGCCTCGATCGCAGCGCGCTGGCTTATGCCGCGGCTGAGCCGGTTCCAGTCGGCGCATCCCGAAATCGAGATTCGCCTGAGTCCGACACCGTCACTGGTGGATTTTGCAAAGGACCGGGTCGACCTGGGCATTCGTTACGGGCTTGGCAAATGGCCTAACCTGTATACGGAGCGGCTGTTTATTTCCCGCGAGTTTCCGGTCTGTTCGCCGGCCTTGCTGGAGGGGAAACACCGTTTGCGGGAACCCGCTGATCTCAAGCACTTCCAGCTATTGCACGACACCACCACGGGACACTGGAAGCTGTGGCTGAAAGTGGCGGGCGTTTCTGACTTCGACCCCGGCAAGGGTCTGGTAGTCGAAGAATCCAATGTCCTGTTGCAGGCGGCAATCGAGGGCCAGGGTGTCGCGCTGGCCCCCGAACCGCTGGTGCTGGCGGACATCGCCGCCGGTCGACTGGTGAAGCCGTTCGATATCGATATTTCGGTCAAACCCGGCTACTACCTGGTGTGCCCCCGGGAAAACCTCGCACGCCCCGAAGTCAACGCGGTGGCGAACTGGTTGCGGTCGGAAGCCGGTGTCGACGAACACTCACAGTCAGAATCGCATTATTAATAATTTGT
This sequence comes from uncultured Gammaproteobacteria bacterium, assembly GCA_964545335.1. Taxonomy (GTDB): domain Bacteria; phylum Pseudomonadota; class Gammaproteobacteria; order Steroidobacterales; family CAZJFQ01; genus CAZJFQ01. The sequence continues at coordinate 101 of CAZJFQ010000077.1, read as the reverse complement.
AAAAACCATTGTCAGGTTCTGAATCTCAGGAACTCCTGCATTGCAGACGGTCTCAGTATCTATAGTGATGCGCGAAGCTACGATAATGCCGGACAAGTCTT
>CAZJFQ010000076.1:0-9030 GCA_964545335.1 uncultured Gammaproteobacteria bacterium | reverse complement strand
CGCCGGTTCCATCGATCAGGTATCCGCCCCGCAAGACGAGTCGCTCATATTGCCCGACGCCCTCTCCCGCAGCCCGGTCCGGCACGTCCTTGCTTTGTGCGACAGCAAAAGTACTGCAAAGAACGGTGATGCAGGCGACGACTAAACGATTCATCTCATTACGCTCCGAGTTCTAGTTTGCGACCGGTACGCCACGGCCGGGCGTCCATGGCACGCCTGCGGCGTCCAGTTTGTTTTTCAGCGCACGCAGCTCTGTGTCTATCAGCCGGTCGAGTGCACGGCCGACTTCTGCGAACTCCTCGTGGGCAATCTCGAGGCTGCGCAGTTGAGTGTCTGTCGGTCCGTAAGCTGTCGATCTTGCACCAAATCCTGCAGCGGTGAGGCGGGAAGAAATCGGTACAGGGCCGGTGGTATCGCCCATGAATTCCCGCGCCTTGTCAGCGGCCAATCGGTTCTTAAGTCTTCGCGCCCGCTGTGAGATGGAATTCGCCTCCTCGTACAGCGAGGCGTTCGCCGTCGACTGAAGGGTAGCCTCTTTGATCGCATCGACCGCAATCACGACTTCGTCTATCGCCGCCACAGACCCTTTGACGGCACGGCTCAATTCGTCTACGCGGCGGGAGAACGCCACCCGATCTTTCTGCGCCGATCCGGGCAAGGTGGGTTGGCGAATCGACTTCACTGCGAAGGTCTGCATCTGCTCGAGGTTTTCGAGCGAGCCATCGATCCGGCGCGCCAGATGTACCGTGTAAGTGCCCGGCTCGACCAGCACACCGGCCGGGTTCCGATAGGATTCTTGCCGTTGGTCCTCCGGAACCCAGGGATCGAGCGTCGGATACCGAAGGTCCCAGGCCACGCGATGAAAGCCCGCAGTTACCGGGCCTTCGACGTGCCGCACGACATTGCCGTTGGCATCCTTCACCGTCAGCACGATGGCAGGTTCGTCTTCCAATGCTTCCGCTTGCAGCGCATCCCAGCCGGGGTAGGGCGTGTCCTCGCCCGCTTGTTCAAGCGGCTTTTCACGTTCACGCCGCTGCTCCTGTAGCGTGCGAATTTGCTCCGGCAGGTAATAGGTAAACGTCGCGCCGAATGGCGGATTCGGGGCAACGAAATAGGCCCCGCCCTGTGATGCCTTGCAATCGTCTCTATCACAACCCAGCGGGCGTTTGGGTACATACCAGCGCGCATCGCGGACGGGAAAAAGAACCGTCTCATTTTCGAGCATGTCAGTATTGACGTCGCGCAGCACAGAGTAATCGTCCAGCACGTAAAAGCCTCGGCCAAAGGTCGCGCCGACGAGGTCGTTTTCGCGTTTTTGAATCACGAGATCGCGGAACGGAATGTTCGGAGTGCCGCCGGACAACTTAACCCATTGCTTGCCGCCCTCAACGCTGAAGAACACGCCGAACTCGGTGCCAAGGAACAGCAGGCCGGGATTCACGTGGTCCTGGACCAGGCGCCAGACGACATGCCGTTCGGGCAGATCGCCCACGATGCTGCGCCACGAGCGCCCGCGGTTCGTACTCTTTAATACGTACGGGCTGAAGTCGCCGCTTTTATGGTCGTCTACGACGACATAGACAGTGTCCGGATCGAAGAGATCGGCTTTGATGTCATTGACGAAAAAGAAATCCGGCACGCCGGGCAGCTCGTCCAGGCTGCTCCAGTTCCGACCACCGTCTTCGCTGACATGAATGAGTCCATCGTCGGTGCCGGCATAGAGAAGCCCTGCCACAAGCGGCGACTCGGACAGCGACGTGACGTTGCCGTAGTTGGACATCGCGTAAAGGTCCCAGGACTCGTCGAAACTCCAAACCCTGCCCATCATCGCTTGCGAGATACGATCGATGCCGCGCGAAAGATCGCCACTGATCGTCTCCCAGGAATCACCGTGATCGTTACTGCGCCATACGCGCTGGCTGGCGAAATACAGCCTCGCCGGATCGTGAGGGCTGATCAGAACAGGCGAGTCCCAGTTCCAGCGTTCGGCCGGTTCGCCTTTCCCGGGTTGCGGCTGGATATAGACGCTTTCGCCGCTGCGCCGGTCGAATCGCGTGAGATTACCCCGCTGCCATTGGGCATAGACGATGTCCGGATTGCCTGGATCTGCCGCAGGCTGATGACCGTCACCTCCCAGTGCGACAAACCAGTCGGAGTTGGTGATGCCATTGATATTTTGCGTTCGTGATGGTCCACCCTGAGTATTGTTGTCCTGCGTGCCGCCGTAAATGTTGTAAAAAGGTTCATCGTAGTCGACCGATACCTTATAGAACTGCGTTACCGGAAGATTCGCAGCAAATTTCCAGCTCTTACCGAGATCGAAGCTCTCGTAGATGCCGCCGTCTGTGCCGATGAGCAGGTAATTTTCATCGCCTGGGTCGAATGCAAGCGCGTGATGATCGCCATGCTTGTTTAAACGTTCCGCTCCGACAAAGGTCTTGCCACCGTCCTCGGAGACATGCAGCTGCACGTCCATGTGATACAAGCGATCGAACTTGTGTGGGCTGGCAAAAATCTCCTGGTAGTAGTGGGGACCGGTGCCGCCCGAAACGTAGTCGCTCTGCTTTTCCCAGGTCTCACCGCCGTCTTCCGATCGCCAGACGCCACCCGTACGTTGCTTGAGTTCGATCGTCGCATAGAGAACGTCGGGATTGATCGGAGAAATGGCCATGCCGGTTTTCCCCATGTTCTCCTCGGGCAGACCTTCGGTCAGTTCGCGCCAGGTGTAGCCGCCGTCCGTCGACTTGTGGATACCTGTCTCGGGCCCGCCGTCCATCAAGCTGGCGACGTTGCGGAATCGTTGCCAGGTGACGGCATACAGCACGTCCGGATTTCGAGGGTCCATGTGTACTTCATTGACGCCGGTAAAGTCGCCACCGCCAAGTGTTTTTTCCCAGGATTCACCGCCGTCGACGGTCTTGTACAGACCGCGCTCGCCGCCGGCAGACCATAAAGGCCCTTGTACCGCGACATAGACGACGTTGGAGTCACGCGGGTCGACCCGGATCATGCCGATGTGCTCCGAGTCTTCGAGTCCCATCCGGGTCCAGGACGCTCCGGCGTCGAGACTCTTATATATGCCGTCGCCATAGCCGACGTGACGGCCGCTGACGTTTTCACCTGTGCCTACCCAAACAGTGTCAGGCTCGTTCGGATCGATCGTAACGCAACCAATGGAATATGAGCCTTCGGACTCGAATACGGGCGTCCACGTCGTACCTGCGTTAACCGTCTTCCAGACGCCACCGCTACCGACGGCCACGAACCAGTGGTTCCTGTTTTCAGGATGAATAGCAATATCGGCAATGCGTCCGGACATAAACGCCGGCCCGATGCTACGCATCGCGAGCCCTTCGAAAGTTTCAGAATTGAATCCAGGCGCTACATCGGTCTGGCTGTTTTCGGCCGCAAAAATGACAGACGGCATTAAAAGCAATGCAGGCCATATCGTGCTGAATCGCTTCATGATGTTTTCCCCAATCAGATTGGACCCGCGTTACTTCTTTTTTTGGGCCGGGAGCGCTTATTTGCAGGGGACTCATCCTGCCACAGCGCGATTGCCGATGTCACGCTCGAGATTCATCAGCCGTGTCCGTGAGCGGGTACTCGGATCTCACCGCTTCATGGATAGCCATCCAGTCGTGGTAACGCGTACTGAGCACCTCGAAATCCTCTTCATCATCCACATCCAGGCTGAGGCCGCCAAAGGGCGTGGTCACGAACCGCAACCGACCGCCGATTATCATGCTGGTCGTTGCCTCAATTTTTTCCCGGGTGTTGCCCCGGCGCAGCCAGCGGTACAGACGACCGCCACGGCGTGCAGCCAGGAGTGTCACCTGCAGGCGCAGTCCCAACCACCCGGCGTGCCAACCGCCTTTCTGGCTCAGGACCCTGAACGACAGAGTCACGACGTTTCTCCAGTCGACGGCCTTGCGGTGACTAAAGCCGGTTTGCAAAAATTCCTCGTGGGCCAGCTGCCGTGGTCTGACAACGTAAATATTTGCGAGACGTACGCGAGCGAAGTCGAGTTCCACGAGAGGCCTGACGATCCCCGGTTTTTCGCCGTCCGGATAGAACGGGGTAAGCCCGGCCTCGTCAGCCACGCCGACCATCAGCCCATAGGGTGTATCCGATGCCCGATCCTCGGCCGCACAGCGAGCGACGTAGTCGTCCACCGAAATTGACGATATCAGTGGCAAGTCGCTGGAGATAAGCAAATAAGGCCGCATCAGCGGATCCTCTTTACTATCTGTGGTTTGCCGTTCTTCACTGGCACGGGCGCCGGCCCAGCAATTGGCCAGCATATTACCTTCTTGCTGCACCAGGTGAACCTTGGCTGGCACGCTTTGCAGTATCTTGCTCATTTGTTCGACAGGCCCGACCACGAAAATGTCGCCGATAGATTGTGCGCCAAGTAGCGCGTCTACCACATGCCGTAACAGCGGCCGGTCATCCAGGATCAGGAATGCCTTGTTTTGCCCCTTGAGCGTCCGCGTCGAGTCACGGTGCATGCCGGCCAGCACGATCGCATCGAGCGGATGGGCAAAAGACGGCAGATAGTCCTCTTGGTTCATTTCTGTATGAATCTGGTGGTTTTGCCCTTGCTGCGCATGGATTCCACCAGGTCCAATGCGAATCATTATTATTAATAAACGAAAAAGTGATTACCAATCCAAGGATAAGATCGACTGGCTATTTGTCAACTTTTCGCAGCGGATAATTCGACCGCGCAGACGCCTGGCCCGGTCTCTGACCCAGGGGCGCATATTCAATGGCGTCGAGGACCTGAGCGGGCCATTGTTGCTTGCCTGTGCGACGCGATGATGCCTTGCCTTGCGGCGCTGGTCTTACTGCCTGGAGCGGCGGTGAGAGTCGTAGTAAACGATCCGTTTGAGCAGGAACAGGTTGATGGTAGCGGCGGTAGCAATGCAGATTGCCCAGGCGACGCGGTGATGCAGCTGCATGTATTCGACCAGCAGGTAATTAAGCAGGGTTGTCAATGCCGCGACCGAGGAATAAAGAAGATAGGCACGCCCGAGGCTGGCCCAATATGGTGTGCGATCGATATAGGTAAGCCAGCGATGCAGCGCATGCTGTCGTGGTACCGCGATCATGATTGAGACTAACCAACTGCTCGTGGCACGCGGTGTGAGCGGATTAAAATAGTAAACGATTTCATACACAACGAGTCCGATCAGTCCACCAAACAGGGCCACAAGGATAAGTCGTGGCGTTTCCGGTAGCTGGTGCAACATGCGCTGGAGGCGACTGTGCCGGTCGTTGTCAATCATCGGTTTCCTGGCTCACTGGCAGTGCGGGTTTCATCAGGCAAGGTCACGGTTTCTGGGGTCCAATAGCTATCAAGTGGGGCTGATCCGCCGATCAAGCGAAACTGGCAAAGTAAATGATGGGTCCGACCAACGCGCTCGCGGCGAGAAAGCTGTCGAAGCGGTCCAGAATGCCCCCCTGGCCGGGAAGGGCGGTGCCGTAATCTTTGATGCCGGCTCGCCGCTTGACCCAGGATGCTGCAAGATCGCCGCTCAAACCTGCCGCTGCAATGGCGGTGGCTAGTAGCAGCGCGGCACCAGGATCCGGCCAAACGAGTTCGCGGAACAACAGGCCCACCAGCAGTGCGGCGACCAGGCCACCGATTGTACCCTCAACGGTTTTCCCCGGGCTTAGCCGAGGAGCCAGTGGGTGGCGCCCCACCAGCTGACCAACGACCTGGCTGAAACCGTCAAACACGGCAACCAGTAAGTAAAGGTAAACCCAGCTTGCGGGCGACAGCATCGGGACCATGGCGATCACTACCGCTGCGATCACGGCAAAGGTCAGCCAGGCCACAATCCTGTACCGGCCAGGTCCGAATGCAGGAGGTGCAGAGGCCCGCCGTAGTTCGAATGCAGCCTGCGTAACTATCACACCGACGAATATGAACATGCTAATGGAACCGCCGGCAGCACAGGCAAGTGCGGTATGCACGATCAGGAAGTACACCACAAGCTTTTTCCAGCGCTCGCGGGCGATCTGTGCCGGTATTTTTCGGTTGCTCAGCGCCATCAACAGCGAGCCCAACGCAAAACCAGACAATGTCGTGATAAAAATTTTCTCGATCATGTCGGCCCGTTTTGGCGACACCAAAGTGCCGCAGGCAGACTCTCGACGGACAGTCCTACGACGCCCGGAAATAACTGTCCGTCAATCATCAGCGTCTGCGGCGAAGGCAGTGAAAGCCTGGCCGTCGCCGACTGGCTGTGTTCACTCGGATCATAGACCTTCAACCCGGACAGGATGGACAGGTTGTGCAATGTCTGGCGCAGCCAGCCGACATTAAGGGCCATCACATCCAGCAGGCCATCCTGCAAATTTGCGTCGGCAAAGGCCGGAAAGTTCGCAAGGTGTACGGTGTTGTTGATGACAATACCTGTACATGCTCGTTCGCCGTCATTGCGGTCTGCCGTCGCAAACCGGCACGCGAATGAATTCGGCCGGGTCATTAGCGTCGCCAACGCATACCCGTATGAGCCGGCAGCAGAAAAATGGGCTGCGCGATCAACAACGCTGACGACGTATCCCAGGGCAATAGTGCTTGCCGACAGATAACTTGCCTGCCCGCCATCGCTGATGTCGATGTTGACCTGCATAAGGTCCATACATTTGCCGGTGCCACTCTGAAGGGCACGGAACCCGTCAGCAACGCTTCTAATGCCGAGGTCCCGTGCCAGACAATTGCCGCGACCGGTCGGAATCAATCCGAGGTGCTGGCGTTCGCGTTCCAGACCAGCGATGACTTCGAAGATCGTGCCGTCGCCACCCACGACGAGGATGCCGTCGAAGTCTTTTGATTGTCTGGCAATGCGGGTGGCAGCACCCGCAGCATCGGTCCAGACAACACTGTCGACAAGCCGCCGGAGCTCTGGCATCCATTGCCGGTCGAAACCGGACGACCGGTATCGGCCGGAGCAGGGATTAACGATCGCCAGCCACGTGCTCACTCAGTCCCGACTTTGCGCTGCTGCAGCACCCAGTAAAGCCCACGCACGTCGGAGGTCCACTCCGGAAGCAGGGCCATGATGATCAACGCTTCCACATTGCCAAGCATGTTGAAGGCCGACGCGACGTAAAGCAGCCACGGGTGCAGGCCCCATAGAAACAAACTCATGATGAATATGCCGAATCCGTAGACGCTCACCCGAATCGTGTAGGCGTGAAAGCTGGTCAGCTTGCCGTAACGCAGCCAGGCCACAATCATCTCGATTGCCCACAGCCCGAGAACCAGCACGATAACAAGCCAGTGCTCCGTCATAACCTCCGGGTGAAAAATCCAGATTCCGAAGATTGCGGCTGGCCACAGCAGGGTGTCCGCCAGTGTGTCGAGGCGCGAGCCGAGCATGGAAGTAATCGAGAAAGTTCTGGCAATCAGACCGTCGACGATGTCACTAATAAATGCCGCAAGCAAAAGCCATTTGTAAGCATCTTCCCGATCGGTCAGCGCCAGGAAAATGAGGACCGGTGTCGCGACGATGCGCGCCATTGATATGACGTTCGGAACGTGCCGGAAGACGGATGCGTTCTCTGCCAAACTTATTCCCGGAAAATGACTAGTGGTCCATCAATATGGTCTTGTTGGATCACTAAATGAATTCGTTCTTTTTCTATTCGCAAGTATGGGCAGGCACCCGGACATCGTCAATACCGTAATGAACGTTACACGCAGACAAATATCCTGCACAAGAGCCGACCGGACGAATCAATCAAAGGGCTCTGTCAGTGTCAGTACTGTCAGATTGGGGTCTGCAAGAATCTGCTCTTCGGTAAACGGAAAGTCGATCCATACGCCCCGTGAATAGAGTTCAGTGAGGTCGGCGTAATGGGCAGATTCCGGTTCCTGGGATTGCGAATACGTCAATATGCCAGTCGGCTGCAAGCGGCCGTCTTTGTCCCAGGAGATGACCTGGATGTAACTGTTGCCGAGCAGAATCGGATTGTATCCTTTGTCCTTCGAAAGTCTGGTAGCGATCATGCTGAACATACCTGCCCAGCCCTGAGCGCCGGGTATGGGGATTTTCTTGTCATTTCGCATTGCGTACTGAATGTCGCCCCATCGTGCGTCCATGGCGATGCCGGCGTCCTGCAGAACGAGTTGACCTTCGGCGAGGGCTTGCCGCACAGACGCTCTGACTTCTGCCTTGTCGAGGGCAATTCCTCTCGGAGTATTGACTGCATCATTCGGATCGAATGGCACGGCGTAAAGATTTTCAATGCTTCTGGCAATCCGCCAGAATTCAGTCCACACGTGCATGCCCCTGCCATCAATGTTGGCGGTTCTGTCCCAACCGGCAAGGGCCGTACAACCGGGCTCGATATCGACTTTCCTGTCTCCGGGCAAGATGACATCTGTGTCGCCTTCACAGGCTTTCAGCACATCGTCAAGTAACAATTCGGCGCCGTAGTTGCGGTGGTTGTACAACAGCCTGCGCATATCGTCGGCCGTAAGCTTGTCACCTTTCGCAAGCTGTTCGCGGACGAAAACGAGTCCTGCACGGGTGCGCAGTGACCGCGCCGTGCGCTCTGGTCCAATGATCGGAGAATAGCCTTCCAGGGGCGACTCGGGATTCGCCAGCCAGTAGCTGTCGTTGGAATTGGTGACGTAATCGTCCCGCCTGATCCGCGGCATTGCTGCGGCGGGCAAGGTGCCTGGGACATTACTGCGGGGATCAGACTTCCATTCGCATTCGCTTCTGGCGCCGTCCAGCACAACAATATATGCCGGAATTGAATCGTGCCTGATTCTGCACTCGTCGAGGAGCTTCTCATCGACGTTTGGCGTACTGGAAATGTCGGCGTAAAAGGCCGTGCCATGCCGGTCCGTGGCGATAGTGTTCGTCCAGTACACACCTTGCAGGCTGATAGCGGATTCAATGTCGTCGACCGATTCGGCGACACTGAGCGCGGCATAAGTGGCAGGACTGGCAGTATTGTCGATCACGGCATCCCGGATCGCATACGCGATACTGTTAGTCCAGGGCA
>CAZJFQ010000075.1:3359-9312 GCA_964545335.1 uncultured Gammaproteobacteria bacterium | reverse complement strand
CTGGATCCCCGGTGAAGGGACTGAGATCCTGTTGCCGACCCGATTCATCCTGCCTTCTGTGCCCCGCGAAGGCATCGTCCTGAACATTCCGGAAATGCGGTTGTACTACTTTCCGAATCCCGGTAAAGACGAGAATCCTGTCGTAATAACATATCCGATCAGTATCGGCCGCATGGACTGGCAAACGCCCATTGGTGTCACGAGGATCGCGAGCAAGGTTCGAAATCCGGCCTGGTATCCGCCGGCGTCCATTCGTGATGAACATGCTGAAGACGGGCGTCCGTTACCCAAGGTTGTACCGCCCGGCCCGAACAATCCGCTCGGTGCATATGCACTGGCTCTGGCGTTACCGGGGTACCTGATTCACGGAACTAACAAGCCGATAGGGGTCGGTATGCGTGTCACTCACGGTTGCATTCGCTTGTATCCGGAGGACATTGAAGTCATGTTCGGCGACGTGCCCGTTAACACCCAGGTGCGGATCATCAATCAGCCCTATAAGATCGGCTGGATCGCCGACACCCTGTATCTCGAGGTTCATCCGCCGCTGGAAGAGGATGAAGAGATGATCGCAAGGGATATGACAGCAGTAACAGAGATCCTGGTTGCGGCGACCAAAGGTCGGATCGTACCGGTGGACTGGGGCGAGGTACGCAGTATTTTTGAGGCTTCGACCGGAATTCCAACAGCGATGTCGAAACTTGAGCGCCGGCAGTCGTCACTGTTATCCGGGATTACAGTCGACAACGAGGCTCTAAAACGGTGACGTGAAAGAAAACGATTGGGAATAAAAAAACGCCGCAGTTACCTGCGGCGTTTTGTTTGCGTTTCCGCAGACGTTACTTCTGTACGCCTTTGTCGAACATGCGATCCATCTTTTCGCTGTTGCGATCGCAGCAGGCCTGCGCGGCACTGGCCGCTGACATGGCCTGGTCGGCTGTGCTCTGTGCGCGAGCAGCAGCGTCGGCAGCGCCGTCTGAAGCTGATTTAGCCTGTTCTGCTGAACGCTGTGCAGCCTGTGCAGCTTGCATGGCGGCATCGGCGGACGCCTTTGCGTCGTCAATCGCTTGCTGACTGGCGCAACCCGCTGCCAGAACCAGGCAAAGCGAGGCGGCGCCGACCTTCAGTGCATTACGTACCTTTTTATTCATTACCAATCCCCTTAAGGATGAACTGAGACGATAAAACCAGAGTAGCCGGCCGCAACAAACCTGCCTGGCACGGGGCCTCTCAAGGGGCGAACCGTACCCAACTGCGAGCCGCGAATCAAGCCTCGGCGTGTGAAACTATGCTGTTTCGGTCGTCCTATCAGGGGCTTGTCGGCATTTGACGACAACGCCGGACGCGCCGGACGGCTGCGCTGGGATTTGCAGGAAAACGGCCGCGATAGCGGCCGTTTCAAACAGCGATCCTGTCGTCGATCGTCAACTGTCACCCGCGACCGTAACCGTTTGTCCCGGCTGCAGCCGCTCACCGCCGCGAATTACAACTTTGTCACCATTCGATACGTCACCGCGGACCTCAATGTATTTGCCATTGCCGGTTCCGGTTTGTACCGAGACCCGTTCGACGGTGCCTGATTCGGTGAGCTTGAACAAATACGTGTCGTCCTGACGCAGAATCAACGCATCGCGGGGAACGGCGACAACGTTGACCGGCTCGCTGTTCGGCAAGGCTACTCTGACGGGCGCGCCGATTGGCCACGCACCCGCCGCGAGTGAAATCCGAACTTCCATGAGCCGGGAGCGTTCATCAGCAACCGGGATCACGCTGCGGATTGTGCCGGCCATTTCACGGTTGCGGTCCTCGATCATTACGGTCATTCCTTCTTCCAGAAAAGGTGCAACGCTGACCGGCGCCTGAGCCCGTACTTCGATGTTGCTTGTATCGACAAGGCGCACCAACTCTCCGCCTACAGATACGTATTCACCGGCCTGCCGGAATCGCGCCACAATCTGGCCTTGCATCGGCGCACGAACCTCACTGCGTTCGAGCATGTAAAGAGTCTGTTCACGCGCTACCTCCGCCTGCACCAGTTCCTGCTCGGTCATTCGCATCTGTGATACGGCTTCGTCGAGCTGGTCGCGTGCGGCGATATTCTGCTGCTCGAGGCGCTGTTGCCGTTCGACCTGCTGCTTCATGTACACGAAGCTGGCTTCCAGACGTCGAATCGTTGCTTGATCGTCTTTGAGCTGTAACTCAAGTGCGCGATCGTCGATGCGGGCAACGACATCACCCTGGTTGACGCGTTCACCCGCCTCTGCGACCCACGTGAGTCGTCCGGCTACCTCTGCGGCAATCCGGGCATCGTGTCGGCTGACTACCGTGCCAGGCGCCCGCGTCACAGATGCAATGTTTTGCAGTACCGCTTCCGAGATCTTTACCGGCACCGGTGGAGGGGCGTCTGCACTGTCCTGCGGCAACGCGGGTTGTACGAGCAGCAACAGCCCCGAAGCTAAGACAGTCAGTGCGCACTTAAACCCAATCGATATTCTCATCTCGTTGCCCTCACAGTCGCGCATAATGCGTCAACTGGTTGCGTGCTCAATCGTCGTGCCGCGTCCCTTCTCGCCGCGCAAGTCGGAACCTGACGGTACCATTTTTTGTTCGCCGAGACGAAGCAGACTCGGCAGCAGTCCCAGGGTAAAGACCAGACTTACAGACATGCCGCCAACGATGACTGTGGCCAGGCCACGATAGATGACGCTGCCGTCACCCGCCATCAGAATGAGCGGCATCATGCCGAACAGGCTCGTCAGCGTACTCATAAAAATCGGTCGCAATCGAATCCGGAGTGCCTGTTCTACCGCGTCCCGTCGCCCCAACCCCTGACGTTCGGCTGCCCGCGTCTGATGCACGAGCAGAATAGCATTGTTGACCACCAGTCCCATAAGGATGATGAAACCGATCATCGTCAACAGATCCAGTGTCTGGAACGTAAACAGATTAAGTATGCGCAGCGCGATAACACCGCCAACCGTCGCAAGTGGCAGGCAAAGAACAACGATCAGGCTGTCTCGCAGTGATCGAAACAGCGCCGCCATCAGCATGAACAACAGGCCGATTGCGACGATGAAGTTTTCCGACATGTTGCGAACAGCCTTGCTCAGGCTGTCAGCGCTGCCACCGTACTGAATTGATCGGTCAGCAGGTAGAACGCCGAGCAATTCGGGTTCGACTTTCGTTTTCAGTACGCTCAATGCTTCTTCCAGCGACATTCTCGGCGGTGGCGATACATCGAGTGTAACCGTGCGCCTGCGGTCGATGCGCCGAATCTGGCTCGGGCCAACTGTGCGCTCTATATGCATCAGTTCGCCAAGCGGCACGACAGCGCCGGAAGGCGTAGCCAGGGGCACGGCGGCGAGTTCTTCAGGGTTGTCCCAGCCCTCGGCGCGCAATACGACATCGAGCCGTTTCTCGCCGTCAAAGTACTCGCCGATCCACACACCATCGCCGAGCGACCGCACCACGTTGGCGACGGTGGCCCGGTTCCAGCCGACTTCACTTATCCGCTGATCATCAGGAGTGATCCTGAGTTCCGGTTCGGCCAGTTCGGTGCCGGGCCACGGACGAACCTGTGACCCGGGAAGTTCTTGTTGAATCACGCCCATGCCGACTCGTGCCGCCGCGAGGAGGGCGCGGATGTCGGACGACTGCATATGGATCGAAATGCTGCGGCCGTCGCCAAAGCCGCCGAACAGATTACCCTGAGCCACAAAGGCGCGCGTATCCGGAAATCCTGCGGTCACCTCGTCGCGAACAACCGCGACAAGGTCGTCAACCCGACTTTGATCCAGCACACGGGCGCCAATCGTGCCGCCATTTGGCCAGACCAGGATGTAGTAATTTTTCAGTGCCGGTTCCTTGTCGCCGTCCATATAGGGCTGCAAGCGTTCCGCCATCACCTGGACGATTTCCTCGTCGATCATTGCGGTGCTCGCGCCGGGCGGAAACTGGAAAAAAGCGTCCACAGCGTCGCGTTTTACCGGGGGCAGGTAGTCAAGATTGGGTACGAGCAGCCAGGTACCGATGACAGGGATGCTCATCAGGCCTGCGATCAGGCCCAGACGTCGTTTGCGAGTATCCGTGAGTGCCAGGATGCGACGCGCGAGACGCTCCCAGTTTGCGGCATGTGTGTCTGCGATCTTGGCGGAACCGAGATAACGCGTGGCGAGTGTAGGTAACACGGTTACAGCCACCAGCAGCGAGAAAATCACCGCAATGGCGATCGTGAGCGCAAGGTCGGCAAACAGCTGACCTTCCGCGTCCTTCAGATAGATTACAGGCACAAAGATGGCCACGGTCGTTGCCGTTGAGGCGAGGAGGGCACCCCAGACCTGGGCCGTCCCTTTTGCCGCGGCCGTTTCGATCGGTTCGCCCTGTTCCTTGAGCCGGAAAATGTTTTCCAGCACGACGATGGCCGCATCCAGCACCATGCCGACGGCAAAAGCCAGTCCGGCAAGCGATATGACATTGAGCGTACGGCCACTGAGGTTGAGAACGACAAACGTGCCCAGCAGTGCCAGCGGAATGGCAATGGCTACGAGAATGGTTGCCCTCATCTGCCGCATAAACCACCACAGGACACCCACGGCAAGCAGCACGCCGATAAACAGGTTACCGGTGACCAGACCCACCGCCCGGTAAATAAATACCGACGCGTCGAAGGACTGGCGAACATCCAGACCCAGTTCCTGGATCGGGCCGTCACGCAGTTCGGCGACGGCGGCTTTAACAGCGTTCAGTGTGTCGAGTACATTGGCTCCGGTTGCCTTGCCGACCCGGATACCCATGGCGGGATTGCCGTTCTGTATCGCAATGTTGTTTTCGTCGCCACGCCGGATCTCGATCTCGGCAATATCACCGAGCCGGACCGGCCGACCGTCACGCCAGTCGAGAATCAGTTCCTTAAGTTGTTGCGGGGTATAGCGACCGGCAAACCGGAGAGTGTATTGACGCCGCCCCACGTCGACAAAACCGCCCGAAACATCGTTAGCGCTTCCCGCGAGTGCGGCAACGGCAGGAATCTGGATACCGAGTTCCGCAGCACGATAGGGATCAAAAATGATCTGCAGCTCTTCCTCGGAATTCATCGGGATCTCGACTGTGGAGACACCCGGAATGCTTTCCAGACGAGGTTTTAGGATGTCGAGGACGGTGCGCTGGTAATCCTCGATGGGCCCCGGAGTGCCTGGTAGCAGCTGGACGAAAAACCAGATCAGGGTCGAGTTGGCGTCGCCGCCGCCGCCGCCGCTCATCTGTATCTGTGGCGGTGTCGCATCCCTGGGGAGCGGCGGTAGCCGGTTCAGCCGGCTGATCACTTCGATCAGCGTCTGCTGCATGTCGGTCTCGAGCCCAAAAGTTAGGTTGATCCAGGACCAACCGGGGCCGGCATTGGCTTCGAGACTGCTCAGGCCGGGGAGTCCTTGCAGTACTTCTTCCAGTGGTTCCAGGATCTCTGATTCGATTTCCCGTGGCGACGCTGCGCGCCAGCCGGTGGAGATCGACAGTTCCGGTTCCTCGATGTCGGGAAAGAGTTGCAAGGGCAGCTTGGTCAGGCTGTACAGACCAAACAGGAAGATGATCGCGACAACCACCGCGATACCTGCGGGGTTACGCAGCGCGTACTGGTTGATATTCATGGAGAGCCCTTTTTGTCTGGCGGAACAGTTCCTGCCCAGTCGGGTGTCCGGGAAACCCGGCAGGGCATCCGGTCTCCTCTGGTCATGCAGACTACTCCAGACAGGGTCGAGCGGCAAAAGTTCACGAGCGTTGCGGCTTCGTGTGTTAAGGACTGGCTGTTAGATGCCCGGGAGATGCCTAGCGTTGCAGTGCCGCCCAGTTATGCATCACTTTAATTAGGCGTCAACTGTTCTGGGTGCCTGCGCCCCGGGCACTGCTTGCCAGCGCCGCAAACCTGTATATAATTACAGATACTGTTTATTTATACAGT
>CAZJFQ010000075.1:0-3259 GCA_964545335.1 uncultured Gammaproteobacteria bacterium | reverse complement strand
TGAGTCCTGAAGCCTGGTGCCTGATATGACTGATCTGACTCCCCGTCAAAATGCCGTGTTGACCCTGATACGCCATGCTATAGAAGAAACCGGGATGCCGCCTACCCGGGCGGAAATCGCCAGGGAGCTGGGCTTTAAATCAGCCAATGCGGCTGAGGATCACCTGAAGGCACTGCAGCGGAAAGGCGCTATCGAGCTGCTTCCGGGTACATCACGGGGCATTCAGCTCAAAGACTCGCTGCGTGATCAGATGGGCTTACCCCTGGTAGGCCGTGTTGCCGCCGGCAGCCCTATCCTGGCCCTGGAGCATATCGAGACGTATTTCCGTATCGATCCCAGATTGTTTCATCCCACGCCTCATTATCTGCTGCAGGTACACGGGATGAGTATGAAGGATGTGGGGATCTTGGATGGCGACCTGGTGGCAGTACATCGGACACCGGAGGTACGCAGCCGACAGATCGTGGTCGCCCGACTGGAGGATGAGGTGACGGTAAAGCGCTACCGCCAGGAGGGCCATCTGGTCTGGCTGATGCCGGAGAATCCTGATTTTGCCCCCATCCGTGTGGATATGAGAAAACAGCCCCTGGTGATCGAGGGCGTAGTTGTGGGCGTGCTGCGCAATGAGGTCTACCAGTAAAGATGCATTCAGAAACCTCCTCAAAGATCCCCGGATCTGGCGTGGCAGGGAGGTTGTGGCGGATGCCGGCGCCGTTTCCACCGGTTATCCCCGGCTGGATGAGCGGCTCCCGGGCGGCGGCTGGGTAAGTGGCGCACTGACGGAGATCGCGGTAGAGCGTTATGGCGTAGGCGAGCTCAGATTGCTCATCCCGGCCCTTAAGACCCTCAGCGAGGGAGATCGCTGGATTGTCTGGGTCGCGCCGCCTTTTATTCCCTATGCTCCGGCCCTTGCCAGCGCCGGAATCAATCTTTCCCGCGTACTGCTGGTGCACCCGGCCACCGAAACCGATGCTTTGTGGGCCATGGCACAGGCCTTGCGGGCCGGCGTCTGCGCTGCCGTACTTGCCTGGGCGGGGGCAGTAGCTGACCGGGAGCTCAGGCAACTGCAGCTCGCCGCTGCAACAGGTGCCAGCTTAGGCATTCTGTTCCGGCCACTGGACACCTTTATGCAGGCCTCGCCGGCAGCACTGCGCTTAAAACTCGTCCCGGAAGGCAAGCGACTGAAAATCGAACTCATCAAGGTCCGGGGAGGGTATCCGGCGGAAGTATGGTTGACACCGGTGAGCAATGAGTGACAAGTGATGAGCAGTCATTGCGCCGGAACCCTTTGGATGCAAAAAAACCGGGCACTGTCCGGCTGTCTTCCTCGGAACTAATAACTGAACAGGAATGACTCAGAATTCTTTCCGATTCCGCCCCCTGTTTTCCCGGCAGCCCGCCGGGTCAGCCACGACAAAACCTGTCGTGCCGGCTCTGACACCGACAGCCCGGAGTGAACGATTGTGGTTGTGCCTGGATTTTTATCGTCTCCCTGTCGAAGTTTTTGCTGATAAGGCCAAGCCGGCCGCAGTAGCCGAAAAAAAAGGCAGCTGCCGGCGGGTGATGGCCTGCAACGGGCCAGCCAGCCACGAAGGTATCCGGCTGGGTTTTTCGCTTACTGCAGCCGTGGCACTGGCCCCCGGGCTGGAGGTGCTCGAACGTCGGCCAGACCTCGAGCAGCAGACCCTTGAGCAGCTGGCTGCCTGGGCCGGCCAGTACAGCTCACTGGTGAATCTTGGGTTTCCCGGGGCGCTGTTGCTGGAGATCGGCGGTAGTCTGAAACTTTTTGGCGGGCTGCAGACGCTTACAAGGCAGCTTGCCGCCGGGCTGAAGCGGCAGGGTTATTCGGCTTTCCGCTCTGTGGCGCCGACAGCGCTCGGCGCACTCTGGCTGGCCCGCGCCGGTGCCGAAACTGTGATCACGCATCCCGACAGGCTGGCGGGAAGTCTGGGCAGGTTGCCGCTTGGTTGCCTCGGCTGGCCGGAGCAGGTCCGACGTGGTCTTGCCGGTCTCGGTGTACGGACGATTCGGGACTGTCTGCGGCTGCCACGGGACGGATTTGCACGCCGTTTTGGCCCGGATCGTCTCAACGAGCTGGACCGGGCCTTAGGGAAAGTACCGGAAGTCTTAACACCTTACCTGCCACCGGACCGTTTTACGGCAGAACTGGAACTGCCGGTGGAAAGCCGTGAAACAGAACTGCTGCTGACTGCCAGCGAACGCCTGCTCGAAGAGCTCAGGCGTTTTCTCATTGTCAGGCAGGGCGCAGTCGACCGGTTCAGGCTCGAGCTCAAACACCGCCGGCTTCCGGCAACCCGTGTCAGCCTGGAACTGATCCGTTTCTCGCGAGATCCGGACCACCTGGGCATGCTGGTTGCGGAGCGGTTGAACCGGCAACAACTGCCTGCTCCTGTCACCGCGGTATGCCTTAGTACAGGACCAGTCACGAGACTCGATCCAAAAAATCGGGCGTTATTCTTAACTCCGGGTCAACCGGATAACCTCGAAAGACAGGACGGTTTCAGACTGGTGGAGCGCCTGAAGGCCCGGCTGGGCAGGGACGCAGTTTCGGGTTTGTGTCTTGAACCGGAGCATCGACCTGAAAAAAACTGGACCCGCACCGAGGGCATGCAGGGGGACAGACCCCGGAAGGATTTTGCAGGGAATTTTTCGGGGACAGACCCCGACGGAAAATCCGGGCTCTGCCCCCCAAGACCTCTGTGGTTCATCACCAGACCCGAGCAACTTGACGTAGATTGTGGTCAGCCCTGCCATCAGGGGCGGCTGGCTCTGATCAGCGGACCTGAGCGTATCGAAACCGGCTGGTGGGATAATGAGGATGTTGCGCGGGATTACTACGTGGCGAGTAACCGGCACGATGTGCGGCTCTGGATTTTCAGAGAACGCGGGGGTTTAAGGCGCTGGTTCCTGCACGGGGTGTTCGGCTGATGAGTCCCCCTTATGCCGAACTGCATGCTTTAAGCCATTTCACCTTTCTTACCGGGGCATCGAGCCCGGAGGAATTGGTCAACCGTGCGGCGCGCCTCGGTTACGAGGCGCTGGCTTTA
Source organism: uncultured Gammaproteobacteria bacterium (assembly GCA_964545335.1). GTDB lineage: Bacteria > Pseudomonadota > Gammaproteobacteria > Steroidobacterales > CAZJFQ01 > CAZJFQ01. Next base: position 191 of record CAZJFQ010000075.1, on the reverse strand, counting down.
ACCGACGAATGCTCTGTTGCCGGTGTCGTACGCGCCCATATGGCAGCAAAGGAATGCGGACTCAAACTCATTATCGGCAGCGAGTTCAGACTCGAAGACGGTCTCCGGCTGGTAATGCTGGCACCGACCCGCAAAGCTTACGCCGAACTGTGTACGCTCATTACCCGGGGCCGTCGGGCCGCTCCCAAAGG
>CAZJFQ010000074.1:0-9777 GCA_964545335.1 uncultured Gammaproteobacteria bacterium | reverse complement strand
GTTAGGTGGTCGGAGCGGCGAGATTCGAACTCGCGACCCCTTGCGCCCCATGCAAGTGCGCTACCAGGCTGCGCTACGCTCCGAAATGAAGGCTGAAAATTGACGACTTTTGGGGCTTGAATGACTGAGATGTTACCGGATATCCAAAACGTAAACGAGCCCGCTCGGGGCTCGCCGGTCTGATACCTGATTCCGGGAGTCTGGAATTTGGTCCTGAGTCATCGACGCAGGATCTTCAGCAGCTCTTCGAGCTCCAACCGGAGCTGTTTGACGATCTGCTGGCTTTGATTGATATCTTCCCTGGCCTCGGGACCCGCGAGCTTCTGTCTCGCCCCGCCGATAGTGAAACCCTGCTCGTACAGCAGACTGCGGATCTGCCGAATAATCAGCACATCCTGTCGCTGATAATAGCGCCGGTTCCCCCTTCGCTTGACAGGTTTGAGTTGCGGGAATTCCTGTTCCCAGTACCGGAGCACGTGCGGTTTCACACCGCACAATTCGCTGACCTCGCCGATGGTGAAATAGCGCTTGCCCGGAATCGGGGGGAGATTGCTGTTATTTCCCGGTTCCAGCATAAGCCTCCACTCTGGCTTTCAGTTTCTGACCTGGCCTGAATGTAACGACGCGACGCGCGGTTATCGGTATTTCTTCACCGGTTTTGGGGTTGCGGCCGGGTCGTTCGTTCTTGTCCCGCAAGTCGAAGTTACCAAAACCGGAAAGCTTCACTTGCTCGCCGTTTTCGAGCGCAACACGTAACTCTTCGAAAAACATATCGACGAGTTCGCGTGCTTCGCGTTTGTTAAGGCCAAGCTCGTCAAACAAAGCCTCAGCCATGTCGGCCTTGGTGAGTGCCATCATTGTTATTCTCTTATTTTGGCGTCGAGGTCCCGTTCAAGACGGGTCACTACCGCGGACCTTGCGATATCGGCATCTCGCACTGTAAGAGTGCGGGAAAAATCCTGTAATATCAAGCCTAAAGCGACACTTTTTCGTCCCGGATCTATACCCTGTCCACGGTATATGTCAAATACGCAGACTTCTGTTAACAACGAACCAGCTTCGGCTTGTACCACTTTTTTTATATCATTAATGGTAACCGATTCATCGACGATCGCTGCAATATCTCTGCGAATGGCCGGATACTTGGAAATCGGCTCATATGACGGCACGTTCGCGGCAAATACAGTGTCAATCAACAATTCAAAGACATACGGCGTCTTTTTGAGCTCGAGTCTGTGCACAATTTCAGGATGCATCGCGCCCACCCAACCGGCAGCGGAACCCTGGTACTCCAGAAGCGCAGTTTGTCCGGGTGTCAGCGCAGCATGTTCCGCTGCACTATAAACATATTCATGCTTGCGTCCGGTCATATGTAACAACGCGCCGATATCTGATTTTATGTCAAACAAGTCAGTTTCGCGTTCTTTACATCCCCATTGCTCGGGCAAACCGTATCCGTACACAAGACCAGCAAGTACATTCTGCTGTTCAAATTTCTTTTCAGTTACGGGGAATTTGAGACCCGACTCAAAAATCCGCACCCGATCCTGCTGACGGGCCAGATTCTGCTGCAGCACCGTGATCAGTCCTGGCCAAAGGGACGTCCGCATGACAGAAAGATCGCTGGAAATCGGGTTGGACAGCCTGAGTGGCTCCGTATCCGGGTCGAACAGCTTGCCCAGGTCCGGGTCGATAAAGCTGTAGGTGATAACCTCCTGATAACCCCGCGCCACAAGCATGTCCCGGGCCCTGTCCAGCGGCAGCCGGGTCTCGGTTACCGGCGCAACGGTCAACGCCACGGTGGAATCGGTTTCCGGAATCCGGTCATAGCCATAAATGCGGCCCACTTCCTCGATCAGGTCATCTTCTATCGCCAGGTCAAAGCGAAACGCCGGGGCGGTCGCCTGCCAGGTGTCCTTGCCTTTTTTGGTTCGGATCTCGAGCCGGGTCAAAATCTCGGTGACATCCTTGTCGGGTATTTCGACACCGAGCACCCGGTCCAGTCGTTCGCGTCGCAAAGTCATCGCACCCGGCTGCGGAACATGCCGTGCCGACTCGGTAACTTGAGTCGGTCCCGGCTCGCCACCGGCGATGTCAATCAGCAAGACTGTTGCCCGTTCAATCGCCTGTTCCTGCAGATCCGCAGCGACGCCGCGTTCAAATCGATGCGACGCATCGGTATGCATGTCGTACCGTCGTGCGCGGCCGGCAATTGTCATCGGGCTGAAAAACGCCGACTCGAGAAACACATCGATGGTGGCATCTGTTACACCCGAATTCTCACCGCCCATGATCCCGGCAACAGCTCGTGGTCCGCTGTCGTCGGTAATCATAAGTACATCGTCGGACAGCGTTACTTCACGGCCGTCAAGCAGGGTCAGTTTTTCATTCTTTTTTGCGTAACGGACGACTATTCCACCTTTCAGGGTCGCAAGATCGAAACCATGCATCGGCTGACCGAGTTCCAGCATCACATAGTTGGTTACGTCAACCACGGGATGGATAGATCGCAGTCCCGAGCGGCGCAGTCTTTCCTGCATCCAGGCCGGCGTTATGGCGCCGCTTCGAATGTTTCGAATCACCCGGCCTGCGTATCGCGGACAACCATCCGGCGCATCCAGGCGCACCGGAAAAGTGTCCTTGATTTTTGCCGGCACCGGTTTGATTACCGGTCGCGTGACATCAATCCGATTGATGACACCCACCTCACGTGCGACACCGGCCAGGCCCAGGCAATCGCCGCGATTGGGTGTCAATTTGAGTTCGATAATCGAGTCGTCGAGGTACAAAGCGACTCGCAGGTTGGTGCCCGCCTCCGCGCCCGAACCGAGATCGAGAATGCCGGCCGCGTCTTCACCCAAACCGAGTTCGACGGCCGAACACAACATGCCCTGGGACTCGACGCCACGCAGCCTGGTCTTGCGAATCTTGCCGCCCGGCAGGTGCGCCCCCGGCACCGCTGTCGGGGCAATCATCCCGGCATAGACATTGCTGGCACCGCAGACAATCGTCAGCGGCTTACTGTCACCGACATTGACCTCGCACACCGTCAGTTTGTCGGCGTCCGGGTGTTTCTCAACCTTGAGCACCTCGCCGATCACAACCTTGCTGAAATCAGGCGCAGCCGGTTTGACGCCCTCTACTTCATGCCCCGCCATGGTCAATTGCTCGGTCAGCTCCGTGGTCGAAACCGGCGGATTTACCCACTCGCGTAACCAGGCTTCACTGAATTTCATCGACCCATCGTCCCGCTAGTTGAACTGGCGCAGAAATCTCAGGTCATTCTCGAAGAACGTCCTGAGATCGTTGACCCGGTAACGCAGCATCGCCAGGCGTTCCACACCCATGCCGAACGCATAACCGGTATACCGTTCACTATCGATACCGACCGCTTTGAAAACATTTGGGTGGACTATTCCGCATCCCAGAATTTCCAGCCAACCCGTTTGTGAGCAAATCCGGCACCCCGAGCCGGAACAATTCACACATTCAATGTCCATTTCGCCGGACGGTTCCGTGAACGGAAAATAAGACGGTCGAAAACGAATTTTCAGACTCCGCTCGAAAAATTGTTGCGCGAATCCGTGCAGGATCGCTTTCAGATTTGCCAGGCTGATATTTTCGTCCACCATCAGCCCTTCGACCTGGTGAAACATCGGTGTATGTGTGAGATCGGAATCTCGCCGGTAAACACGTCCCGGTGCAATCAGTCGCAGCGGCAAGCGGCCTTCTTTCATTGCACGGATCTGTACCGGGGACGTATGCGTACGCAACAACAGCCCGTTGGTCAGATAAAAGGTATCCATTTCGTCACGCGCCGGATGATGCGCCGGGATATTGAGCGCTTCGAAGTTGTGAAAATCGTCTTCGATTTCCGGACCCTCACGTACCTCAAACCCAACCTGGCGGAACAGTATCTCGATCCGGCGCAAGGTCCGGGAAATGGGGTGCAAACCACCCGGTACCTGACCGCGTCCCGGCTGGGTGACATCGACCGAGGCCGCTTTCAGTTGCTCATCGAGTGTTGCACGTTCGAGCTGGTGGCGGCGCACGTCAATGGCAGCGCTGACCTTATGCTTCGCCTGATTGATCTTCTGACCGGCGCTGGGCCGTTCATCGGCAGGGAGTTTGCCGACATTCTTGAGCAACTCGGTAAGTGCGCCTTTCTTGCCAAGGAATCGCACCCGCACGTTGTCCAGCGCCTTGAGATCGGCGCTGTCCGTAGCCGCAGACTCGGCATCTTTGATCAGCTGATCGAGGTCGTGCACGGCAGTCAGTCAGGCTCCAGACTCCAGACTTCAAGTCGGGGCGCCGAGGCGCCCTCATCCCGGGCACGCGCCTTATGTAACTCTGACGGCGGCCCCACTATCCCGCGAGCCTGGACTTCGCCTTTTCCGCGATCTGAGCAAAAGCATCGGGATCATGCACGGCGATATCAGCCAGGACCTTTCGATCGATCTCGATCTCGGACTTCTTGAGGCCGTTGATCAATCGACTGTAACTCAGGCCGTGCAGGCGTGCGGCAGCATTGATGCGCGTGATCCACAAGGCACGGAACATCCGCTTGCGAGTGCGACGATCACGATACGCATACTGCCCGGCCTTGATGACGGCCTGCTTGGCCACCTTGAAAGTTTTGTGACGCGCACCGTAATAGCCTTTGGCTTTTTTAAGCACTTTGTTGTGGCGCGCTTTGGCAACCACACCACGTTTGACTCTGGCCATATCGTTAACTCCCTCTAGCTGTACGGCAAGAGCCGGCGTACGCTTTTAACATCAGCATTGGCTACGCTCTCGGTCGAACGCAGATGACGCTTACGCTTGGTGCTCTTCTTGGTAAGGATGTGGTTGAGATAGGACTGCCCGCGTTTGAAACCGCCGCCTGCTGTGCGGCGAAAACGCTTTGCAGCCCCCCGATTGGTCTTCATCTTGGGCATTACTTACTCCTTTATAGCCAGGTCGGAACCTCCTGAGGCCCGAACAGGGCGGAACATCAACAAAATGAGCTGACACTCACTTTTTCTTCGGCGCAAAAATCATGACCATCTGCCGGCCTTCGAATGCAGGTTCCTGCTCGACGATGGCCAGTTCGGCCAGATCCGCCTTGACGCGATCCAGCATGTACCTGCCAAGCTCCTTGTGCGCCATCTCCCGGCCGCGAAAACGAACAGTCACCTTGGTTTTATCGCCGGCGGTCAGAAAGCGAACCAGATTCTTGAGTTTGGTCTGATAGTCGCCTTCTTCCGTACCGGGACGAAACTTCACTTCCTTGACGTGGATAATCTTCTGCTTTTTGCGGGCCACGTGCGCCTTTTTGCTCTGCTCGAACTGGTACTTTCCGTAGTCCATGACTCGGCAGACCGGAGGATCGGCCGTCGGCGAGACCTCCACCAGGTCAAGATCAGCGTCGTAGGCCAGATCTATCGCCTCCTCCAAAGGCAATACACCAGCCTGTTCACCGTCGGCCCCGATAACCCGGACTTCCGACGCCGTTATCTGATCGTTGCGGCGTACTCTCTGTACTCGTCGTGGTGCGGCGATATATTACTCCTCCAAAACAGTGCGGCCGCGGCTCGCGATATCCGAATTCAATTTCCCGACGAACTCGTCGAATGCGAGACTGCCGAGATCTTCTCCGGTACGCGTGCGCACGGCCACGGTATCCGATTCTGCCTCCCGGTCACCGACGACCAGGAGATACGGAATACGTTGTAGCGTGTGTTCGCGGATTTTAAAGCCGATCTTTGCGTTCCTCAAGTCCGCTGTTGCCCGAAATCCCTGATTTATCAGCGATTCCGCAACTTGTTCAGCATAACCGTTTTGCCGGTCCGTGATGGTCAGTACGACCGCCTGTACCGGCGCCAGCCAGGTCGGCAGGCTGCCCGCGTAGTGCTCCAGCAGGATGCCGATAAACCGTTCCAGTGAGCCGAGGATGGCACGGTGGATCATTACCGGGGTCGGCCGGCTACCGTCTTCGGCGACGTAGATTGCATCCAATCGTTGCGGCATGGAAAAGTCGAGCTGGCAGGTCCCGAGCTGCCAGACACGGCCGATGGAATCCTTCAGCGAAAAATCGATCTTCGGCCCGTAGAAGGCGCCTGCATTGGGCTCGAGGACAAAATCGAGTTTAAGAGACTTGAGAGACTGTTCCAGCGCCTGTTCGGCCCGGTCCCAGAGCGCATCGTCACCGACCCGCTGCTCCGGTCGGGTCGCGAAAGTGACGAGGACTTCATCGAACCCAAAATCAGAATAGACACTGAACAACAGGCCGATAAAATCGGCAACTTCATCGCTGATCTGCGCTTCAGTGCAAAAAATATGGGCGTCGTCCTGGACGAAATTGCGCACGCGCATCAGTCCGTGCAATGTCCCGCTTGCTTCATTCCGATGACAGGAGCCGAATTCGGCCATCTTCAATGGCAGATCGCGATAGCTGTGTAGTCCGCGGTTGTATATCTGCACGTGGCCGGGGCAATTCATCGGCTTGATCGCATACTGGCGATCTTCGGATCCGGTGACAAACATACTGTTGCCGAACTTGTCCCAGTGGCCGGATTTTTCCCACAGGCTGCGATCGACGATCTGGGGTGTCTGGACTTCCTGGTACCCGGCCTCCCGCAGACGGCCACGAATATAATCCTGGATGGTGCGATAAATGGTCCAGCCCCGGTCGTGCCAGTACACCATCCCCGGCGCTTCTCGCTGGGTATGAAACAGATCCAGCGCTTTTCCAAAGCGGCGATGGTCGCGTTTTTCCGCTTCCTCGAGCCGGATCAGATAATCTTTTAGTGATTTCTTGTCCGGCCAGGCGGTCCCGTAGATCCGCTGCAGCATTTCGTTGTTCGAATCGCCGCGCCAGTACGCGCCGGCAAGCTTGGTCAGCTTGAACGCTTTGAGCCGACCGGTCCTTGGCACGTGAGGACCACGACAGAGGTCGAGCCAGTTGCCCTGGCCATACAGCCCGATCTCCTCGTCGGCGGGGATCCCTTCGATGATTTCAGCCTTGTAGAGTTCGCCCTGGCTGCGGAAGAACTCAATCGCGTCGCTCCGCGGCAGAACCTTTCGGTTTATTTCGAAGTCGGCTTTGGCCAGTTCGGCCATTTTCTTTTCGATCGCCACCAGATCATCCGGTGTAAACGGCCGTTCGAACGCGAAATCGTAGTAAAACCCGTCTTTAATGACCGGTCCGATCGTCACCTGGGCCTTTGGAAACAACTCTTTGACAGCCTGTGCCAGCAGGTGCGCGGTGGAATGGCGGATGATCGCCAGCCCTTCGTTATCCTTATCGGTCACGATCGCGACGTCGGAGTCGGTAGCCACCACGAACGACAGATCGACCAGGCGACCATCAACCTTGCCCGCCAGAGCCGCACGCGCCAGACCGGAGCCAACGGACTCCGCCACCTCCCGGACTGTTACCGGCGCATCAAATGTCTTGGTGCTGCCATCCGGCAGTGTAATAACTGGCATGTAATCCTGTTTTCTCGGTCCTGGCCCCGACAATACTGCCGGACCACCAAAAAAGGGCCTCCTAAAGGACGCCCTTAAGCAACACGTAAAAGCCGCAGCTGCTGTACTCCGCTGGCGGCGCCAGAATGCAGTCCTCAGCCAGCAAAGTCAACGCCGACTCAGCATCCTGTTCGGGAAGCAAAACAAAGCGGCCCGGCAGTCGCCGGGCCGCTCAATGCGTGATTCCTGTTACCTGATCACTGTGGCCCGTTGCTTGCTTGCCGCAAGAAACTGGTAGGCGCGGGTGGGATCGAACCACCGACCACTACCATGTCACGGTAGTGCTCTACCACTGAGCTACGCGCCTAATTGTTCTTTAAATCAGCCTCTTACAAGCACTTTCTAGACTTTACGCTAATCGCAACGGCGGAGTTTCGCGGGCGACGATGGAGCACTTGATGAGCGATCGTACCGATGAGTATCCCCCACTGTACCTAATCTCGACAAGTTCGTAGTCGCTCACTGCCTCACATAGGTAGCGATCGACCCAAATCGTCCGTGCTGGAAAAACAATCCTGAGCATGCTGGCAGCCGCTTCTTACATCTCCCTGGGAAAAGCTCGCACAGCACTCGGCAGCCGGTGATAGGTGAACGGGAGTGTCTCGCCTTTTGGCCCGTGCGGATCGGGACCTGCCGGCGAGATCGGGTCTGGTATCGGGTTCCATACCTTGAGGTGCTTGAGGATATGTTCCACGACGTTGGCGTCATCGATAAGTGCGATGATGCGCAGGATGACCTCACCGTTGGAGTACTGTAAGACGATCGACCATCATGAAATATAATAATGGTTTCGTAGATTCGGTAGGTAACACGCCGTTGATCCGGCTAAAAGGCGTGAGCGAAGAGACCGGTTGCGAGATCCTCGGCAAAGCCGAATTTATGAACCCGAGTGGTTCAGTCAAGGATCGGGCCGCCAAATTTATTATTCTGGCCGCTGAAGCCAACGGAGAACTCGAACCCGGTGGCACGGTTGTCGAAGGAACCGCTGGAAATACAGGCATAGGGCTTGCTCATATTTGCAACGCACGAGGCTATCGCTGCGTCATTGTGATGCCCGAAACTCAATCGCCCGAGAAATTCGAACTACTCCGAGCCCTCGGTGCCGAAGTACGGCCGGTGCCCGCCGCACCCTACAAGGAGCCAAATAACTATCAGAAAATCGCCGGCCGTCTAGCGAGCCAAATGGAAAACACCATATGGGCAAATCAATTCGACAATCTCGCAAACCGGGAGGCGCATATCCAGACCACAGGACCTGAAATCTGGCGCGATACCGACGGCAAGGTTGACGCTTTTGTATCTACGTCGGGTACTGGTGGCACTTTGGGGGGTGCCTCAATTTTTCTCAAGTCGAAGAACCCGAACATTCTTACCGTTTTGGCCGACCCGACCGGGACAGCAACCTGGCATTACATCAAACACGGGGAACCCAAAGTCGTCGGTGGTGCCTCTATCAGTGAAGGTATCGGCAGCACGCGAATAACTGCCAACTTTGAAGGTGCGCCGATTGATGACGCTGAAATGATTCCTGACCAGGAGTGCGTCGATATCGTTTATCGCTTGCTTTACGAAGAAGGCCTGTTTCTCGGCGGATCGTCTGGAATCAATGTTGCTGCCGCTATCCGTGTCGCTAAGGCCTTGGGCTCAGGGCATACGATCGTCACGCTTTTGTGCGATAGCGGCGCACGTTATCAGTCCCGTCTTTTCAACCCCGCTTGGTTAAGAGAGAAAGGCTTGGAACCGCCTGTAAAACCTTCAATCTAGTCTTATTCGTCCTTGTCCGGCGCTGGATAACAGAATCAATCCGCCCCGAGACTGTTGTAGGCGGCGAATTGAATGCCCGTATATGGCCGTATGAGATTTTGGTGAATGCCAGCAATTACCGTTGTTGGTGGAACTCGACGTGGGGTAGAATCATTTTTTTGTGCGTGCGGTGCGTAGGCGGGCTTATGAAGCTCGGCCGTGTAGGACGTATTATGGAGTCTACAACTAGATAAAATAGGTGCAAAAATGAGTAAAGAAAAACTAAAGATCGTGTGCGTTTTATATGATGATCCTGTAGATGGATATCCACCAAAATACGCCCGTGCCGATATTCCCAAGTTATCTAATTATCCTGATGGACAAACAACGCCATCACCAAACGCAATAGATTTTAATCCTGGGGATCTTCTTGGATGTGTTTCTGGTGAACTTGGTCTGCGAAAGTTTGCAGAAGACCGCGGCCATACATTTGTTGTTACATCTGATAAAGATGGCCCAGATTCT
>CAZJFQ010000073.1:0-9820 GCA_964545335.1 uncultured Gammaproteobacteria bacterium | reverse complement strand
GCGATCCTGAAAACAACGACGTCACGGGTGATCTGTGGGCGGTTCACGGCGGTGGGTTTTATCATTCCCAGAAGTACAAAGTAGCTCCCCGGGAGTTGCCGGAACCGCTGCACTGGTTCAAATGGGAGGCCTATTTCACGTGGATGACCGGTTTCCTGCTGATGATCGTGGTGTACTACCTGCATGCCGACACCTACCTGATCGATCCGCGCGTCACCGCAATCAGCCCGGCGACAGCGATTGCCGTCAGCGTGGCATTGCTGGTTGCTGGCTGGTACGTGTATTGCGTCCTGTGTTCACTGCCGATGTCCCCGGCCTGGACCGCCAGCGTGGGTGGTATTGCCGTTCTTGGTTTGTGCTGGGCACTCAGCCTTCTGTTTAGCGGCCGCGGCGCATTTCTTCAGGTCGGCGCCATGCTCGGGACGATCATGGCGGCTAATGTATTCAGGGTCATCATTCCGTCCCAGAAACAACTCGTTGCGGCCAAACTTGAAAACCGCGACCCCGATCCGGCGCTCGCTCGCAGGGCTAAACAGCGATCGGTGCACAACAGCTACCTGACGCTCCCGGTCGTATTCACCATGATCAGTCCGCACTATGCCTTTGTCTGGGGACACGCTTATAACTGGCTGATTCTCTTTGTGCTGTTCATTCTCGGCGGGCTGATCCGGCATTATTTCAATCTTCGCAACCAGGGCAGGAATGTCATCGCACTGCCGCTGGCTTCGTTGGCAATCTTCGTGCTACTGGTTCTCGCGCTGCCTTACGGCAGCGACGCAGATCGGGGATCAGCGACAGCGGGAGACGTGAACTTCAGCCAGGTGCAACAAATCATTTCTGAACGCTGTGTCGCCTGTCACTCATCGTCTCCGACCCATCCGACAGCACCGGTGCCGGCAGCCGGCGTCACGTTCGATTCACCACAGGAAATTTCTGCATGGTCGGCACGCATATATGAGCGGGCGGTCGTAACTCGTACGATGCCGCTGGCCAATACGACGGAAATGACCGACGAGGAGCGCGCTGTTCTGGCAGCCTGGTTTGCGGGTGGAGCCGGTGTCGAATAGGTCGCTTTGGCGAATCGGGTCAGTCTGACGTCGGCGCTACTTCGACGATCACTTCGTCGCCGGCGGCGAACTGAAACAGGTCACAGTTGTCGCCCGGCCCCTCGCGGTCGACTACGAGGAAACGGGTCGGGTTGTTTAACGCGATCAACGGGTGATGCCAGGTGCCGGGACGATAATTGACGCCCTGCCGACCGTTGCTGATAAATGACCGAACGCTTCCGGGATCAACCGCGTCGCCGGGTTCCGCCACCACGATCAGAAATGGACTGACCGACAATGGCATGAACAACTGGCTCGACAGCGGATGTCTTTCCAGTGCACGAATCGTAAGCGGGAAACTGGCTGGCGCCGTGTCGTAAATGCTCACGCCGGTTCTACCGTCTTCCGTGTCGACCTCAATGGCCGCCAGGTCGGCGAACTTTTGTGAGGTGCCCTGGTTGATCAACTCCGCGTCACCGGAATCTTCGACCACATCGCCGAAGGGCTTGAAAGCGGCCACCGTAAGCGGAACCGGTTCGAGTCTTATCGTGCTCACGCCCGGGAGATAGTTCCGCGCAGACGGACACGTGACAGACCTCCGTCCGGATGCAGGTTGATACGCACGTGTGTAACGGTGCCGATATCCAGCAGTTCGGCGCTGAATCGGTTCTGGGTATCGGGTTCGACGGGTTGTCGCGGCATCAGCTCCGGCCAGTTCAGACTGGAAGCGGCCAGGGATCCGCCCGCGGGTTGATGGACCAGGGCGGCATTCAGCGAGACGCCGGCCGGGGAATTGCCACGGAAATGAGCGGTATCGATCTCGACCTCTTTGATGATACCCGGGTGACCCAGCTTCACGATGACCCAGTCAAAACCGGGTTCCCGCCGGCGCCTGGTCTCCCAACCGTCGCCCATATTCTTGCCACGTCCCGGTCCATTCAGTCGTTCGATGTCTCCGAAATGCTGGTCGTTGCATTCCAGTGCCTGGCCGCCACATTCTTTTGCAAACAGGTCGATGATTTCCTCGTCGGCGATTCCGGACCAGTGATGATCGTTTTCGCCGCTGATCAGCACGGCTTCATCGAGACGGGCAGGTTCCTTTTCTTCGTCACAGTAGACGCGCAGCCTTGCGATTCCGCCATCGGGAAAAATGTTCAGTCGCAGGTTTTGCCACGCAACGTCGCTCTCGATGGAAAAAAAATTGTGATCATCTCCGCGCAATCGGGAGACCGGCAGAATCGATGTCCACTTGGTCGCGGCGTTTGCAGGATCGTCTGATGCCGTGGCGTCGATGGAACACTGGGGCGCAAAGTTGCCTGTGAAATGCCGGGTATCGATGTCGATCTGTTCGATTACACCGGGACGGGCGAGTTTGATGATACAGAAATCATGTCCCTCGCGGCGGCGGCGGCGGGTTTCCCAGCCGTCCATCCACTGACCCTTTTCATCAAAGGTGTCCGGGCGCGATATCGGTTCGTTCGGATTGAGCAGGCGTTCCTTCGGCGCGAAAAATTCATCCGTTGCATGCACGACTTCGGCACCGAGGCGGGCATCGGCGAGGTTCACCATGCCGATCAGTTGGGCTGTTTTTTCCGCTGGTTCTGGCATTGCTTTGACGGCGTCGGATGCAGACACATTATAATAGGTTCACAACGAGTAACGCTCGGACAACCTTGTATTCGCATGACGACTGATTATCCCAGAGACATGGTGGGTTACGGGTCCAACGTGCCGGACCCGCAATGGCCGGCCGGCGCGAAACTCGCCCTGCAGATCGTTCTCAACTACGAGGAAGGGGCAGAGCAGAACATCCTCCATGGTGATCCGGCGTCGGAATCCTTCCTGTCCGAAATGACCAATGCGAAGCCTTTGCCAGGCGTTCGCCACAAGTCTATGGAGTCGCTGTACGAGTACGGCAGCCGGGCCGGTGTCTGGCGGTTGCTTCGGGTTTTCGAACAAAGGGCATTGCCGGTGACCGTATTCGCCGTCGGAATGGCGTTACAGAGAAATCCTGAAGTCGTTCAGGCGATGTTGGCGGGCAAGCACGAGATCGCCAGCCACGGCTGGCGCTGGATCGATTACCAGTCTGTCGATGAAGCGACCGAAAGGGAACATGTCGACCGGGCAGTAAAAGCAATCGAGGCGTTGGTCGGTGAAAGACCCCTTGGCTGGTATACCGGACGTGACAGTCCGAATACACGCCGCCTGATCGTCGAATATGGTGGTTTTCTTTATGACTCGGATTCCTACGCCGATGACCTGCCTTACTGGGAAAGCGTTGATGGCACGCAGCACCTGGTCATTCCGTATACGCTCGACTGCAACGATATGCGGTTTGTAACTCAGGGTGGCCTGTCTACGGGTGATCAGTTCTTTGCATACCTCAAAGATGCCTTCGATGTGCTCTATCGGGAGGGGGACACAGCGCCGAAGATGATGTCCGTGGGTCTGCACTGTCGTCTGGCCGGGCGGCCGGGCCGGCTGGGTGCCCTGCAGAAATTTCTCGACTACGTGCAGAAATATCAGGACGTCTGGATCTGTAAACGCGTGGATATCGCCCGTCACTGGATTGCCCGCCATCCCGCCAGCAACGACATTCCGCCCCCGGCATGACGACAACGATCAGTATCGACGCGGTCAACGAAATGGACCGATCCGCTTTCGTCCGCGCGTTCGGGAAAATCTACGAGCACAGTCCCTGGGTTGCGGAACTTGCCTGGGCGTCGCGCCCGTTTGCGGACCGGGCAGCAATCGCTGACGCGATGCAGCTCGCGGTCGGTAAAGCCGATCGGCAGCAAGTGCTTGCGTTGCTGCGGGCACACCCGCGGCTTGGCATCCTGTCGAGTCTTACAGAGCAATCGCATACGGAACAGGTTTCGGCCGGATTGTCGGCGGCGGCGGCCAGCGATCGCGAACAACTTGCAAGGCTCAATGACGCCTATGAAAAAAAATTCGACTTTCCGTTTATTGTCGCGGTTAAAGACCTGAGTGTCGGTGAGATCATCGATGCCTGCGGGACCCGGCTGGAGCGCAATGCAGAATCCGAGTTTGAAGAATGCCTGCGACAAGTATTCCGAATTGCCGGGTTTCGTCTGGCCGATAGGGTCGCCGGCAACGACCCGGCTTGACCTGGCACGGGCTGTGAAGTAAACAGCCTCCGGTTTTGTGAACCCATCCACTGACAGGAATATGAAAGCGCCACTCGAAGTCCTCGGAATCAGCAACGCCATTGTTGATGTTCTCGCCCACGTCGAAGAGGAATTCCTTGCCGATATCGATGCGCCAAAAGGCTCCATGACACTGATCGATGAGGCGCGAGCAAAAGATGTGTATGCGAGGATGGGGCCTGCAACGGAAATGTCCGGGGGTTCAGTTGCCAACACGGTCGCAGGACTCGCCAGCCTGGGTGGCCGGGCCGCGTACATCGGTCGTGTCCGGGATGACCAGCTGGGCCGGATCTTTCACCACGATATGAAATCACTGGGGGTCGATGTCCGCCTGGTACCGGCCAGTGACGGTGCGCCGACCGCCCGCAGCTATATCCTGATTACCCCCGACGGTCAGCGCACGATGCAGACTTATCTGGGCGCCAGCGTCGAGCTCAGCACCGAAGACGTCAACGAGACGACCATAGCCGCACCGGGCGCAATCATGCTCGAAGGCTATGTCTGGGATACGCCCAATCAGAAGCAGGCCGCTGAACATGCACTGGCGATTTCGCGTCAAAGAGATATCCCGGTCGTGCTGTCCCTGTCGGACGATCAATGCGTCGATCGTCACCGGGCAGCTTTTCTCGATGCAGTCAATGGTCCCGTGCGGCTCGTGATCGCGGACGACAGTGAAGTCATGCAGTTGTTTACGACTTCAAACCTTGACGATGCGTTGACTTCGGCAGCCGCAACCGGCGCGATTTTCGCCGTAACCCGCTCAGAAAAGGGCTCCATCATTGTCGACGGCGAGGCGAGGATTCATCAGGAAGCTGTCGCAGTGGACGAAGTCGTCGATACTACCGGTGCCGGTGATGCGTACGCAGCCGCATTTCTTTTTGGCTGGACCACGGGCCAGCCGTTGAAGGAGTGTGCCGAACTCGGGACAAGAGTCGCCACGGCGGTCATCCAACAAGTCGGCCCGCGACTTGGAAAAGACACATTGCGCAGAATATTCGGGGAGTAACGCCGGTATCCTGCGTTGGCTGACAGTCTCAACCTTCCCAACGCTCTCACATCAGTTAACTTGTAAGCGGCATGGAATTCAAACCGTACAGTCCGGAGTTTGCCGACAACCCGTATCCAATTTATGCGCGGATGCGGGCAGAGCACCCGCTTTTCTTTTCCGAAGAATTCGGCCTGACATTCGTCTCGCGCTACGCTGATATTGCCTGTTTGCTGGGCGACTCTCGGCTCGGGCGCACGATGGATCACGTTCTTGCACCCGAGGAGGTCGCTGAAAGGCGGCGCGCGGAAGGTTGGGACCAGTTGCCGAACTACAGTCGCTATGTCCGGGTCAACCTGCTCGAAACCGACGGTCCGGATCACAGCCGGGTACGACGGCTGCTTGCCAAGGCATTCAATGCGGTGCGCATCCGGAATCTTCGGTCAAGGGTGCAGGAGCTGACTGATGAGTTGATTTCCGACCTCCGGCCACAGGGACAGATGGAATTTGTTGCGGATCTCGCGGTACCGCTGCCGGTTTTCATGATCTCGGAACTGCTCGGTTGGCCTCCTGAAGAGCGACACCGTCTGCGTCCCTGGTCGGCTGCTATCGTCAGGTTGTACGAGAAGAATCACACGGAAGCCGATCGGCGGGCAGCCGAGGCGGCGACCAGGGATTTTGCCGACATGCTCCGGGCGCTTACGCAGCAACGTCGCGCCCGGCCTGCAGAAGACCTGATCAGTCTGCTGGCCGGCGTCGAGTCCGAGGGCGAGCGGCTGAGCGACGACGAATTGATCGCCAGCTGCATGCTGTTTCTCAACGCCGGTCATGAAGCGACGGTCAATGCGGCCGGCAATGGTGCGCTGGCTCTGTTCTCACACAAGAATCAGAGACAACGACTCGAAAAAGATATGTCGATCATCCCATCCGCGATCGATGAGATGTTTCGGTATGATCCGCCGCTGCATTTTTTTCATCGATTCGTGCTCGAAGATATGCAGTTCAACGGCCGGGACTTCAATAAGGGAGACGTGGTCGGTTTCCTGTACGGTTCCGCCAACCGTGACCCACAGGCTTTTCCCGACCCCGATCGATTCGACGTCACACGGACCCCCAACCGGCATCTCGCATTTGGCCGCGCTGTTCACTTCTGTATTGGTGCACCGCTGGCCCGACTCGAACTGCAGGTGCTGTTCGAGACATTGCTGAAAAGTCTGCCGGGCCTGCAACTGGACGAGCCCCGGCCTGAGTTCAGTGCCGGTCTGGTGTTTCGTGGTCTGAAGAGTCTGCGGCTGAGCTGGTGAGTCGGCGCGATCGAAGTTAGTCAGACTCCGACCGGGTGCCAGGTCGTTTTTGTTTCCTGGGTGTCCTTGATGTAGTAGGGACTTTGGGCAGAAGAGGCGGCCCACTTGATGCCAGCGCGGGAGACGACCCGTTTGATATTACCAGCCGCCTGTTCCTCGATGAGTCGGGCGTCGTTCGCTTCCGCGTCGCAGTAAACCACGGCATTGACGTCCATGTGCGACGCGAACTGTTCAGCCAGCTCGTTATGGAACCCGGTGAGCAGATTAACGACACCGGGCGGAACATCAGAGGCGTGGAGGACTTCCGCAAAACTCATTGCAGACAAGGGTTGCGAACGGGATGCCAGCACCACGCAGGTATTTCCGCCGGCGATCACCGGCGCGATATTGGAAATCAGACCGAGGAGGCCGCTCGTTGCCGGCGCCAGGATAGCCACTACACCCATGGGCTCGAGGACCGAGAACACAAAATGCGACGAACTCACGGGGTTGACCGCGCTGAAAACCTGCTGATACTTATCGGTCCAGCCGGCGTAGTACACGAGCCGGTCCGTTGCCGCGGCAACTTCGGTACGTGCGCGGGCTTTTGTCAGTCCCTCCGCCGTCAGTTCCGAAACAAATTGCTCGTTTCTGCCTTCGAGCATCTCCGCGACCCGGTAGAGAATCTGGCCCCGCAAAAAGGCGCTGGCCGCTGACCAGCTGCTCACGGCATTTCGCGCCGCGACCACCGCCTCACGAAAATCTTTGCGGCTGCCGCGGCAGATGTTGGCGATGACCGGACCGCCGTCGCGTTGCAGAGGGTAATAACGCCCGGATTCCGATCGAATGAATTTTCCGCCGAGATAGATCTTGTACGTTTTTGCAACGGGTATGCGGGAAGGCGTCGTCCCGGCATCGCCGGCTTTACTGCCGGCTGTTGACGCAGCAGCCGTGCGATCGTCAGCACCGCGCATACTGACTTTGCCCGTGTTACCCATGCATCGATTCCTCAAGTCAGGGCAACGTAGGCGCCCAGGCCGTGCAGACCGCCTTCGCGTCCCATCCCGCTTTCCTTGTAACCGCCAAACGGCGCAGTCGGATCAAACTTGTTGAATGTATTCGCCCAGATAACGCCCGCGCGCATGCCGCGCGTCATTTTGAAAATCTTCGCGCCCTTGTCAGTCCAGACACCGCCGGACAGGCCGTAGGGCGTGTTATTGGCCTTATCCAGCGCTTCGTCAAATGTCCGGAAGGTCTGGATGGCGAGTACCGGCCCGAAAATTTCTTCCTGCACGACACGGTTGGATTGAGATACTCCGGTAAACAGAGTCGGCCGGCACCAGTAACCACGCTCAGGCACTGAACAGGAGCTCTGGTATACCTCGCCTTCCGTTGCGCCCAATTTTAAATAAAACTCGATCTTTTCGAGTTGTGCCCTGGAGTTGATGGCGCCGATATCCGTGTTCTTGTCGAGCGGGTCACCGACGATCAGGGTTTCCATGCGCTCTTTGAGCTTGCCGATGACCTCCTCGGCCACGGATTCCTGCACCAGCAATCGGGAACCGGCGCAGCAGACGTGTCCCTGATTATAGAAAATACCGTTGATGATCCCTTCCACGGCCTGGTCGATGGCCGCGTCGGCAAAGATCACATTGGCGGCCTTGCCGCCGAGTTCCAGCGTATATCTTTTTGGCGTTCCCGCGAGACGCTGCTGAATCAGTCGTCCGACCTCGGTCGAACCGGTGAACGCGATCTTGTCGATGTCGGGATGCTCGACGATCGCCGCTCCGGTATCGCCGGCCCCGGTAATGATGTTGACGACTCCCGGGGGCAGGTTTGCATCCCGGACAACCTCGGCCAGCTTGAGCGCGGTAAGCGGTGTGGTTTCCGCGGGCTTCAAAACCACCGTATTACCACAAGCCAGGGCCGGGGCTATCTTCCACGCCGCCATCAGCAGCGGGAAGTTCCACGGGATGATCTGGCCGGCGACGCCCAGGGGTGCAGGCCGCTTGCCGGGGAATGCGTATTCGAGTTTGTCGGCCCAGCCCGCGTAATAAAAGAAGTGTGCCGCCGCCAGCGGGATGTCGATATCCCGTGATTCTCTTATTGGCTTGCCGCCGTCCAACGATTCAATGGCGGCAAACTCACGAGCTCGTTCCTGCAATACGCGCGCTATCCTGTAGATGTACTTGCCGCGTTCCGACGCTTTCAGTTTCGACCAGACCTTGGTGTAGGCTTTACGGGCCGCTTTGACAGCGCGATCGACGTCCGTGCCGTCCGCCAGCGCCACACTCGAAAGTACTTCTTCACGCGCCGGATTGATCGTGTCGAAATACTTGCCGCTGCGAGGTGCAACAAAATCGCCGCCGATAAACAGATCGTACCGGTCGTCGATGCGGATATGATCCGTGCTTTCCGGTGCCTCGGAGTACTGCCAGTCCGTATCGAAATCGAGTTTTGAGGATTCCTGGTCCACACTCAGTCCTTCGAGAAATAATCCGCCGATTGGTACACCCCGGTCTGCTGCTTTTTGATCTGCATCAGCACGTCATTCGCCAGGCTGCTGGCACCAAACCGGAACAGCTCGGGTGTCAGCCAGTTCTGGCCCAGGGTTTCCCGCAACATGACCAGATACTGAATCGCCTGTTTGGCTTTGGAAATGCCGCCGGCAGGCTTCATGCCCACGCGCCGGTTCGCGGAGTAATTATAATCCCGAATGGCCTGCAGCATGACCAGCGTCACGGGCAGCGTTGCCGCTGGCTTTATCTTGCCGGTCGACGTCTTTATGAAATCGGCGCCTGCGTGCATGGCCAGGACGCTTGCCCGCCGAATCCGGTCCAGCGTGCCGAGTTCGCCGGTCTCGAGTATGACTTTCAGATGCGCTGGCCCGCAGGCCTCTTTGACAGCGACGATCTCGTCGAACACCGCTTCGTAATGACCCTGCAGGAACGCTCCGCGTGAAAGCACCATGTCGATCTCATCTGCGCCCTGATCGACGGCGATCTTTGTCTCCTCGAGCTTGATGCTCAGCGGCGTCATGCCACTTGGAAACGCGGTCGCCACGGATGCAACGCGAATGTCTGCATCGCCAAGTGCTGCTCTGGCAACGCTCACCATGGTCGGATAAACACAAACCGCAGCCACGTGGGGAATGTCAGGCAGACTGTGGTGCAGGTGTAACGCTTTCTGACAGAGCTGGCGAACCTTACCCGGCGTGTCCTGACCCTCGAGCGTCGTCAGATCGATCATGCTCAGCGCCATTTTGAGTGCGGCAATCTTCGATTCTTTTTTGATGCTGCGTTTGCAGAATCTCGCGACGCGCTCTTCCACGCCGACCTG
>CAZJFQ010000072.1:3283-9843 GCA_964545335.1 uncultured Gammaproteobacteria bacterium | reverse complement strand
GCCGGGCGGGGACCGCTGCTGGCAGCCGCCTTTGATTCCTCCGGCGTTTGTTGCTCTTCTTCGATCGGTTCCTCAACGTGTTCTGCGGTCGGCTCACCCATCGGTGCTTCATCCACAGCCTGATATTTGCCCGTATCCGGCAATGCAGGCAGGCACGGGACAGTTGGATCGGTGACCAGGAATTGTTCCTCGAGACTGTTGTACTTGATCCTCCATTCTTCGATGTATGACCTCAGACCATCGATTGTCTTTTCATTTTTCTTAATGGCCTGAACAAGCTTCGCGATGGAGTCGTCACGCTCGCGCAGTCGCGCTTCCATCGGTTGCAACCTTTCGAGTTCCTGATGCAGCGAATCAAGTTCCTCCCGGCCCTGTTCCAGTTCCACTTGTAGTGAGTAGTTATCTTCTTCTTCGCGCTCTGACTTGGACTGATCGTCCTTCATCTCACGTAGCTCACCCTGAAGTTTCTGTATTTCTTCCTTGCCGCCTGCGATTGTCGAGCGGAGTTCTTCAACTTCTGCCTGGAACTCGCTTTTCGACTCCTGAGCCTGCTGGAGTTCGACCAGTTTCGTTCGCAGTCCCGCGAGTTGAGAATCTCTTTCCTCGAGACTCGTCTGGAGGCTCGCGTGCATACGCTCATTCTCTTTTGCGTCCAGCCGTTCCCGCCGGAGGCTGTCCTGGTCCTTCTGCAGCGCGTCAATCAGGTTGGTCTGCGCCTGTAAGCGTTTTTCAAGTTCTTCGGCGCCGTCCGCTTTGCCCTGAGCGTCGGCCTTGAGTTCTGAAATTAGCCGTTTCTGATCCTCGAGTCTCAATTTGAGTTCCGCTGCGTTCTCGTTCAGGTCTTCATAAGTTCCAGTGGCCGTGTCGTTGTCAGTCCGGTCGCCGGTATTTGCTTGGAGCTGTGAGATCTGCTCACTACGGGCGACGACTTGCTGTTCGAGCTCGACGATCCGCCGGCGCATCGTTTCGTTGACTTTGCCGAGCTGCAGCGTAGCTGTAGTTGCCAATCCGCCATCATCGCCGGACTCGAGATTGGAGACCCGCTCTTTCATTCCCTCGATGTAGTTGTTCAATTCGTCTTCGCGTTCAACCGCCCGAACCTTGAAGGCACGCAGGTCGTCAATGCTTCGCTTGAGTACGCTGTTGTCGTGAATTTTTGCTTCGAGCTTGGCCCGCAATGCAGTTACCTGCTGCCGACGTTTCAGGTATTTTGTCGATAACTTGCGGATGTCGTCTGCTTTTTTCTCTAATGAGTCCACCATTTCGGATCGTGGCTCGATTTCCGCTTCCAGACGAGCAAGCTCGGTATTCTTTTCGGCCAGCATCCTTTCCAGTCGCGCGGATTTGTTCCGCTCGCTGTCCAGCATCAGCTCCAGTTTGCCGATCTTGTCGATGGATGCCTTGATCTGGCCTTCGAGGTTGCCGATCTTGGTTCGGCGGTCATCCATTGAAGTTACATTTGTCGGTACCTGTTGACGGGCGTCGTCGAGACCGCGTCTCAGTGCAGCAATCGTTTCGGCCTTTTCCGCCAGACGAGTTTTGAATTCGGCAATGTCCTCGTCACGATCGATCAGCGACTGTTCGAGCTCGAAATGCTTGTCTTTCCATTCGGCGAGCTCGTTGTGGAGCGTTTCAAGCTGACCCGACTGACTCACGAGCTGCTGTTTGAGACGGGCAATTTCATCTTCACGTCCGGCAAGGTGCCGCTGCAACGCCTCCACATCGACGTCGGTCTCGGTGCTGTGAACTTCCAGTTCGTTGCGCAGGGATTGCAATTCCTGCTCGCGGGCCTTGACGGATTCTTCGAGGCCGACGTATTCGGCCATCCGGACTTCCAGAGCCTGGGATTTTTCCTGCCAGTATTCCAGTTGCCGTTTGGTGGGGCTCTTTACCTCTTTCCTGAGGTCATCAACAGCGCGCTGCCTGTCGCGCAACTGGTTCTCCAGCTGTTGCGCTTCGGTCTTCCAGCAGTCGCGATTTTCCTCGATCGCTACCATGCGGCCGGACAGTGCGTCCAGCTCGGTACGGAGATCTGAAATGCGGGAATTCTTGCGATCCAGTTCGCCCTGGATGGTACAGAACTGCGCGTCCCAATCGGATAGAGTTTCCTGGACGAGGGATATTATCTGGTCGACCGATTGTCGCGGTTTTTCCATGAGACGTTGATCGAGGCTTAAAAAAACGCTCGATTGCTGCACTGCATCGAAAATCGAGTTTACTATTGGGGACGGGGTAAAGGACGGTACTGCGTCACGGTTTTACGTATGGGTGCCGGCCGCTCGCAAGCGGCAACGGCAGCCAGCCGGGCCGGTTTCGGTGGTCGGTTCTGAGCGAGCGGGATATGCTACTCTCATGCCATCGCTGGCGGCCAAAACGGTATAAGAGTGAACACCTGCCACACGCGTTTCGCGATAGCCATGGCCCTGATTTTCTCGGCACCAGTCAACGCCGATGAGCAACTTGCCAAAGTGATCGCCGGTGATCATCGTACCGAGACTTTCAGTCAGCGCGATCGCTACCGCCATCCGCAAGAGGTCCTGGAGTTCTTTTCTCTCAGTCCGGATTTGGCTGTCGTCGAGATCTGGCCGGGCAGGGGATGGTGGACCGAAATACTGGGGCCCTACCTCAACGACTCAGGTACATACTACGCCGCCGGTTTCTCCCTGACTGCAAAGCGTACCCCGGAATGGCGCCAGAATATGCAACGGGAACTCAACGCCCGATGGGAATCGCAACCGGATCTGTACGGCTCCGTAATCGTGACCGGCCTCTCCGTCCCTGAGGACACCGAGATCGCACCTGCTGAATCGGTTGACCTGGTCCTGACCTTCAGAAACGTGCATAACTGGATGAAGGGCGAGTATGCCCCCGGAGTTTTTGAGGCCGTTTACCGGGCCCTCAAACCCGGCGGTGTTCTTGGCGTTGTCGAACACCGCGCTGAACCGGGGACGAGTCTTGAGGACATGATCCAATCCGGATACGTAACAGAAGAGCAGGTAATACAGCTCGCGGCCGATGCCGGATTTGTTCTTCTCGAGCGCTCTGAAATCAACGCCAATCCGAAGGACACGAAAGATCATCCGGCCGGCGTCTGGACGTTGCCGCCGTCACTGCGACTGAAGGACAAGGACAGAGGCGAGTACCTGGCGATCGGCGAGAGCGATCGCATGACACTTAAGTTCCGCAAGCCGGCGGAGTAATCAGCAAAGAGTATATCGACGCGGCTGCGTCGATTGCTCAGGACTCAAGACTCAGGACTAGCCGATGCAATGTCCGAAATGCCGCAACGACATGGAAAAGGTCTCGTATGAAAACTTTGAGGTCGACCGCTGTACCTATTGCGGCGGGATATGGTTTAACTTTCTCGAACACAAAGAGCTCAGCCGTCTGCCCTGGTCCGAGATTGTCGATTCCGGGAAGCCGGATATCGGACGAATTTTCGACAAGGTGAGGAAGATCACGTGTCCGGTTTGCAAGGAAAAGATGGTGCGAACCACCGATGCCCGGCGACCGCAGCTGAACTACGAGTCCTGCCCCGGGTGCAAGGGGGCATTCTTTGACGCTGGCGAATTCCGCGACTACAAAAAGGGCGCCAAGCTGGATATGTTGTAATTTTTAAGTCTTGAGACTCGAGTCTTGAGTCTTGAGTCTTGAGCAATCTATTTTGCGGCAGCGTACTGCCTCAGTCAGGACTCCTCTATGCAATGCCCAAAATGCCAAAATGACATGGAAACGATCTCGTACGAAAACATCGAGGTCGACCGCTGTACATTCTGTCAGGGGATCTGGTTTGACGCGCTGGAGCACGAGCATCTGAAAGCAATTCAGGGCTCAGAGTCGATCGATATCGGTGACAGGGATATCGGCCGAGAATTCAATGATGTTAGGCAAATCGAATGCCCGACCTGTCATACCGACATGATTCGCATGGTGGATCGAGACCAGCCGCATATTCGATATGAAGCGTGTACTGTTTGCTACGGAGTTTTCTTTGATGCCGGTGAGTTCCGGGACTACAAGAGCAAGACCGTTCTCGACTTCTTTCGGGATCTTCTGGCCGGAGAACGAAACTAACCGGATTCGGTCCGACGGGTCGATTCCCCTTTCGAATGCTGGGTTTCTCTGAGGTGTCGATCACCCGAAACTGCGGCTGCGACGATACTGAGGAGCGTTTTTGATATCAGGGAATGCGAAAGCATTTCGTAGAATACGCGGAGCGGTCACAAGCGAAATCAATGAGCGGCCGGTTAACGGTTGCCGATCCCACCAAGGTTTACTGTAGTCGTTTGTCGTACGGTGGGCACGCGCTATTGTAGCGACCGCGTTGTGTGGCGCATGGTGGTCCACTGCGGATCAAAGCCGCGCCGCGAGCTTGATCAGATGTTCTTGCGGAATTGGTGCGACTACTCGCCTATTCCAAGTACATCAAACATAAACGCATATTCCCGTGCCCGGTCCTTCATGGACTTGAAACGCCCGGATGCTCCACGGTGTCCGGCCTCCATATCGATGTACATCAAGAGCTGATTGTCATCGGTCTTTGTAGCCCTGAGTTTTGCTACCCATTTGGCAGGTTCCCAGTACTGTACCGCCGGGTCCCACAGTCCGAAGCCTGCCCAGATGTGCGGGTAATCTTGCGCCGACACCTGGTCGTAGGGCGAATACGAGAGCATATACTCGTAATACGCTTTCTTACGTGGGTCGCCCCATTCGTCCCATTCGAAAGTGGTCAGCGGGATGGATTCATCGAGCATTGTAGTTACGACATCGACGAACGGAACGCCGACGATGGCCACTTTGTATAATTCGGGACGCATATTCAAAATTGCGCCCATCAGCAGCCCGCCGGCGCTGCGACCGGAGGCCACAACCTTCTCCGGGTGCCCCCAGCCTTCGCGAACCAGAAACTCCGTAACGTCAATATAGTCCGTAAAGGTATTTTTCTTTTTCAAAAGCTTACCGTTCTCGTACCACTGGCGGCCGAGTTCCTGGCCGCCCCGGATGTGGGCTAGGGCAAAAACAAAGCCACGGTCGACCATTGTCAGCCGGTGGTCACTAAAATTTGGATCGTATGAGATTCCATACGACCCGTAGCCGAGGACGTATATAGGATTAGTGCCGTCATTGGTAACGCCGGACCGAAACAGAAGGGTTACCGGTATCTGTGTACCATCCCGGGCTTTCGCGTACACGCGACGTGTCCCGTAATTCTTTCGGTCATAGCCCCCCAAAACCGGTTTTTGCTTGAGCAAAGTTTTTTTACCGGTCGTCATATCGTAGTCAAATATGGTCGGCGCAGTTGCCAGAGATTCATAGGAGTAGCGAAGAATCTCCGTATCCATCACCGGATTCTCGTCGATCTCTGCCGTAAACGCGTCCTCCTCCTCTTCGATCAGTATGTCTTTGGAACCGTCCAGGGCGATGACACGAAGATTCAGTACGCCGGCATGCCTTTCCTCGGCAACCAGGAAATCTCGAAATACCGCGAAGTCCTCCAGAAACACTGTCTCGCTGTGTGGAATAACCTCTTCCCACGATGACTTGTCGGCCGCGCTGCTTATTTCCGTTTTCATCAACCGAAAATTGTCAGCTTGCCAGTTGCTTCTGATGTAGGCGATCTCGCCGGCGGGCTCAATGTCGTATTCGTGATTGTCTTCGCGCGGCAGAAAAACCTTGAATTGACCGTCCGGATCGTCGGCATCAAGCAAACGGGTTTCCCAGGACAGTGTTTGAGCTGCAACCAGCATTACGTGCTTTCGATCACGCGTTTTGTCTATCCAGAGAAAAAACTCCGGATTCTTTTCTTCGTAAAGCAATTCATCGTCGGCAACGGCCGTACCGAGTATGTGACGATAGACCTGGTAAGGAATCAGTGTGCCTTCCTGGAGCTTTACATAGTAGAAAGTCAGATTATCGTTACCCCAGGCTATTTCAGTCGATACACGCAGGATAGATTCGGGAAACAGTTCACCGGTGACGAGATTCTTGACGCGAAGCGTGTACTCGCCGCGACTAACTGTATCTTCCGTGTACGCTACCAGTGAATGATCCGGACTCACCTCGTAGCTACCCAGATCATAGAATTCATGTGCCGCGGCCAGTATGTTTTCATCCAGAAAGATCTCTTCGATGGCCTCAGGTTCTTCCGGTCGGCGGGCGTTGATGGCGTATTCTTTACCCTCTTCGTATCTCTCGTAGTACCAATAGTTGTCGATTCTGACCGGAACGGACTCGTCTGTCTGTTTGATCCGGCCGATCAATTCCCTGTAGAGCTTTTCTTCGATGCCACGCAGATGTTCCGTTTGCTTTTCTCGGTACGCATTTTCTGCATTCAGATAGCCAAGGACGTCGGGATCCTTGCGTTCGTCGTCACGCAGCCAGTAGTAATTATCGATCCGGGTGTTGCCGTGTTCCGTCAATTCATGCGGTCGTTCGTCGGCCACGGGCCATTCGTGGGTAATATCACTCATATCCGTATTACTCTCCGTGCAGCCGGAACCCATGAATAGAAGTACTGTAAGTAACACGTATCGACAGCTTCGCATTGTGCTGTTCTCCAG
>CAZJFQ010000072.1:0-3183 GCA_964545335.1 uncultured Gammaproteobacteria bacterium | reverse complement strand
ATAGAAGTACTGTAAGTAACACGTATCGACAGCTTCGCATTGTGCTGTTCTCCAGACAGGAGTTACCTGAGCCATTCGCCGATCATCGGCGCACATGAAACTTTTGGCCGGCTTGAGCGGTCAGATATAACCCTGTGGCTTGGGTGGCAGAAAGCCAGTCATTGTACAATAGAAATTTATCCGTCTGCCCCCGGAGTAACTGTGCCTGATATCCGCGGAAAATTGTCAAATCTGCTTGCGGAACTCCGTCGCCGAAAGGTAATTCGGGTCATGATTGTGTACTTGATCGTGTCCTGGGCAGTTATACAGGGTGCCGACATCCTGTTCGAAAATCTCCCGGTTCCGGACGGTTCGACAACACTGGTCATCATATTGGTGGTGGCGGGATTTCCGTTGGCGATCGTGCTCGCGTGGGCCTATGAGCTGTCGCCATCTGGTCTGATACGTGATCCGGGGGCTCACGATTTTGCGCCCACTAATGGGCAACCAATCGCGAAGGCTCCGGTCGCGCCCGACGCATCAATTGCAGTGCTTGCGTTTGCTGACATGAGCCCGGACCGTGACCAGGAGTACTTTTGTGACGGGGTCGCTGAGGAGATACTCAATACCCTGGTACAGGTCAGGGACCTGCACGTCGCATCGCGGACATCTTCGTTTCGCTTCAAAGGACAGGCCGTCGACATCAGTGAAATCGCCCGGCAGCTTGGGGTTCGAACAGTGCTGGAAGGCAGTGTCAGGAAAGCAGGCGATAAATTAAGGATTACTGCCCAGCTGATCGACGCGGCGGATGGTTTTCACCTGTGGTCAGCGCGGTACGACCGCGACATGAGGGACATCTTTAGCATCCAGGATGAAATTGCCGGCAACATAGCCGATGCCCTGAAGGTAAATTTCGCGCCGTCGAAGAGCACCAGCACGAGCAATATCGAGGCTTACGATTATTACCTGCAGGGACGGAACTTCTTTCACCGTACCGGCCCGAAAAACATGTCCTTTGCGCGAGAGATGTTCTGCAAGGCTATCGCCCTCGATAACGGTTTTGCAATGGCATGGGCGGGCCTTGCGGATAGCTACGGCTACGAATACCTCTATTACAGGGCCTCGAAAGAAAACCGCGATGAATGCAGCCAGGCCAGTCAAAAGGCATTGGAACTTGCCCCTGATCTGGCCGAAGCGCACGCTTCACGAGGATTCGCACATTCCATCTGTAAGGAGTTCGATAAGGCAGAAACGGAATTCGAAGAAGCGATACGCATCAATCCGAATCTGTTCGAGGCCTATTATCTTTATGCCCGGTCTGCAGTTCACGCGGGTAATCTGTCTAAGTCGGCGGAGTTGTTTGAAAAGGCCAGCCAGGTTCGGCCGCTGGATTACCAGTCGCTGCTGCTTGTTGCGCCGATCTACGGGGGGCTTGGCATGTCCGACGAGGCTCAGTCCGCGGCCGAACGCGGGGTTGCAGCTGCAAGGAAAGCGCTGGAACTCATGCCGGGTGAAACGCGGGCGCTGTACCTGGGTGCTGGTGGTTTGCTGCGCCTTGATAAGCGAGATGAGGCTTTCCGGTGGGCAGATCGGGCCGTGTTTGTCGATGCCGATGATCCGTCCGTGCTGTATAACATTGCCTGCTTCTACTCACAGGCTGGTGACATCGAACGCGCACTTGATTGTCTCGAACAAGCCAACCTGCCGGGGATGGCGAATAAGAGCTGGGTCATAAACGATGCCGATCTCAATCCGCTGCGCAGTCACCCGCGCTACAAGACGCTGTTAGAGCAACTTAGCGACTGATCGGATACGGCGCCCGGTTCGTACCAGGGCGATCAGGCCGACGAAAACAAGCCATCCCGCCGTGCCGCCACCGCTGCCACCGCCGACTGGTGCAGCACGAACGGTAATCGAAATCGTATCTGTACTGGAATTTGCGGCGGTATCGGTTACCTCGACCTGAAAGATTAATACGACGTTGCCCTGAACCAGCGGGGCCGTGAAGCTGGCAACGGTCTGGTTTGCGTTCATGAGCGAAACGTTCTGGCCGACGATCTGCGTCCATGCATAGCTCAGAGGATCGCCGTCGGGATCGCTCGATCCGAATGCGCTGAGATTCACAACGGATCCTTGGTCCACGGACCGGTCCACTCCGGCGTTGGCAACCGGTGGACTATTGATTACGTCGGCAATATTGATCGTGGTCTGTGATTGCACACCCAACGTCGCCCCATTCGGGTTGAACAGAGTGATCTGGAAGTCCTCGGTACCTTCGGTCAGGGCATCAGCAAGAACCGGAATCTCTATCGTGCGGGCAGTGGCGTCGGGTCCGGTCCAGTTTAACTGGCCGTTGGTGACTTCTGTGTAGTCACTGCCGGCGCTGGCGGAACCAGCTACGGTCTGATAGCCGACCATGACGTCGCCGGCGGCGCTGCCCCGGCGATTGACCACGGCAACAACGCGGCCGGCATTCTCGGCGACCGTGTATTGTACTGACGCAAATTCGATTTCGCTGGCAGCCCCGACATCCGATATAAACATGCTTGTAACAGAAGGCGACGCCAGGGTTGCACCGCCGGTCGGGTTAATAAGCCGCACGAAGAAACGCTCGCCATCCTCGACGATCGCGTCAGCCGTGGCGGCATTGAGATTGATCTGTTTGGCACCAGCCTCACCATTGACCCACGTCAGGGTGCCGCTGGCAGGCTGGTAGTCCGTTAGATCAGCAGTTGCCGACAAGGTTTCGTAGTCAACAGTGACTGCCCCCGCAGTACCGCCGTTGCGTACAACGTCAATACTGGCAGCACTTCCCTCGAGAACGCCGCCGACAGAATCAGCAAACGCTATCTGTCCCTGTGTTACCGACAGGGTATCGTCCTCCAGGATATACAAACCGCTGTTGATGTCGCTGACGAGGATGTTGCCACTCGGCAAAAAAGGATAAACGCCCCAGGCGCCATTGAAAGAAGTCGTATTCGTTACGGTATACGTGTCAAAGAATCCGGCAGGATTCATTGGAATATTCGACGGATCGGAAATATCCAATACAGTCAGCCCACGAGTGTAGTTGGACATGTAATAGCGGTTGCCGCGGACATAGCCGTTATGATCTATGGCCCCGGTGGATCCGCTCCATGTTTCCACAAGAGTTGGCGCGG
The DNA here is from genome assembly GCA_964545335.1 of uncultured Gammaproteobacteria bacterium. Lineage (GTDB taxonomy): Bacteria > Pseudomonadota > Gammaproteobacteria > Steroidobacterales > CAZJFQ01 > CAZJFQ01. Next base: position 43 of record CAZJFQ010000072.1, on the reverse strand, counting down.
TAAGATTGCTGAGGTCGAAAACGCGCAGGGTGGTGTTGAAGCC
>CAZJFQ010000071.1:2579-9909 GCA_964545335.1 uncultured Gammaproteobacteria bacterium | reverse complement strand
GCTGTGGCGTTGATCATCGGAGTGGATCGAATTCTGGATATGGCGCGAACGGCGACCAACGTTACTGGCGACGCGACGGTAGCGGTATTGATCGACGCGACGGAAAAAAGACAAGCTGCGGCTCAGTAACAAGCGCTGGCCGGCTGTCAGCCGGGTTGCAGTTTTTGTTGTTCTTGGCAGATTACCGGTTACTCTTCCAGTGACATGCCGATAATATTGTACCCGCCGTCGACGTACAGTATCTCGCCGGTGATTGCCGCTGCCAGATCGGAACACAGGAATGCTCCGGCGTTGCCAACGTCTTCCGTTGTAACATTGCGACGCAGTGGTGCGACTTTCGCGACGTGAGACAGCATGGTTCGAATGCCGCTGATGCCGGCAGCCGCGAGAGTCTTTATCGGCCCGGCCGAGATACCGTTCACACGCGTGCCCTCGGGTCCGAGATCCGCGGCAAGAAACCGGACATTCGCTTCAAGACTGGCTTTTGCCAGGCCCATCACGTTGTAGTTTGGCACAGCCTTTACTGCACCGAGGTAACTCAGCGTCAGGATTGCTCCGCTACGATTACTCATCATCGGCCGGCCAGCTTTTGCCAGTGCCGCCAGGCTGTAGCTCGAAATATCGTGTGCGATCCGAAAGCCCTCGCGGGATACTGATTCAAGGTAGTTTCCGGCAAGCTGATCCGCAGGCGCAAAGGCCACGGAGTGAACGATGATGTCGAGCCCATCCCAGTCCCGGGCGATCGAATCAAATGCGTGGTCGATCTGGGCGTCGGAACTGACATCCATCTCGTAACAGAGATCAGAACCCAACTCGTCGGCCATCCTTTCAACGCGCTTTTTCAGTTTCTCGTTCTGATAGGTGCACGCGAGTGACGCACCCTCGCGGCTCATGGCCTGTGCAATACCCCAGGCGATAGAGCGCTTGCTTGCGAGACCGACGATGAGGGCGCGTTTTGAATCGAGAAAGCCCATGAGTACCTTAAGTATATAAGCGGAAAGCGGAAAGTGAAAAGTAAAAAGGCGCTGCGCCGTGAACCGTCGACCATGAACAAAATACCCGGCGCGTTGCGCCGCCGGCTCACGGCTCAGGCCTTCGGATTGGCACCACTTCCTCGCGCAGCTCGGTTACTGGAACTCGTCTTTCCAGCGCCGGATGACGGAAAAAACGGCAATGTTATCATCCAGTTGCCGACCACTCCGGGTTTCCGCCGCCTGCCGAACGCTTGCCTCAGTGCAACGAAGGAACGGGTTAACCTTACGTTCGAGGTCGATCGTAGATGGTAGTGTGGGCTGGCCACGAGTACGCATATCCCGTGCCTGTTCCAGATAATCCCGGGCTTCCGCATTGCCTGGCTCCACTGTCAAAGCAAACTCGAGATTATTAACTGTGTATTCGTGACCGCAGTAGACCCTCGTCTGCGGCGCAAGTTTTGCAAGTTTGCCCAGTGACGAAACCATTTCTGCGGGTGTTCCCTCGAAGAGTCGACCGCAACCTGCGCTGAACAGTGTGTCGCCACAAAACAGAGAGTCATGACCAGTATAAGCAAGTTGTCCGGCTGTGTGACCCGGCATTGCCAGAGCCTCTAATTCGACATTGAGTTCCGTGAGCGTGGCACGATCACCTTCGGTCATTGGATGTGTTCGGCATGGGATCGCTTCGCTGGCCGGGCCGTAAACAGGAACATCAAAACGTTTGACTAATGCACCGATCCCGCCGACATGATCCCAGTGGTGATGCGTGATCACCAATGCGACAGGTTCGAGACCGAGTTCGTCACAGACGCTGATTACCGGACTGGCATCACCCGGGTCCACTATGGCGACTCGTCTTCGATCGTCTAAACCGTGAATAAGCCAGATATAGTTATCGCTGAAAGCCGGGACCGGCGTGACGTCAAGCATGGTCTCAATGCTACCATGCGCGCTGCCGCAGCTGACTGAGGGTGACGGGTAACCGGAGACGAGTTCCGGCAGCCGGGGAGTGTGCCGCCTGAACCGGCTTTTCGTTCACTCATTAACTTGTTACGCGACAGGTGCGGATGTTGGGTTGGCTGCGCTCGTCGGCTATGCTACGCGCCATGACCGGCGCCGACAGCCCGCTAACCGCCTGGCTGAGAACCCCTCTTGGCCGCCGCATCCGAGCCCTGGAGCAACCGATCGTGGCTGCCGCGCTGAACCGCGTGTTTGGTCTGCAGATGCTGCAGATCGGTCCCTGGGGCCGTTACCCGGAGTGGCTGGACAGTGTCCCGACCCGGCGGCAGACGCTGCTGTGGAACAGCCCCGGGCAGGAGGTCAATATCATCAGCCGTTCCGATGCTGTGGCCGTGGCGACCGCCAGTGTTGATGTCGTCGTGGTTCCACACACGCTGGAGCTGGAAGAGAAACCCCATGATCTGCTGCGCGAGGTCGATCGCGTTCTGGTCGGCGAGGGTCATCTCCTGATACTTGGTTTCAGTCCGAACGGCTTATGGGGCCTGCGTCGCATATTCAGTGGCGGTCGCTTTCCGCCGGGAACACGACGATTCATTACCCAGCGCCGATTGCGGGACTGGCTGGCGTTACTGGGATTCGAAGTGCTGTCGACAGAACAATATTGCTATGTCCCACCTGTCAACAACAAGACGATTGTGTGCCGCAGTTCCGGTATCGAAAAAACGGGACAAAAAATCGGCCGGTTTGGCGGCGCATATCTCATGCTGGCTCAGAAACACGTGTACACCATGACACCTGTCCGACCACGACGACAAAAAAAGCGCCAGATGGTAACGGGCATAGTGGAACCGACTACCCGGAGTTCCCGGTGAAGCAGGTCGTGATCTACACGGACGGTGCGTGCCGCGGCAATCCCGGTGTGGGTGGTTGGGCGGCGATTCTCCGAAGTGGCGGGCATGAGAAGATCGTATCCGGCGGAGAACCGATGACGACGAATAACCGCATGGAACTTACAGCCGCCATAATGGGATTGATGGCATTGACGAAAACCTGCGAGGTTACGCTCTACACGGATTCGACATACGTAAAGAATGGTATTACCGAGTGGCTGGCAAACTGGAAACAGAGGAACTGGAAAACATCGCAGAAAAAGCCGGTGAAGAATATCGATCTTTGGCAGGAGTTAGACAGACAGAGCAGCCGACACAAGGTCGACTGGCGATGGGTTCAGGGGCATGCGGGCGTAGAAGGCAACGAGAGCGCCGATATGGTGGCGAATGCAGCGATAGATGAAATGCTCAAGAGCGGCAAGCGGGAAGCGGGAAGCGGGAAGGGGAATTGAATTGGGTTCGGGCAATGATGCCCGGACTAACACCGAATACTGCCAGAGCCTGGATTTGTGTAAGATTCTTTCTGCTACTAAGTATGCGTTTTCACAGTTAGCTAATCTCAGAGCGATTACATTGTGAGACCTTATTCATGATCCTCCGTTATTCGTTCATTGCTTCGGATTGCGGCAAGTCGATTTCGTGTTCTTGCTGTTCATTGTTGCGCGTCAGTGCCGCTTCCCGCTTCCCGCTTGCCGCTTGCCGCTTGGGTTTTCAGTTATGCGCCAAATAGTACTGGATACCGAAACCACCGGGCTCGAGCCCGAACAGGGACACCGGATCATCGAAATCGGGTGCATCGAAGTGATCAACCGCCGGCCAACCGGCCGCACGTATCATCAGTACGTAAACCCCGACCGCAAGATCGACGACGCGGCTATTGATATTCACGGGTTGTCGACCTCATTTCTAGAGGACAAACCGAAATTCTCCGAGATCGCCGCCGAACTTGTCGATTTTATTCGCGGGGCCGAGCTGATCATCCACAATGCACCTTTCGATGTCGGGTTCATCAATTCAGAACTCGGCATGATCGAAAGCAAATATGGCCCGCTCGAGAGCTATTTCAGCGTACTCGACACGCTGGTGTTGGCGCGCGACATGCATCCTGGCCAACGCAACAGTCTGGACGCCCTGTGCAAGCGCTACAACGTCGATAACTCGAGGCGCGAGTTGCACGGCGCGCTGCTGGATGCGCAGTTGCTCACGGATGTGTATCTGGCGATGACAGGTGGGCAGGCGGATCTCTCGTTCGACCGTAATACGTCAGCTTCAGCAGCTGTAAGCGAATCCAGTCGCGGTCTCAAACGTACGGGTGCGGGTCTGAAAATAGTCCGGGCAACAAACGAAGAGCTGAAAGCCCACGAGAAAAACCTGGATTCCATTGACTCGGTCGCCGAGAACGGCAGTGTCTGGCGCCGTCAGGAGCCATCCGGCACCTGATTCCGTGGCAGCACAGCAGCAAAAATAATAGACTTGGCCGCTTGCGCTGCGCCAGTGACCCGTTGCGCATCGCCCATACGGATCGACTGGAGCCACTATGAACTACACGATGGGACAGGCCTTGGGTTCAAACTTTCTGGGCCATTCCCCGACCTGGTACAAGCAGACCATTGTCGTTTTTCTCATTCTGAACCCGATCCTCTTCTTGTGGAATCCGACTCTGGCCGGCTGGGCGCTCGTAATCGAGTTCATCTTTACCCTGGCTATGGCGCTCAAGTGTTATCCGCTGCAGCCAGGCGGCTTGCTTGCGATCGAGGCCGTGATCATCGGCATGACGAATCCGGAGCACGTATATCAGGAAGTGCTGAAAAATTTCCCGGTCATCATGCTGCTGATGTTCATGGTGGCTGGCATCTATTTCCTCAAAGAACTCCTGCTGTTCACATTTACCAAGATCCTGCTCGGCATCAGGTCAAAAACGCTTTTGTCCCTGATGTTCTGCTTTGTCTCCGCTGTGTTGTCGGCATTCCTCGATGCACTGACTGTTACGGCAGTCATTATCACGGTTGCTGGTGGCTTCTATGCCGTCTACCACAAAGTGGCTTCCGGAAAGCACTATGAATCAACCCACGATCATGGTGTCGATGACGAGGTCTATGATTATCACCGCGAGGATCTGGACCGGTTCAGAGCGTTTCTTCGCCAGCTGATGATGCACGGAGTCGTCGGTACCGCACTGGGCGGCGTCACGACGCTCGTCGGCGAACCTCAGAATCTCCTGATTGCTGAGCAGCTGGACTGGGAATTCATGGAGTTCTTTGTGCGCATGGTACCGGTATCGATGCCGGTTTTTCTGGCAGGGCTGCTGACGTGTGTTGCGGTCGAGAAATTCAAGATTTTCGGATACGGGGCCGAACTTCCCGATACTGTGCGGGAAGTACTGCACGATTTCGCTGCGGCACAAACGGAGCGCCGGACCAGGAAAGACAATGCGAAACTCGTTGTCCAGGCGGTCGTTGCACTACTGCTCGTGATCGGGCTGGCATTGCATCTCGCTCAGGTTGGCATCATGGGCCTCATGGTCATCGTACTGGCCACGGCATTTACGGGTGTCACAGAGGAGCATCGTCTGGGCGCAGCGTTCGAAGAAGCGCTGCCATTTACTTCGTTGCTGGTGGTATTTTTCGCCATCGTCGCCGTTATAGATGATCAGGGACTCTTCGATCCTGTAATCAACTGGGTACTGACGATGGAAGGCAGCGAGCAAGCGGGTTGGTTCTTTGTTGCGAATGGCGTGCTCTCAGTGGTAAGTGACAATGTGTTTGTCGCAACCATTTACATTTCGGAAGTTAAAGAGGCATTTGACGACGGTGTTATTTCCCGGGAGACACTGGATACGCTGGCCATCGCCATCAATACCGGCACCAACATACCCAGCGTCGGGACACCGAACGGTCAGGCCGCATTTCTGTTTCTGTTGACTTCCGCGCTGGCGCCTCTGATCCGCCTGTCGTATATGCGCATGGTCTATCTGGCGCTGCCCTACACCATCGTGATGACAATCACGGGCCTGCTGGCCGTGATCTACTTGCTTTAGGCCTTCGGGCATGCGAGACGTGGTGCATGGAAACCGTCGGGCGAAAGGTGGAGAATGCGCGACGCCGCGCCGGCACAAAGAAGAAGCAGCCTTGGCAAAACGGAAAACGTGATCGATCTTACTAAATGTCGTCCTGCGGTTGTCGGGCTCGGGTACGTCGGCCTGCCGCTCGCAGTGGAACTGGGGAAGAAGTATCCGACTGTCGGTTTCGACGTAAAACCGGACCGGGTTGCCGAACTCCGGCAAGGCAGCGACGCCACATTGGAAGTCGAGCCGGCTGATCTCGAAGCCGCCGGTCAACTCAGTTTTACCAGCGATGTCGCCGGTCTCAAACAGTGCAATATATTTATTGTTACGGTTCCAACACCGATTGATCGCAACAAGCAACCCGATCTTTCGGCTTTGCAGGCCGCTAGCAGAACCGTCGGCTCGGTGTTGAAGAAGGGGGATATCGTTATATATGAGTCGACGGTTTATCCCGGTGCAACCGAGGAAGTTTGTGTGCCGATCCTGGCAGCAGTGTCGGGACTCGAATACAACAAGGATTTTTTTGCCGGGTACAGCCCGGAGCGAATCAATCCCGGGGACAAAAAGCATCGTCTGACATCGATATGCAAGGTCACGTCCGGCTCGACGCCTGCCACGGCCGATGCCGTGGATGCATTGTATGCAAGTATTATCCCGGCCGGGACTCACAAAACCTCCGGTATCCGGGTCGCTGAAGCGGCCAAGGTGATTGAGAATACGCAGCGCGACGTCAACATAGCTCTCATCAACGAGCTGGCAATGATTTTCAATCGGCTGGGACTCGATTCGCAGGAGGTGCTGGAGGCCGCCGGGACCAAGTGGAATTTCCTGCCGTTTCGCCCGGGCCTGGTCGGCGGTCACTGCATCGGCGTAGACCCTTATTACCTGACGCACAAGGCTCAGGAAACCGGCTATCACCCGGAAATGATTCTGGCCGGGCGTCGCATCAACGACAACATGGGGATATATGTGGCCCAGCAGGTCGCGCAATTGATGATCCGGCGCCGCATACACGTGCTGGACGCAAGAATTCTCGTCATGGGGCTGACCTTCAAGGAGAATTGCCCGGACATACGAAATTCCCGCGCCGTTGATGTCGTCCGCGAACTCGCTGGTTTCAACGCCCGGGTCGATGTATTCGACCCGTGGATAGACCCTGAGGACACCCGGGCGACCTTTGGGATAGAGCCGGTGACCGACCTGAAAGATTCCACGTATGATGCAATCGTTGTTGCAGTCGCGCACGATAAATTCAAGGACATGGGTGTCGATGCAATTCACGCTCTGGGCAAATCGAAACACGTGCTGTACGACATCAAACAGGTATTTCCGCGGGAGGCGACGGATGGAAGGCTTTGACGCTGAGCGGGAAGCGGGAAGCGGGAAGCGGGAAGTGAGTCGACGCGGATGCGCCGGCAGCTCAGGACTCAGGACTCAGGTCT
>CAZJFQ010000071.1:0-2479 GCA_964545335.1 uncultured Gammaproteobacteria bacterium | reverse complement strand
CTCTCGGCGTGAAGGTACTTGTAACGGGCGCAGCAGGATTCATTGGTTTCTTTACCGCCCGCAAACTCCTCAGCCGAGGTGATTCGGTTGTCGGTATCGACAACCTCAACGATTTCTACGATGTCAGTCTGAAACAGGCACGTCTGGCCCGGATCGACCAGGACCACAATTTTCAGTTCGAGCAGCTCGACGTGGCGCACCGCAGCGATGTCGACAAGCTGTTTGATCAACACAAATTTGACCGGGTCGTTCACCTGGCCGCGCAGGCGGGTGTCCGGTATTCGCTGGAGAACCCTTACGCATACGCAGAAAGCAACCTGGTCGGTTTTTTAAACATTCTGGAGGCTAGCCGCCGGAGCCAGATCGAGCATCTCGTCTACGCATCATCCAGTTCGGTTTACGGTGCCAACAGCCGGATGCCGTTTTCGATTCATGACAACGTGGACCATCCGGTTTCTCTTTATGGGGCCACAAAGAAAGCCAATGAACTGATGGCGCATACGTATTCGGCGCTTTATAAGCTGCCGACTACCGGGCTGCGGTTTTTTACTGTGTACGGCCCCTGGGGCCGTCCGGATATGGCCTTGTTTACGTTTACACGCAAGATCCTGGCCGGTGAGCCTATTCCCGTATTCAATTACGGCCAGCACAAACGTGATTTCACGTACATCAGCGACATTGTCGAGGGCGTAGTACGTGTTCTGGATCGGGTCGCGCAGCCGGATTCGGATTGGACGAGTGATACTCCAGATCCGGGAGGCAGTTTCGCGCCGTACCGCGTTTACAACATTGGCAATAACCAGCCGGTGCCCCTTCTGCGTTACATAGAGGTTCTCGAAGCCTGCCTCGGGCGCAAGGCAGAAAAAGAAATGCTGCCTATGCAGCCAGGCGATATTCCCAATACCTGTGCGGACGTCGATGATCTGAAACGGGATGTCGGCTATCACCCGTCGACACCGGTAGAAGAGGGGGTAGCGCAGTTTGTCGAGTGGTATCTCGATTACTACGGTGAATCCCGATAATCTCTGATCTTCATATCAAGGCGGGGATATGATCAAACTTCGCACCGGTGCCGCAAAATCCGCTGCCTGGCGGCAACTGGCAACCAGCGCAAAGGCGATGCGGAAGCGTCATCTCCGTGATCTGATCTTTCCGGATAAGGACAGATTCGAACAGTTTTCGGCTGAAATCGACGGTCTGCTTCTCGACTATTCCCGCCAGCGGCTGGATCAGAACATCCTAGGGCAACTAATCGCGCTGGCGCACTCTGCCGACCTCCCGCAGTGGATCGACCAATTGTTCTCCGGTGCGCCCGTGAACGAAACGGAGCAGCGGGCCGCGTTTCATATGGGTCTGAGAAACCCGCCCGGCAAAGCTGTTCTGGTCGGCAACAAGAACGTGATGCCAGCGATTTTTGAAGACCGCGATCGAATGCGTGCATTTGTGGATCAGTTGCACAACGGTCAGATGCCCGGTGGCAACAGAGAATCCGTCCGCCACGTTATCAATATTGGCATCGGGGGATCTGATCTTGGCGTACGGATGGCGACCGGGGCCCTGTCAAAGTTCCGATGTGGCGGTGTTGAAAGTCATTTTGTGTCCAATGCAGATGGTTCCGAACTCGCCGATGTAATGGCCCGGGTGTCTCCCGAGCAGGCATTATTTATCGTCTGTTCGAAATCTTTTTCGACACCGGAGACACTGTTAAACGCGACCACAGCAAGGGATTGGCTTACTTCGGGCACCGGGAGAGCCGATGCAGTCGAGACGCATTTCGCAGGGGTATCCGCAAATACCGAGGCAATGAGTCGTTTTGGTATCGCTGACGATATGCAGTTTCGAATGCCGGAGTGGGTTGGGGGTCGCTACTCGGTCTGGTCAGCAGCCGGATTGTCGCTGGCCTGTGCGATCGGCATGGATAATTTTGAATTGTTTCTCAAGGGCGCCCACGTGCTCGACGAACATTTCCGGTCCGCTCCGTTTGAAAACAACCTGCCGGTGTTGCTCGGGGTGATCGCTGTCTGGAATATCAATTTTCTCGGCTCAGAGTTTCACGCCGTGCTGCCCTACGACAGCAAATTGCGTGAGTTTCCCCGATACCTGCAACAACTGGAGATGGAAAGCACGGGTAAATCAGTTTCCCGGGATGGCGCGGCACTGGATATCCAAACCTCGAATCTCGTTTTCGGAGAACCCGGTTCCAATGCCCAGCATTCGTTTGGCCAGTTGCTGCACCAGGGAACGCGGCAGTTTTCGGCAGATTTCCTGTATTCAATCCATGACGCAACGCTGTCGCCTGACCATGAGAAACTAACCCTGGCAAACTGTCTGGCGCAGGTATCTGCGCTGGCGCTCGGGATCACCGCCGACGAGTTGCCCGATCAGGGTGATAGTCCGGATCTCCGGGCACACCGGGCAGTCCCGGGCAACAGGCCCTGTAGTGTCATTGTGTTCGATCGACTTGATCCGGAGTCACTGG
>CAZJFQ010000070.1:0-10259 GCA_964545335.1 uncultured Gammaproteobacteria bacterium | reverse complement strand
ACTTTCTACACAGGGACTACTGGCCAAACCGGAAATCGAGACGGCCATAGTAGTAACCACCGTTCATGCCGAATGGGCAGGTCTCCCAGCAGTAGGTAAATCCACCTTCGGAGAATCCGGCGCCGTTCGGGAACCCGGGGGTACCCGGCGGAGCAAGCTCGCCACCCGCGCCCCACTTGTCGGGGAACGTATCAAAAATGTTGTTACCGCCAATCGTCAATCGCACCGCGTCAGTAAAGTCATACCCCACGGCCAGATCCACGAGCGTCTTGCTACCCCAGGTGGTTTTGATGCCGTTGAAGCCGCTCCCGGCTACGCTGCCGTAATAATTGGCAATCGCGAAAGCGGTCCACTTGCCCCGGTAATACGTGCCGGACAGTGCAAAGCGTTCCTGGGGCTGTCCTTCCTCAATTAGTGTCACCTGACTCTGATCGAACAACTCCATCGGGGTCAGGATGCTCGAGCTCGGATTGATCGATTTGACATCCGTTTCGTTGACGTGAAGAAGTCCCTGAACATCGAGCTGCGCTCCGCCAGCAAAGTCGTGCGTGTAATCGACGACCAGGTCCAGGCCGGTGGTCTCGGTATCGACTGCGTTGGTAAAGATGTTGGCCTGCGCAACGTTTAGCGGTGCCAGGGCCACAGCGATCGGGCACTGAGTCGCCGGATCGGGCTGACACGTCGGTGACAGCAGATCGCCTTCCGGCCTCAGCGAGCTGGAAAAAACGATCCGGTCGTCGATGTCGATTTGGTAAAGATCGAGCGTGATCGTCCACGCCTCATTCGGCTGTGCAATCAGGCCGATGCTGTAGCTCTCCGACTCTTCTTCTTTGAGAGGCGCAAAACCGAGCGCATTGGCGACCGCCTGAGAACCATTGATCGTGTCTGTTAACAATCCCGACGCATCCAGATTTGTCGACTTCTGGCTGAAGAATGTCTGTTGTACACCGGGAGCACGGAAGCCGGTGGAAATAGTGCCACGGAATGACAACGTGTCCGTTGCCTCGAACAAAGCAGACAGCTTGCCGGTTGTCGTGCCGCCGAAATCAGAATAGTCCTCGTAGCGCACGGCACCACCCAAAAGGAACCGGTCGGTCACGTAGGATTCGAGGTCGATATAGATGCCGACGTTGTCGCGTCCACTATCGACAGCCTCGGTCGGCGAGAAACCCGGAAAGCCCTGGGTACCGGGAGCTGCGGCACCCGTTCCATCCTGGCCAAAGATCGGGATCATGGGATCGTTGGTACGGCCAAAGGTATAGGATACCGGGTCGCCTGCTTCGATCTCATAGTTGTCGTCGCGGTACTCCAGTCCCGTGGCAATATTCAACGTTTTGCCGGCACCGTATTCGGTGACACCACGAAAATCGAGGTTGATGGTCGTCTGGTTATGTTCCAAATCACCGGTGTCCGCGGATGTCGGCGATGCCGCGAAGATCGGGCAGGCCGGGTCGCGTGGCGCTGCGCAAAGCGGATCGGTGGGGTCCGTAGGTTCAAACCACCAGCTGACGTTGGCCGAATTGCGTTCGGTGAAATCGAACAGGCTGTTACCGTGTACGATGCTCAGATCCCAGTCCCAGTCCTCGTTGATTTCGGCACGATAGCCGCCCGCAATCGACCAGTCGGTCAGTTCGGTGATGATATTGGGCAGAAACCCGTTCGGATAGAGCGCCGGTATAGTCCGGTTGTCGTCGGGACCACGGAAAAACCCGGATGAATCACCCTCCCGGTTTGAATAGCCACCAAACGCATAGAGTTCTCCATTGCCGACCGGCATCGCGGCATTGCCCCACAGGGAAATATTTTCCGAGTCGGAATCGCCGATCCGTAACTTGACCTCGGGCATTACAACACCGGTCTGGAGATCCGTATCCGTGACGCTCGACGGATACCACCCGAACAGGTTCGTGGTTGCCAGACCCGCACGGTTGGTCTCAGCGCGATCGCGGTACTCGAACGTGAAATTTGCGTATCCGGTATCCATGAACCCGAACCCTGTATTGATCGAGCCGACAAAGGTTTCACCGTCACCCTCAAACATCTGACCGTATTGGGCAGTAAGCTGAGTCTCATCCACTTCATCCTTGAGGATGATATTGATGATGCCGGCAATGGCATCGGACCCGTACTGGGCCGCCGCGCCATCTCTGAGGACTTCGATCCTCGCGATCGCCGAAGCCGGAATGGCATTGATATCCGTTCCGGCACTACCACGCGCCACTGTCTGCTGGATGTTGACGTGGGCGGTCTGATGGCGGCGTTTGCCATTTACCAGAACCAGTACCTGGTCGACACCCAGTCCTCGCAGCGTGGCCGGTCGAATGAGGTCGGTACCATCACTGATCGTCGTCGACGAGAAATTGAATGAAGGTGCCAGCGTCTGCAGCAGCCGTCCGGTCTCGGTCTGGCCGGAAAGCCGGAACGCGTCACCTGAGATGATGTCTACCGGAGATGGTGTCTGGACTGCGGTTCGGCCTTGCACGCGGGTGCCAATGGTTACCACCTCTTCGATCTCTTCATCGCTCAATGCCTCGCCGGCCAGCAGACTTTCCCTGGATTCCTGAGCCAGCACATAGGTACCGCTCAGGCCAAGAAGCAAGCCGGGAAACAGGACGGCGATCCGCTTCAATTTCTTGTTCATCGCTCTTCCCTCAGTAGTTTTGGCAAGTCCGGACCTGTCGCAACACTGGGTCCGGGTCACCGGTTCCTTGTGCTTACGAAAGACACGGAGAAATCGGGTCGTGTAAAACTCAGTCTAGCGCCGGGAATTTAAAGGTCAATGCGTTTTTTTACCGGGCTGCCAGTCACTTGGGCGGGGGCAGCCGGACCTGATCCATGAAAGTGAGCGGCCCCGCCTTGTTGGCGAGGCCGCAATCTGATCCTGGTTGCTCAGGTGCTGCTCTGTTCTGCGAGCCAGGTATCAATCCGGCGTTCGAGAATTTCCAGCGGCATCTCGCCGTCACGCAGCACAACGTTGTGAAAGTCCTTTATATCAAATCTATCCCCGAGTGCGGTTTTGGCGCGTTCCCGGAGTTCAAGGATCTTGAGCATCCCTATCTTGTAAGAGCAAGCCTGCCCGGGCAGCACGAAGTAGCGCTCGATTTCGGACACGACGTCACCTTGCGGCATGCCGGTTTTGGACGCCATATAATCGATCGCCTGCTCGCGCGACCAGCGCTTACTGTGGATGCCCGTGTCGACGACCAGCCGCACGGCCCGCAACATTTCGTCACGCAAACGTCCCAGATTGTCGTAAGGATCATCCTGGTATCCGGCTTCCCAGGCCAGCCGCTCGGTATAAAGGGCCCAGCCCTCGGAAAAAGCCGAATAACCGAGCAGTTTGCGAAATTGCGGTACGCCAGTCAGCTCGTTCTGAATCGCGCCCTGAAAATGGTGGCCCGGGATACCTTCGTGATAGGCCAGCGTGCGCATGGCGAACTTTGGCTGCTCCTTGAGATCGCGCATATTTACGAAGAATACGCCTGGCCGCGAGCCGTCCATTGACGGGCCCTGGTAGTAGGCGCCCGGCGCCGTTGCTTGTGTAAATTCGGGTATGCGCTTTACTTCGAGTTCGGCCTTCGGGCGGAGATCGAAGTACTCGTCCATACCGGCATTGATCTCTTCATAGATAGCGTCGAAATGGGCGAGAAACTCTTCACGGCCTTCATCCGTGTTGGGATAGACGAATCTTTCTTCGTCATTAAGCGCCAGCACACGCTCGGCAACCGTGCCTTCTGTGTAGCCCTCGGACCGGAGCAGTTCGTCCATTTCCGTCTCGATTCGAGCTACCTCGCTCAAACCGATCTGGTGGATTTCATCCGGTGTCAGGTTGGTCGTGGTGTAGTTGCGAAGCTGGTGTGCGTAATAGGCGTCGCCATCAGGCAGGTTCCAGACCCCGTAGTTCTCTGTTGCCTTGGTATCAAGCTCTTCGAAATAGGCAATCAGGTTTTGGTAGGCGGGAAATACGGTATTGCTTATTTCCGCGGCTACATCTGACGTCAGCCGCTCGCGCGTCGCAGCGTCGATATCCTCGATCTTGTCCAGCTTTTCAACAAAGGACGTGTAGAGGATATTTTCCTCGGCCGGTGTACCGGCAAAACCCTTCATTTCAACCAGAACTTTTTCCACGACGAATCGTGGCGGAATGATGTTTTTGCTTTCCCTCAAACGCAGACCCTCGAGCAATTGCTCGAACTTGGTATCAAACTTCGAAAGCCGGGCAATGTAGTAATCAGCTTCCTTGACGTTGTTGACCTGGTGGATCTGGACCATGAAATCAGGCAGGCCGTTCTGTACGCCGAACAGCTGATTCACAGGATAGTCATGCCAGTTGAACTGTATGCCGTTGGTCTGATGATCGAAGAACCATTCCATGATGTCGTAGGACAGCGCTTTCTGGCCTTCGAGCGCGTCACGGTTGTACCGCCGAAGCATTGCCAGGTTGTCGATCAATCGCTGGTCCTGCCTTGCAGTAGCTGCCGGCGATATGTCATCGAGTTCAGCGTTGTGACCGTCGATCCCGAATTGTTCGAACAGACGGATGGAACTCAATACCTCTGGGCTCTCGAGCGCAAATCCGAGAAAAGCCCGTTCATAGAAAGCGTTGATGAAAAACGGTTTGAACCAGATCGTATTAATGACCAGGCCGGAGACGATCAGGAGTACTCCGAGTACGCTGATGCCAAGCCATTTGAAAAACTTCTTCATGGTGCGACGTCCTCGCAAATTTTAATTTAAGGGTCCCAGTACAAAGGTGCCGGTACCGGCTTCCGACCAGGACGATCGGAAGCCGGTACCGGCACCCAGTCGCACAGTATAGCAGCTGCTTGTCCGGGCTTCTTCCTTATCGAGCTCGCACGTCTCGATCCGTGGTATGTACCAGGCGGCATTCTCGTTCTCTGGGGGCCGGGATTGCTGGCCGTACTCGGGCCGGCACGAAAAGCGGCGGCAATTGAACCTGCCATCGCTACGCGCACGGTTTAGGACGGTTTGCGGCAAGCCTGGGTGATTTCCCGCCTGGTTTTGTCGGCAGAGTCCAGGATCTCGTAGAACATATTGTAGTAGCGGAAGGTTCGTGACCGCTCGCTCTTGCGCAGGCCCTGCTGATTCTCGTAGAGGCTGTAGATTGGGGACCGCTGCTCTTTGAATCGATCGAACACCGCTGGATACTGTTCATCGGGTCGGCAAAAACCCCGGTAGAGACGCTGACGTACCGAGCGGATTCCCAGGTTGTCGCCCGGTACGGCATACTCACCATCTACGACCCCGGAATTGTTGAAATCGAACGGCACCGGGCTGATGACAGCGGTTTCGATATCCTCCAGCAGCATAATGTTGTGAGGGAAGACGGCAGACCAATCGGTGTTGCCGATCATGTACTGGAACACATTCATCAGTACGGTATCGTACGGGTCACCGATGAGGGGATCGAACCGATCAGGTTCAACTCGCCGGCTGTCTGCCCGCTTTGCAATATCGTCAAAATGTTCGACTGCGAAAGCATAGTATTCCCCGCGGCGGCGGGATTTTCTTGCGTTAACATATTCAATCCGCAACAGGCGCACACGCATTGATTTTTCAGTCAACAGCGCATGCGTTCGATAGAGCAGGTATTCCTGTAGCAGGTACTGCCGATAGCTAACTGTGTTACGGCAGTGTGTTGTTACCGGCAGGATGTGCTGACCTTCAAACACTGAGCCCGTTGTTGCCGCCGGGTCAAACTTCCAGAACAGCGGTGGGTAGCGGCAGTTTTCCCGTTTTATTCGAAATTCGCCGCGGGTCTTTATCTCGATGTCGAATGAAATCGGTGTGTCACCGGCACTCCCGTCATCGTCGTTGATGGTCAATGTGGCCGGATGGTAGGTGCTGGTCGTCTCATCACGTTGTTCGAACACCTTCGAAAACTCGGCGGTCAGAGTGAGCTTTACGGTTTCGTGAGAGTCAAATAGCGGCTGATCGGCTTCGGCAGCAATTACCGGAACGAAGAGGACGAGCGTAACGAGCCATTTCTCCATCGGCCCAAGGTTAGCGCCGATGACACATGATGCGCAACGCTTGCAGTTATCCGGTCAGTTCAGCAGGTGCAGGACAGCGCCAAGAATAGTTGTCGCTAAGATTGCGGCGAGTACCAGCACCGGCAGTTCCAGTTCGTGGTCATGATCGTAACGCACACGGGGCAGGGCAAAGCGAAACAGTCGGGGAAAATGGGAGCTGAAGAAGGCATTGAAGGCTTTCTCATCGCCCCCGATCAGTCGATCGACCAGCTCCTTGTCGGCGTGCAGCATGTCGTCTCCGGGGTCCGTCCCCAACAATTCGTATGGTTCCCGTGAGGTATGAGGCGTCATAAACCGAAAATCCTTCGCGTCCGGGGGATGACACTGCCGGTGTCTGCCCAGGTGTACGGACGAGTCGTGCGTCACCTAAGCAGGCACTATTATGAGGCCGCGTGAAGGCTGCAAGAGTTCCCCGGGCGTGAGCGGGGCTCGCCACAGGAGGTCGCGATTTTGGCCTTGCGGCGGGTTACCCGGCGTGAGCGGAGAACCGGTCAGCGCTGAGGCTGGCCAGCAAGGTGGTCACGTCCGACGGAACATTGTGCCGGAATAATGCTGGCCCACGATCAGTGGTAACGACCCACCCATAGCACCCTGACCCGTTGACTGATGGCAGGCCGCACACGTTTCGAAGAACCCGGCCCCGTCCTCCGGATCAGGTGTCAGCTGTAGCGCGGCGGCGAGCATATCTACAGTGCCCCGATCCGCATCGATTGCCTGTGCCATCTACGATTGATAGTCCCTGCACAATCCGTAGTAAACGATTTCGCATTGTGCTGATCTTCGGCGGGCGAGTCTTTTGTGAAACGGCACTGTGAGTCGAGGGAGCCTTATCTGGTGGTGGCAGTGTGAATATTACCTGGGGCGGGACGCACCGCTGTACACCTATATATAATAGGAGTCAGCCGGCCGAAGCATGAGGTGACCGCGGTGAACGAGCTGAGTGCAACGAAACTCGAGGAAATCAAAAACACCTTCGAGTTCTTTGACAAAGACCACAACGGCACGATCGATTTCCTCGAGTTTCGCGAGCTTCTGAAGACATTATCGCCGGGTTCAAACCTGCAGCAGTCTGGTGAGGGGTTTTCGATGATCGATACCAACAGCGATGGCCTGATCGATCTCGATGAGCTGATCGAGTGGTGGAAATCAGGCTGGTGGGAGTTTTGAGATAAAAAGGCTGTAGGCTGAAGTCAATATGCCGGCGTTGGCCGGCTTTTTATGGTTTGAGTTATTGTCGCGGTCGACGCGACAATTATCTGGTCTGCGATGAGCTGGTAGCGGAGCGTCGTACGAAGAAAAAATAGTAGCCACAAGTTACGAGCGTGATCCAGGCAAAGGCCAGCCAGCCGATCATCTGGTCGTAGTTGCCAGCCAGCCAGCCGAATTCAGCGTTTGCATCGTAGTTTGTCAACTTTTTCGAGATCTTGATGACGAACACCCAGCCCGCGTGAATGCCGATGCAGGCGCCAATATGGCCGGTCTGCAGGCGAATCAGGCATAGAAATACACCGGCGACGAACAGTGACAGGAATGAATCGGCCAAAGACAACGGTGCGCTGTAATTGCTGAATGCATGGCCGACAATAACGAGCCCGCTGTACCAACTGACTGCGTCGTCCGGGATGTGATACCGCACTCGAAGAAAATGAACGGCCGCATAAATCAGACTGGTCAGACCGATCGCCACCCAGATTTTGGAATACCGCTGCATCGCGCTGAATATCGCGCCCCGGAAATAGGTTTCTTCAACGACGCCGACAAACAATGCCGCGGGCAGATACTTCAGGAACAACGCGCCGATCCCCGGTAGCGTCGTCGGGACTGCCGGATCGAACAGACGGGCGCCGGCGGCGAGCTGAATGAACACGATTGGCAGAAATATGATCGTACCCACGGCCAGCGCTTTCAAAAGGTCTTGTATGACATCGCTCCCTGGCCGGGCATATCCCAGTGCCGCCTTGTTATAGCTGCCGATGCTCTTAAGGAACGGTATCAGGCCAACGAGGGCTACCAGCATGACGGCCCGGGACGTGAAGCGGTGAAACGGGTAATCCAGCAGCGGATCGAGGATCAGGAACAACGGATAAGCGAGCAGACCGCCTGCCAGCAGCGTCAGAACGATATAGGCCAGAAAACAAATGAATGGGTGCAAGAGAGTCTTTTCTTTGTTCAACTAGGGCGCATGATAATCAGGGCCCGCCCGGCCCGCCATATATTGATCAAGTTATTTAGACACAGTCTCGATGCCGCATGGAACCTGTCGGTGGGACAAAAATGCAACTTTCCGCCGTCTCCGCGCATCTAAGACTCGCATCCCCATTCCGGGGTCTTATCAGGGAGCAGGACAAACAATGAATGCACACTACCGTGCGGCAGGGCTCGCGGTCCTCGCCGCATTTGCTTTGTCATCTACCGCCGGCGCAGACGTCTCCTGGGTCGAGGAGAGTAACGAACATGCAATGTATGTACTCGAGGCGCAAGCCGCCTTTTTTCCGGAAGGCTCGGCCAGCCTCGGTGTCGATGGTTTTGACGACCAGGTGATCGATCTGAAACCGGGCAATTACGAGCGCGGTCAGGAGGTCACTCGTGAAGTTCTGTCTGAATTGGAGCAACGGCTCGAAAACACAGAAAATCCGGCGGTACGCCAGGATCTGGAAATTCTTATCCGGAGCACCCGGGACAGCTATCACTCCGCGGAATTGCAACACGATTATTTGCTACCGTACTTCAATATCCCGCAGGCGATGTTCGGCGGCTATCGTGCACTGATCGATCCGCAGATACCGATAGAGCGTCAGCAGGCCGCTGTGGTTCGGCTGCGACGGTATG
Organism: uncultured Gammaproteobacteria bacterium; assembly: GCA_964545335.1. Lineage (GTDB taxonomy): Bacteria > Pseudomonadota > Gammaproteobacteria > Steroidobacterales > CAZJFQ01 > CAZJFQ01. The sequence goes on along the minus strand of CAZJFQ010000070.1, from coordinate 1,377 downwards.
CCGGACTGGAACATGGCTACACACCGATTACTGAACTCGCCATGGCTCGCACCACCGAGCGGGTTGGCGAAAACCTGCTGGGCCCTTACAAGGGTGAGGTGGAGCAGGACATCGGTAACGCACCCCGTTTTGTAGCTGGCATTCGGCAATTATTTGAAAACAGCGAACTCGAAGGCTACGAGGAAGCGCTGTCAATCGTTGAAACGCAGTTGACGCAATACACGGCATGGACCAAAGAAGAAATACTGCCCCGTGCCCGCGATGACTATCGTCTGCCTCCGGAACTCTACTCTGACAACCTGAAACAGTTCGGAGTCGACATCTCACCGCATGAGTTGATCCAGAGTGCGACGGCCGCCTTTGTCAATATCCGGGACGAAATGCGGGCGATCGCTCCGCTGGTTGCGAAAGAGTATGGCTTCGAGTCTTCCGATTATCGTGACGTCATTCGTGAACTCAAGAAAGATCAGATCACCGGCGCAGCGATTCTGCCGTTTTTCGAGCAAAAACTCGCTGATCTTGAATTCATTATTCGCGAACATGACATCATCACATTGCCCGATCGGGATGCGGTCATCCGGCTCGCTTCCGAGGCGGAATCAGCGGCAATTCCCGCACCGCATCTGAAACCGCCACGACTGGTTGGTAATACCGGCGAATATGCCGAATTTGTATTGCCTCTCAACATCCCGGGTGAAGATGGAAAGACCAGCGTACAGTTTGACGACTTTACCCTGGACGCGGCGGCCTGGACGCTAACGGTGCACGAAGCGCGCCCCGGCCACGAGTTGCAATTTTCCTCAATGATGGAAACGGGCGTATCGACAGCCCGGGTTGTTTTCGCTTTTAACAGCGTGAACGTGGAAGGCTGGGCGCTGTATGCCGAGTCGGTAATGAAACCTTATCTGCCGCTCGACGGTCAGCTCATGTCATTGCAGCACAGACTGATGCGAGCCGCCCGTGCATTCCTGGATCCGATGCTGAATCTGGGTTACCTCACACCGGATGAAGCCAGGTCATTTATCATGGACGAGGTGGTCTTGTCCGAAGCGATGACCCGACAGGAAGTTGATCGATATACGTTCCGGGCGCCCGGTCAGGCGACATCGTATTTCTATGGCTACATGCGCTTGCAGGAGCTCCGGCTCAAGACCGAGTTGGCGCTGCGTGACAAGTTCAATCAGAAAGCTTTTCACGATTACATTCTGGCGCAGGGGTTGTTGCCCCCGGACCTTCTGGCCAAAACCGTGCTGGGAGATTTTGTTCCGGCCCACGGCGGCAAGGCACAATTCGCCAGTGCTGATGCGGAATAATAGACGCGGAGAGCAGATAATTTCGGGGCCGGCAATTCGCCGGCCCTTTTTTTCAGAATCCTAT
>CAZJFQ010000069.1:8047-10327 GCA_964545335.1 uncultured Gammaproteobacteria bacterium | reverse complement strand
GATCGATCAGGTTGTTGCCCTGGTCGTATGCGCCCCCGAGTGCACTGTCCTGGTAGCGCCACGCGACATAGATAGACATAAAAGGTGCGTTGAGACCACCCTCTGTTTCCCGCGCAAAGTCGAAGTGCCCTTTTTCAGTCCGCTGCGACACGTCTTCCCACTCGGTCTCCAGGCGATAGGGGACGTCGACATGCGTATCGACGATCAGCATCTTTTGCGCCAGCAAATTGGCCTGCTCCAGCGAGTCGGCAGAAGGCATGTAATGATCTGGTGCTTCAGGTTCTGCCGACGGCTCGACCGGTTCCTGCCGACTGCACGCTGTAAATGTCAGCATCGTCAGTAGAAAAACGAATACTGTATTCCTGTATGCCATGTCTATTCCTGCTCCACTAGGTTGGGTTCGCTCGTTTCATCTTGTGGTGTGTGTGTATCTGACACCATCTCAGCTTCCGCGAAAGCAAAAAGCATATCGGCGTAGGTTTTCTCTACCACCGACAGGCCGAGTACTCCCGAGCCTGCGGCGGGTTTGATCACCATGTATTCGTTTGGCGCATGCGCGCCACTGCCATGTCCCATGCCAGCCGGTACCAGCGGCAATTTGAGACGATCCGAGAACTGGTAGAACGGGGCGCTGCCTGTCGTTCTCGGTCTTACCTCGGGCGGATCGGAGTACTTGTTGAATACGCTGATCGCCACGTGGACCCAGGGATCTTCGATCGAGGTCTGCGCGGGCGGATAGCCTTCCGACCAATTCACCTTGATGTCGTCGAACCCGTTGTCCAGCAAATGATGCTGAATCATCTCGAAGGCCTTGTCCGGGTCCATGCCCGGCGGCAACCGCGAATCGACTTTCGCCGTTGCGACGTGCGGCAGAATTGTCTTTGCCCCCGGCCCCGTGTAACCGCTCCAAATCCCGTCGATGTTGATCGTCGGCATGTATAACGCATTGAGCAACGCCTGCTCCCTGTCCCAGTCATCAATCCATCTATCGACACCGAGTACCTTCTTGACCTCACTGCTGGTGTCCGGGTTAGCGAGAATGGCGTTGATCAGTCGCTGCTCTTCCTCGGGTGGCGGCAGCACGTCGTCATAATAATTGGGCACCAAAATTGTGTTGCCGTCGGCGCTGACCAGTGTCGATAAAGCCTGCACAAGCCGCCAGGCCGGCGCATCTACAATGGCCTTCAGTGAGCCATGAATCTCGGAACGCGTCGGGCCTCCGTGCGGGCCGCCTCGCGCCTCGAGTTCAAAGTAAATGATGCCCTTAACACCCAGGATCATCGACGTTTGACCGCTGAGATCCTGTGAGTTGAAGGGGAACATGACGCCGCTCGCTGTCGCCAGACGTTCTTCGTACTGATCCACGATTTGCGGGTAATGGGTGGAACCGATTTCCTCTTCACCTTCCGCCGTAATCATCAGGTTGACGGGCAGCGTCCCGCGCGTCTTGATAATGGAATCAACTGCGTTCAAAAACGCGCGTTCCGGTCCTTTCTGATTGGTCGCGCCACGAGCCATTAATAAAGTGCCGCGTTCGTCTTCGATCAAACTGCCGGCGAATGGCGGCGTCTGCCAGTCTTCGGGATTGACGGGTTGCACGTCGTACATGAAATAGACCATCAGCGTCCGGTCGGCCCCGGCATCGTAATAACCCCATACTCCCGGGTGGCCGTCGGTCGGCACAATCTCAGCCTCAGCAAAACCCAGTGCTTCAAAATCAGCACGCACCAGTTCCGCCATCTCCTGGATGCCGTCGTTCTGGGCACTGATTGATCTCTGCTGCACCCATTTCTGGAGTTGCGCCAGATGCTCAACCTGGTGCTCATCGATGTGGGCGTAAACGTCCTCGTGATTTCCGCTGTAGGCACCAATTGCGGCGACGTCAAAGATCTCGTCTGTGGTCAGCTCGAAAGTCGGTCGGGTGACCGGAGTCGATGCCGTCTCCCTGGACTGTTCGACCGGCTGACAAGCTACGAGGGCGGCGACTGCGGCCAGGGCCGCTGGATAATCGCGAGATTTCATGAAGCAGACCTTATTCTTGTGGGGGTCGAAAGGCGGTAATGATACCGATTTGGGCTCAAGGTGCTAGGCAAAAATTGCTGGCTGTAGGCGCTAGGCTCTGGGCCCTAGGATTTCCCGGTCGAAGACTCAGCGTTCATGGACACGGGTTGGTGGAACCATGTCCCTCCGGTTGTCTCCTAACGGACAACGGAGTCCGGTCTTGCTCAAAATGGTCTCCCCAGTTCCAAATCACCAAGAATGAGACCCGACCCCTCTAAA
>CAZJFQ010000069.1:5568-7947 GCA_964545335.1 uncultured Gammaproteobacteria bacterium | reverse complement strand
AGGAATTTCAGAATCTGACTCTTCTCGTCATCCGTGAGTGCCGCGTAGTTATCGCGTGCTGCCTTTGCTTCGCCGCCATGAACAAGTATCGCCGCGTTGAGTGTCAGGGCGCGACCGTCGTGGAGATACGGTGCCGTGTCGGCAACACCCCAGAGCTTCGCTGTGATGAACTCCTGATTCATCTGCTCGCCGGCGCCGTGAAACGATTCTTTCAGGTCATGGCCCATGTTGTGCCGCTTGAGATCGGAAAACATACGGACATTGACTCCGCCGTGTCTGTTTTCTTCGAAGTGCATGGGTCCGTCACGGAGATCGACTGCATAGAAAACGTTGGCTGCAGGATCTTCTGCCACTTCCGGAAAGCTGTAACTCAATATGGAGCTCTTTGTTCGCATCACCGGTCGGTGGCAGTCAGCACAGCCGCTGTTCCTGAATCGCCTGAATCCTTTGCGTGCATCCTTATCCCGATGCATTTGCCGTGGCGTATCCTGAGTCGTGATAAAAATTTCGAGCGCGGACATCTCACCGATCTGTACTTCATTGACGACACCGTCGCCATCGTTATCCATGCCCTCACCGACAACTTCCACCGGCTGCATGCCATGATGAAACATCATCGCGCCCTGATCAAAGCCGCGCACCGAAAAGAACTCACCCTTGCGGCCGAAAGGACGCACGACGAGGTCGTCGTCAACACCCGCAACATGACTCGTGTCCACCGTTCCAGACTCGTCCGCAACGATCGACCCGAAATGGACACCTTTAGCCTTCAGCTCAACGACCTGACCCGGGTGATTGATGGCCCGTTGCCTCAGCTTCTGCAACCGCCCGGTCATTTCCCTGCCGACCTGTTGCACACCGCCGTCACCAAACACCGACACTGGATTTATCAGCCGGCCATCGAAGCTGGCGAATCCCTTGTTCGCGGCATCTTCGACGTCAATCGCCCTGGTCATGAACATGGCGGAATTGTTGAGAGTGCCGGCACCGCCGACCCCGGAAATAAACGGCGTCGTCGCCGCGCTGACTACCCCGTGACAATCGAGACAGGACTGGGCGTCGAGTCCATTGACTCTCAGGAAGGTGCCGTTGTCCTGCAATGTCGGCCGGCCACCCGGGCTGGTCTTATCCAGCGTATCGACCGGTCCGTCGCCATAGCCGTCGTACTGGTTAAACTGAGTCGTAAACAACTTGAGGCCGGCGAAACGCAGATCGTTCAGACTCAGATGGCCGTTTTCGATTTCCGCCTGTGTCAGCCTTGACTCGGGTGAGCCGAGTGCGGGTTCTTCGCCAAAAAGCCCATCGGCCAGCGCATCTGCGCCGACCAGCGCCAGAATGCTGCTGAGCAGCAACTTTGCGGAAATTTTATAGCCGGTCTCCCTGTTCTTATGAGGTCCGAGGTCGTACATTGTGGGTCGCTCCCTATTTATCGCAGTCATAACATACTGACCGTTTTCAGCTTTGGCAAAATTACCGACTATTAGTGCGAATTTTTTGACATAAGCGCCAAAAGAAAAATCAAAAACCAGCGCGCATGGACTCATTCCAGACCCTTATCTCGCCACGAAGTCTCAAGAGTCACCTGGGACAGTCGGGCTGGACCGTAGTCGACGTCCGGTTCAATCTGATGAAACCCGACGCAGGCAGAAAAGATTACGATGCCGCTCACCTGCCCGGTGCGGTCTACGCCAACCTGGACGAAGATCTCGCGGGGGCACTCACAGACACGACCGGCCGACACCCGCTACCCGACCCTGATGGTTTTGCTGCGCATCTGGGTAGTTGGGGCGTATCTAACTCGACTCAGGTTCTCGTCTATGACGACGCCGGTGGTGCCATCGCAGCACGGCTTTGGTGGTTGTTGCGATGGATTGGGCATATGGACGTCGCCGTGCTCGACGGTGGTATAAATGCCTGGGAAACCGAGGGATTCGCGGTCGATGACAAACCGGTAACACCGGAACCGGTCCGGTTTCACCCGGACCCTATTCGGGCCGCGTGGCTTAGTACAGAAGACGTCCAGGACATGCTGGGTTCGGCGTCCATAATCCTGCTCGACGCCCGGGCGCCGGAGCGATACGCGGGCACTGTCGAGCCCATTGACAAGGTGGCGGGTCATATCCCCGGCGCAATCAATATGCCGTTTTCCGGCAACCTCGGTTATGAAGGCCGGTTCTTGAGTCCGGCCGATCTCAAGGACCGGTATCGGGCAACCATCGGTTCACTCGATCCAGTTAATGTGGTTTGCATGTGTGGCTCGGGTGTAACGGCCTGCCACGATTTGCTTGCCATGGAGCATGCCGGCATGCACGGCGGCAAACTCTACGTCGGCTCCTGGAGCGAGTGGATCACCAACCCGGAACGACCGGTAATAAAAGA
>CAZJFQ010000069.1:0-5468 GCA_964545335.1 uncultured Gammaproteobacteria bacterium | reverse complement strand
ACGGCGGCGATTGTGAGGGGATGGTAGCCGGCTCTGGCTTCTTCGAAGATCTGCTCGGCCATGATCCGCCCGCGGTCTGTTTTTGCCAGTTCAGCATAAAGCGGCGTCACATAGATCACGCGCCCGAAGGTGTTGAGATACCACTCCAGTCTTACATAGGCCGGCTCGTAGTCGTTCCGGATACTGTGCAGCAGCCAGTCCTTGAGAATGTAATTGTTACCAGTCCCTGTTAAGCCAAACGTGGTGTCGAGATCTTCCATCTGCTGACGACTTAGTTCTTCCGGCAGGCTCTGCAGAAAGTGTCGCCATTCGTGCGTGCTCCACTGTTTAGTTTCGAGCCCACTCGCCGGAACAGCACCGTTCAACCAGTCGTTGATCTGTTCATCAACGCGCTCGAAGGCCGCCGAATACGGAATCCAGATGTCGTCAGGCACTCCCGGCTGGTATACCCACTGCTCGATCTGATCGGCGTTTATCGTACCAGGGTACTTTTCGAGCAGGTTAGCATTCAGATACTCAAGGAATTCTTCGGTCGTGATGCTCTGAAAAGCAAACTCGTTGAAATAACTTTTGAGAAACTCATCGAAACGGCTGCGCCCAAAAGCCTGTTCAAGGTTATCCAGCAGGAGTTCTCCCTTGAGATAGGGCACTTCCGAAAAACCGGCGTCCGGATCTACGTTTCTCAGATCGACAGCAAGGACTTGTCGTTCTTCGGGCAATCTGGCCAGGTCCCGCTGCAGATTGTTGTAGTCCATCATCTTTTCCATGTCCCGTCGCCGGACACCATAGGTTGCCTCCATGAGCCGATTCTGAAAGTAAGTGGTAAATCCTTCGTTGAGCCACAAATCCCGCCAGGTAGCATTCGTAACCAGATTGCCCGACCAGGAATGAGCGAGTTCATGCGCGATAAGCGAGACCAGACTCTTGTCGCCGGCAATAACCATCGGCGTTATGAACGACAAGCGTGGGTTTTCCATCCCGCCAAAGGGGAAGCTCGGTGGCAATATAAGTAGATCATAGCGGTCCCAGCGATACGGACCGTAAAGCGCCTCTCCTTGCTCGAGCATTTTCTCCGTATCTTCAAATTCTTTCGCCGCGGCATCGAGAATGGACGGCTCAGCGTAGACACCGGTTCTGTCGCCGATCGGCTTGAATTCGATATTGCCGACAGCGATTGCCATGAGATACGACGGGATAGGCTGCGGCATACGGAATGTAAATTCGCCGTCCCGCATCGCGTAGGGATCGTTGTCGGCACTCATCACAGCGAACAAATCGCGAGGTGTCCTGATCGTGGCGTTGTAGGTAAAGCGAACCTGAGGAGAATCCTGCAACGGTATCCAGCTTCTCGCGTGGTGTGCCTGGGACTGTGAAAACAGGAACGGGAATCGCTTATCGGCTGTTTGGCTCGGCTCCAGCCACTGCAGACCCGAGGCGACCTTGCCGGTCTGGTACTCAATGGCGATCAGAAGGTCATCGCCCTGATCGCGACTGAGTATAGGCACGTTAATGCTGAGCGGTGAACCCAGGATGGGATCCGATACACCGACTTCAAATTTAAGATTTATAGGTTCCTTGCCCGGAACTTCCAGACGTACGTTCGAAATCTCGAGATCCCGCGTATCGAGAATCAGGTTGGTGGCTGCGGCAAGTACCCGTTCGATCCTGAGCGTCACTCTACCGACTAGTCGCTGCCGAACGAAATTCACGTCGAGATCGAGATCCAGATGCGCGACTCGGAACTGGTCCGTATTTGCGTAAGAGTGATAGTCCTTTGTCGTGTCGAGTTGACCGGACATCGCCTCGTCCTCCGTACCTTTGTCCGACGAACAACCAGCAACCAGCGCTATCACGCAAAGAACTGTAGCCGTACTGATGTAAGCCGTCTTCATTGGCCTATTCAATGTTCTAAGAAAAACCACCAAGGACATGAATGATACGAAAAATTGCTGGACATAAAGAAGCGGAGCCGGCAAATACCGGCTCCACCGCCTAAAGCCTGGAGCCTAATGCCTCTTTATCTACCAGATCTTCACCCGTTCGCCGGGCTCAAGATACAGGGCATCGCCTTCCTTGACGTCGAACGCCGCGTACCATTCGGGCATGTTACGGACGATGCCGTTCGTACGGTACTCACTCGGCGAGTGCGGGTCGATCTTGAGCCGCCGTTCCAACTCATCGTCACGATATTTGCGGCGCCAGACCTGCGCCCAGCCGAGGAAAAAACGCTGTTCACCGGTGTAGCCGTCGATGACGGGAGGCTCCCTGCCGTCCAGTGAGAATTTCCAGGCCTTGTAGGCCATCGTCAGGCCGGCCAGGTCACCGATGTTCTCACCCAGCGTCAATTCGCCGTTAACATTCATCCCTTCCAGCGGGCTGAATACCGCGTACTGAGCAACCAGTACACCGGTCCGTGCCTTGAATTGCTCAGCATCTGCCTCCGTCCACCAGTCACGGAGGTTGCCGTCGCCGTCGGACTTGCTGCCCTGGTCGTCGAAACCGTGACTGAATTCATGGCCGATGACTGCGCCGATCGCGCCGTAGTTGGTAGCATCATCCGCTTCGACATTGAAAAACGGCGGATGCAGAATTGCAGCCGGGAACACGATCTCGTTCATCGACGGGTTGTAGTATGCATTGACTGTCTGCGGTGTCATGAACCATGCATCGCGATCAATGGGCCCGCCAAGCTGATTGATGTTCCGTTTGTATTCAAACTCAGTCGCGCGCAGCATATTACCGACGAGATCATCCGGATCGATTTCCAATGAAGTGTAGTCCCGCCACTTCTTTGGATAACCGATCTTCGGCGTGAACTTGGCGAGTTTGGCCTGGGCCTCCTCTTTGGTTTCCGGTCCCATCCATTCCAGTTCGCTTATCGCAATCCCGAACGCCTCTCGCAGATTCCCGATCATCTCGTCCATTCGCGTCTTGGAGTCCGCCTCGAAGTGGCGATCGACATAGATCTTGCCGACCGCTTCACCTATCTGCTGATCGGTCGCCTGAATCGCGCGCTTCCACCGGGGCTGATTCTCTTCCGTGCCGCTGATGGTGCGGCCATGAAAATCAAAGTTGGCCTCGACCAAGTCCTCGGTCAGATATGGCGCCGCGGTGTCCAGCATTTTGAAGGTGAAATAGGATTTCCAGTCGCGAACTCTCACGTCGTCGATAATTCCGCCCAACGCAGTGAAGTAACTGGGCTGCCGGACGATGAAGTCCGCCTGATCAGGGATGCCGGCAGCTTCGAGAAACAGACTCCACTCGAGACCCGGCGTTTCAGCGTTCGCTTCAGCAACGGTGCGCTTGTTGTACACCTTGTTGCGATCGCGGTTCTCGACCCGTGTCCAGTGCGCCTCGGCCAGCCGGGTTTCCAGCTCCATGATCATGGCAGCCTTGTCCACGCTGTCATCGATACCGGCCAGATCCAGGATCTTCTGAATGTATGCGACGTACGCCTCCCTCTTCTCAGCGAATTGGTCTTCGAGGTAATAGTCGCGATCGGGAAGTCCTATGCCGGTTTGGTGGACGTAGACCGTGTACTTCGTAGTGTCCTTGTTGTCCTGATTGATAAAGAGAAGGAACGGTGTAGCCATGCCGAGCTTCTGGTTGTAACCGATGTACCTCACGACATCATCGCGGCTACCAATGTCATCAATCCTGGCCAGCTCGGTTTGTATCGGCGACAGCCCGATCTCGGCGATTTTGTCCGTGTTCATAAAGCTCAGGTAAAAATCGCCGACCTTCTGTACCTCGGAACCTGCAACCTTGTCCCTGGCATTGGCCGCTTCTTCGACGATGACCTTCAGGTCATCCTGTGACTTGTCAAACAGCTGAGTGAACGCGCCGTAGTTGGACTTGTCCGCAGGAATCTCAGTGGTAGCCAGCCATGTTCCATTGACATGCTGGTAGAAATCATCCTGCGCCCGCACATTGTGGTCGAAAGTCTCGAGATCGACCCCGAGCCCCAACACCGGCTCCTGCTCTTTTGGAGCGCAGGCGAGTACTAGTAATGCGCTGAGAGCGCCGAAAAACAGCCGCTTCATAATGGATTCTCTTCTTTTGGGTTAACTAATTGATTTTCGATGATAATTTAAGGCCGGGCCCGGAATTCCCCTGGCGCACACCGCCCAACCCGTTCGAAAACGGCCGCACAGTATAGTTCAAATACAGGCTCTCGGCGCTAGGCTCTAGGAGTCCGGCGCTCCGCGCCGGCATTCACTTCCCGCTTCCCGCTTCCCGCTTAATTTTTCACTATTCATTTTTTACTGGCCCGGTCTGGCGTGAATTTCCAGGCCAGGACCCGGTTGCTGAGCTAGAATCGCCACCGATATGGCTGGCTTTTTCGACGAGCTCAAGCGCCGCAAGGTGTTCCAGGTCGGCGTCGTGTACGTCATCGTCGGCTGGGTGCTGATCCAGATCGCGGATGCTTCATTCGAACATCTGAACCTGCCTGACTGGACCCCGACGCTGGTCATCGGGCTGATCATTCTCGGCTTTCCGGTGGCCATCATCATGGCCTGGGCATTAGAGGTAACACCGGAAGGTATCCGCCGCACCACTTCGACAAGCAGATTGGGATCGACAGCTACACGTACAGAAACCAGCGCGTCTATCGCCGTGCTGCCATTCGCCAACATCAGCGGCGACCCGGAGAATGAGTATTTCAGCGACGGTTTGTCTGAAGAGTTGCTGACAGTGCTGTCCCGTATCCCTGATCTCAGAGTCTGCTCCCGGACTTCTTCATTTGCATTCAAAGGAAAAGATGCTGACATCAGGACGGTTGCCGAACGCCTGGGCGTAGCCAACGTTCTGGAAGGCAGTGTGCGACGGTCGGGCAATCGGGTGCGGATAACTGCCCAGCTCATCGATGCCGACAGTGATTCTCACCTCTGGTCAAAAACGTATGACCGCGAGATCGAAGATATCTTCGCCGTGCAGGATGAAATCGCTGCAAACATCGCGCATGCACTGAAACTGACCTTGTCGTCGGCCGACGACGCGGCGGTTCGGAAGTCATCGACCAGCAATGTCGAAGCCTATGATTATTACCTCCGTGGCAGAGAGTTCTATCACCGTGGCGACCGTGGGCACCTGGCCATTGCGCGGGATATGTTCGAGAAAGCCATCGAATCAGATCCGGATTACGCGTTAGCTTACGCCGGATTGTCCATGTGCCTGGCTGATCAATATCAATACCACGGACGAGACGACACGCATCTGGAGGCGGCCGATGCTGCCAGTCGCAAAGCTGTTGAACTTGACCCGAAACTGGCTGAAGCCCACTCAGCACGAGGATTAGTAATGTGGTTCGGCGAGCGCTACGAAGAAGCAGAGCGTGCCTTCGATCGCTCGATCGAACTCGACCCGAAGCTGTTTGAGACGCTTCACTTTTACGCTCGCATGTGCCGGACCCAGAAAAACACAGAGAAAGCGGCCATGCTATTGAAACGTGCTGCGGCAGTGAGGCC
>CAZJFQ010000068.1:6883-10604 GCA_964545335.1 uncultured Gammaproteobacteria bacterium | reverse complement strand
AGTTCGTCGGATTCAAAGACCGTCTTTGAAATTACGTCGTCGTTTCGCAGCGGTTTCATAACGTAATGATAACCGTGGTTATCATCCGGCTCTAGGCGCCAGGCTCTGGGCTCCAGGAATCTGGCATCGACGGCGCCAGTTTTTCGGGTCGCGGTTCACGGAGTACTTCCCGCTTCCCGCTGCATAGCTCAATTCTGCGCCAGCAGGTCGGGGGGGACCTGGCGGCGCCAGTGATCGAAATATTCCGGTTCCGGTTCCCGCGACGCAATTGTAACGTAACGGACGCCCACGTTATTCGCCGCGTCGATGATAGGCGTCAGGAAGGACACCGGAATTTCCGCGTCGAGAAAGACCAGCAGCGGAGCGCCTGCCATTTGCATGTGAACTACGCCCAATCGATGCTCAAAGTCCTGCATCGCGATTTCGGGTCCGTCCAGAAGACTCACGTAGCCATCCGGCACGACGCGAGCCCAGATTACGGGTCGATCCATACTCCAGCGCGTCCAGGGGCGATCGCCGACAACCAGGTCCGCTTCTGTTTCTACACCAGTCCAAACTGTCAGATAGAGGACTGCGCCGAGGATAAACAGCACACCCATGATCGATGAAAATCGGACGGCCAGTTTCTCAACCTGCGCACGCGACCGGCCTTTTTCAGAATGCCGCTTTTTCATCGTGATCTATCGACTTTCCAGTTCCTGATCGAATTGTGGCAAGTCATCGCGGATCTCATACCAGGGCGCCTTCTGGCTGACCCAGATATGCGCGTCCGGCCGTACATGTGGATCGCCATCAAGTGTTCCCATACGTAGGACAATGCATTCCTGCTCGCGTTCGTAAAATGCATAGATATGTGAGCCACAACGGTTGCAGAAACAGCGGTGTTTTCCGGGGGACGACTCGTAGTCGGTCAGCTGCTCAGATCCCGACAGAATCTCGAAATCGCTGGTCCTGGCCATACCGCTGGAACCGTAGACGGTACCGTTGATCTTTCTGCAGGTACGACAGTGGCAGTGCATAAAGCCACGGATCTCGCCGCTAACCTGATATTGAATCGCGCCGCAATGGCAGCCACCGGTAACCACAATTATTCTCCAAAGTTTTTTCCAGACAGGAATCGGTACAAATGTATTTTAGTCGACAACAGCCCGTTCAAAATCGTCGAACCCCAGGTCGTACCACTGCAGAAAGGCGTCAACCGACGATTCCAGCTCAGGATCGACCATCCGGTCCGAGCTTTTTCTTCATGACGAAATTGGTGAGCAACTCACCGCGAATTTCCACCTGTTGTTCCAGTTCAACTGCAAATCCGTGTCTTTCAAAAAACGGTCGGGCCGTTATGCTCGCCTCAGCAAATAATCGACTGATGCCTGCTGCCACGGCCTCTTCCACAAGCTGTTCAAGCAAACCGGAACCGATACCAATTCCCTGATATTCACTGTGGCAGTAAAACCGGTCGATATGACCGCTCGGCTCGAGTTCCGCAAACCCCAGGATCCTGCCCGCCGCCTCCGCGACGAAAACCGATTTGCCCGTTAATGACTCACGCCACCGGTCCAGATCCATATTCTCCGGTGCCCAGGCGGCAATTTGCTCTGCTGAGTAGTCGCGAGAATTGATCTCGTGGATGGTTTGATAGAACAAGCGCGCGATATCTGCGGCGTCTTCCGGGCCACCCGGTCTGATAGTCCAGTCACATCCCGCCGCTTCAGTCATAGGCCAGGGGAGGAGCAAATTGGGCCCTATGAGTCCGAATACCGTTCAATCAGGTCTCCGGGTCTTACCGTACCGCCCGCTATGATTCGAGCTCTCAATCCGGCACGATGCACCAGTGCGGCGACGATTTCGGGAACGGACAGCTTTGTTATCGAATAATGTTTCACAAGACCTTCGGCGACGTATTTGCAGGGTTCGCACAACTCAAGACCCTCAAGAGTCACTGCTCCGACTTTGAATTCGACGCCTACAAGATCGTTGAGTGCGACGCCTTTCGTGACGATGTTGCGCCGGACCTGCACAGCTTTTACCGCCAGCTTGTTACTTTCGTTAAAACGCTCGATTTCTTCGACGGCGATCAATGTGACTTGTTGTTCCGGCTCGCTTTGATCGTCAACAAAATAGCGATCGCCCACGATACCGCGCCCCACGATCAACTCCGCCTCCTCGAGTGATCGCACTTCGGCTCCTTCCTGGTCGGCTATGTTTATTGAAACCACTGAACCCGTCATCGCATCACATCTCGTTGGCAGAAAACCAGAATTCGATTTCCGAAGTATCTACTTCGAACCGGGCCGCGTGCAATTGCCCGGCTTCCAGATGATACCAGTCGCCGGGACTGTAGCGGGTTTCCTCACCGTCAACCATCAATATCAGCTCGCCTTCTGTTATGACGCCGACGTTTTCTGTGTCATGTATGTGCGGTTCGATTTCTATCCCGGCCGGATACGATGCAAACAGGACATCGCAGCCCGGCGAGTCCAGTTTGTACGCATCAAATGGCCCGTCGAAAGTCGGCAGCGCGCGGATCCGCATCGGAAAGTGATTTCCTGACATAAATTACCTCGCCTTGTTCAATCGATAGCGTACGTCCCCGTTTGACAACCTGTCGCCGACACGCCAGCCCTGCTCCTTGTATAACTTTTCGGCACGCGTTCCGGGTTCCGTCGTAAGGCAGATGGTGACGGCGCCGCTTGCAAACAGCCAATCCGTAGCTGTTTTCAGCAACCGGCGACCGACGCCCTGCCCTTCGAACTCTGGTTCTACGAACAGCGCCCAGATATCGTTGGCCGACCGTGCGATTGAAAAACCGATGAGTTTGCCGTTTTTCTCGGCCACCCAGCCCCGACCGGATGCAGTGATCGCATCAACATAGTCATCCACGGTCAGCCGGGTTTCGAGAACATTCTCCCGAACCAGACCACGTATGCGTTGCAGATCAGGAATATCAGCCCGACACGCTTCCCTGTAACTAACCATCGCCCGACGACGTGTCAGCTTCTTGACTTGGCGTACTTGTCAGCGCCCAGGAAGTGGAGTGAAACATACTGCTCATCACCGACCACCCAACTGTCGTGCGGCTCCGACGGGATGTAAAACAGTTTCCCGGCGGTATGTTCAATGACACGGCCATCTTCGAACGCCGCAGTAGCGGTCCCGGACAGCACCAGCCCGACATGCTCAACTGTGCAATAGTCCGCGCCGATATTCGGACCGACATCAACGGACCATTTCCAGCCCGGCTGATATGTCGCGCGCCCGATATTCATGCCGCCAACTGTGACAACTTCAAATTTCCCCTTATCGAAAACTTCGATCTCATCCGGCTCCTCGAAGCTTTTCAAAATGACATCCAGCATGGAACGCCCCGATTTACGGTCATTTCCTGTTCAAGAGGAAGCGGTACGAAACGCCCATACTGCCAGTCCGCCAGGGATAATCAGGCCCACCCACGACATCCACATCGGCACGTCGAAATCCCCAATCAAGACGGGCAACCCGTAGACAATGCGAAAGAGATGACCAACTGCAACGAGTGTGAAAAGGAGTCCGGAAATGAGGCAGTAATTTTTAGCCATTAGTTCGATCCTCGGTAGAGAAAGTCCAAGTCAACGGTCCACGAGACGGGGCGCTAGGCTCTAGGCACAAACAAACGACATCGCGCAGTGGCGACAATCGAATCGACAAAACACCGCGGGCAGATTTTCACTTTCCGCTTTTCACT
>CAZJFQ010000068.1:0-6783 GCA_964545335.1 uncultured Gammaproteobacteria bacterium | reverse complement strand
TTTTCACTTTCCGCTTTTCACTCTCTTAAGTCGAAACCAGGCAAATCTCTGTTTCGCACCCCACGGAGTAACATGTGCTTCCGACGTTTGCTCGACCAGTTCGAATCCCGGGCCAACCTCACCCATCAGCTTCTCCGCATCATAACGAACCACATCGAGGCCACTGCATTTTTTGGGCCCATCCGGACCAAACGATGCAATGATCACGTGACCATCCGGCGCAACATTCGCATTCAATGCGGCGATGTAACGACTCCGGTCACCGGCATCGGTCATAAAATGAAACAGGGCGCGGTCATGCCAAAGCGAGAATTCTTGCTCTGACTTAAACTCCGTGATATCGGCCTCTATCCAGTTAACTCTTCGTGCTGCTTCGCCAAGGCGATCACGCGCATGCTCCAGTGCCGCGGACGAGATATCCAGAACCGTCAGGTCAGTGCAGCCGAGATCCAGTAGTTTGTCGGCCAGGCTGGACGCACCGCCCCCGACATCGATAACTGCTGCGTCGCGCGGCAAGCCTGTATGGTCGATGAGTTTCAGAGATATACCCGGGTCACGCTGGTACCAGCTGACGTCATCCGGTGCCTTGCTCTGATAAACATTTTCCCAATGCGTCTTCACGGTTTCCGGAACGTATCAATTGCCTATAGTCTATACCTGTCCGCTTTACCTGACGGCCACAACAATAAAATAGGAGATCTCGATGGAAGCCCGAACAGTTGACGTCGCCATCATTGGCGCCGGTAGTGCCGGTCTGAATGCTCGCCGGGAAGTGCTCAATCGCGGTGGATCGGTGCTCCTGATCGAATCCGGCCCGTACGGCACGACCTGCGCCAGGGTCGGCTGCATGCCGTCAAAGCTGCTGATTGCCGCCGCCGACACCGCGCATGAGGTGGCCGGCGCCGGCAGATTCGGCATTAACGTGGGCAGCGACGCCTGGTCAATCGATGGCGCCGCCGTAATGGACCGGGTGCGCCGCGAGCGAGATCGCTTTGCCGGTTTTGTCATTGACAGCACGAATGCCTTTCCGGAGGCGGAAAGACTCTGCGGACACGCGCGGTTTACCGGCCCGACGACCCTGCTTGTTGATGACAAAATTCAGGTCGACGCGAAAGCCATCGTGGTTGCCGCCGGTAGCTCGCCCTGGCTGCCGCCGCCGTTCGATGCGGTGGCGGAACACGTCATGGTCAACGACGACGTTTTTGAGTTGACCGAATTGCCGAAAAGCCTTGCGGTTATCGGTACCGGAATTATCGGGCTCGAGCTGGGCCAGGCTTTGAGCCGACTGGGTGTCGAGACCACATTCTTCAGCCCTTTCGACGACTTAGGCCCGTTCTCCGATCCCGAAATAAAGCCGGCAGTGAGCGACATCCTGGGCTCGGAACTCGACTTCGAGCTGAACAGCAAAATATCCAGCGCAGTACCGGGCGAAGGCAGTATCACATTGGAATGGGCGGATTCGAATGGCGCCAAAAAGACGCGGTCTTTCGAGCGCGTTCTGGTCACCGCCGGACGGAAACCCAATCTAGAGGGCCTGGACCTGGTCAAGACGGGCCTGTTACTGGACGAACGGGGGCGACCACCGTGGAACCCCCAGACCACTCAGTCCGGCGATCTGCCTGTGTTTCTTGCCGGCGATGTCAGCGGCCATCGACCACTGTTGCACGAAGCCACCGATGAAGGGCGAATCGCCGGAGCGAACGCCATGCTGTTTCCGGACATCTCATCACATGTGCGCCGCACTCCGCTGGCGATCGCGTTCACTGACCCGCAGATGGCCATTGCCGGACAGTCGTATCGCGAACTCGATGCCGATCAGATTGAAATCGGTGAGGTTTCCTATGCCGACCAGGGTCGCGCCCGTGTCATGGGCCAGAATCGCGGTCTGGTGCGAATATACGGAGACAGAAAGGGCTGTCACATCATCGGCGCCGAAATGTTTGGCCCGCGCGTCGAACACATGGCACACCTGCTGTCCTGGGCCATCCAGTGCAACCTTACGGTGCAGCAGACATTACAGATGCCGTTTTATCACCCGGTCGTCGAGGAAGGTCTGCGCACGGCCCTACGCGAACTTGCGAAGAAACTCAGGGTCACCGGTGAGTGCCGCAGCGAGGATATGGCGGAAGCACCCGGCACATAACAATAACTGCGAAGTGAAGAGTGAAGAACAAAGCCGGTGCCTGCGGCACCCGGCCTTCGGGTAATGTATCTCCGGGGTCTGAAGCCTGAAGTCTGCAGCCCGACGCGTAGCGCCAATTACCACTTCGCGTGCAAAGTGCGCTTTGTGTTATTTCCTATTGATTTTCGGAGCTTTCCCAATCGTTGTTTTTTTGCCCGTGCCGCAGTTGCTCCCGGCGTATATAATCACGATGCCAACTTCTTTAGGGGGAGTCTGCCATGCGGATCCAGATCGCGATGGCGGCATGTTGTTGTGCGCTTGTCACCAGCCCAACGCGGGCCGACATGGAGGATGATCGCCTCACAGTGTCGCTCGCCATCGAACAGGGCAATATTCCTCTCGCCATAAACCTGCTCACGGACATGGCCAGTCAGGGCGATGCCGATGCTCAGACGACTATTGGTCTGCTCCATTACTACGGCGAGGGAGTTCAGCAAGACTACGAAGAAGCTGCACGGTGGTACGCAAAAGCCGCTGATCAAGGTTATGCCCTGGCCGAATACAATCTGGGGCTTCTTTTTTACACGGGCCGGGGTGTTCCCCAGGACTACGAGACCGCTGCAAAGTGGTATCGACGGTCCGCAGAATCCGGCGACCCGGATGCTCAATACAATCTCGGTGTGCTTTATGAACGTGGCCGCGGCGTAAACCAGGATTACCACCAGGCGGCTGCCTGGTACACACAGGCCGCACTGCAGGGGCAGGCTCGTGCCCAGAGCAACCTTGGATCCCTGTATCAGGATGGCAACGGGGTGCGGCAGGACTATCGAAACTCAGCACGGTGGTACCGCAAGGCTGCCGAACGGGGATACGCAAGAGCCCAGTTCAACCTTGGCATGTTGTATGTCGAGGGCCAGGGTGTACAACAGGATCTGGTCGAAGCCTACATGTGGCTCGAGTCGGCCGCCGAGCAGGGTGAGGAAGATGCTGGGCCTGCCCTTGACGTGGTCGTCGCACGTATGAGTGAGACAGAAAACCTGGCTGCCAAACGACGAGCCCGGGCGGTTCATACCGGATTTTCGATAGCCGCCGAGCCGGAGTCGGAATAAACCGACGCGACGTTGTAGTCGGCGCCGACGTAGTTCGTCTACTTGTCGCCGATATCCGGCCGGCTGCTTTGCTGTGTGGCAGTTCGATACGCCTCTTCGAGGCGGGCCCGCAGTTGATCCCGAATCGCGCGCTCGGGTTCTGTCATGATGGCCGGCGCACTCCGATCAAGTTCTGTCATTTTCTCGCGGTGTTCGCGCTTAATCTGCTCGGACCCGGCACCAGCGGGAACACCCAGCACATCGTGCCAGGGGGCGTCGGATTCAGGGTCACCGACAGCTTTTACAGAAGTCGGCAGGGACGGAGGCCGCGCGACCATGAACCTCGAAACAACCATCCAGCCGACAATCAGACCAACAGCAATCACCAGGATTTCGAGTCCGGTCAAGCGGAATCCTCCCCACTGCAGCGGGTGCGAAATTCGACCAGTGCTTGAGCTCGCTCTGAGTTCTCGGTGACCCACTCGAGTTGTCGGTTGACGCTCTCGGTCAGGGCCTGTCTGAATGCGGGCCGTTGGTCGTCTGTCAACAGTGCACTCTCCAGTTCGAGTACATCGGCATCGCCCGGCAACAGCTTCTGTGCGGTCTTGCGATAAAGATTGATGGCGTATGGAACACAGATCAAGGATTCAAATGCCAGTAATATTGCCACACTCCAATCCAGTCCAAGCGAACGGCGCTTCAGGAACAGGATGAGCACCATCGCAAGCGCCTGGACGTAAATCAAGAGCAGCACAACAAACGTGGCCAGATAGCCCGGCACGAAAACATATACGGCGGGCAACACAAGAAAAATCTCGGGCAGCAGCAGTACCGACAACCACTTCACCGGTGTGAGTTTTTTGAAGTCTTTGTCAATCTGGCTCCTGATATCCGGTGATCGTGATTTCGAATCTGTTTCAGGTCGCGGCCAGCGGGCGCGAAAGAACGTGGCATCAGGCATGAACGGCGCCGGCAAGAACAGAAACCGCCGGGAAATCATAAACTGGTCTCTGGGCAGGCAGGCACGCCATCGGCCGGCTTCACGCACAAACAGGATTTCGTTGGCAAAAAGCAACTGCGCCGTATCGATCAGATACAGCGCCGCTGCAATAATAATGAGTAACAGGTCCGCCCGGATCGGCAGATGCTCAGGCATTCTTGCGGCCGAACAACCGCTTGAAAAAGCCACCGACAGCCGCTGCCGCAGCCACAATACCCACAGCGATCATCTTGAAAAAGGCCTTGCCAGCACCCGAACTGGCTACGGCTGCCGCAGCACCGCCGGTAATCAGTGCAGCCAGCCCGTACGCCGCCATTTTGTCACCCGGCTGATATTCAGCGTACGTGCTACCAGAAACGTAATCAAATCCTGTCAAAACGGACTTGAACTCGCTCACCGAGGCATTGAGTATTTCCGGTTCCGCAACCAAAGTCGCTGACATGACACCGGTACGCCCAAGGATCCGCGTGTTGTAATTGATGATCTGCACACCTTCGCTTTCAGCAACGATCGCCCAGGCAAGTCGATTGCTGTCCGACTCATAGAAAGGCTGATACTGCCAGCCGACGATGTCGAGGTCGGCCCAGCCGCGAGTGCGTCGTTCTTCGTTGGCATATTCATTGCCATCGCGCAGGGCGCTCAGCAAATCATCCGGATCGAGCACCTCACCATCCTCCACGTATCCCGAATCTTCGTATTCGAAAACCGCGAACCAACGCATGTCTTCCGGCGAGACGAAATACTCCTGACCGCTGGAGGGATTCTCCATCAGCTCCATGAGGATCGTGGTGTCCTCCGGCCCCAGGTAGATATATCCCTCCGGGAGTTCGATTTCAGCCCGGTGAGTTACGTCCACAATGTCGGGGCCGTAAACCCAGCCCAGTCGATCGAGGACAGCAGAGGGGTCCCCTTCCTGCGCGATGGCGGAGGCAACACCGAACCAGAGAAACGTGAAAAATGCCAGCCGTTTCAATTTCATGGCCAATCTCCCGCACACCCTGATATCGATCACACGCCAGCCAGTGTATCGCTCAAGTCCCTCATTTCGCGGTACCAGTTCTCATTCCGCCCGATTGAACAATGAGGGTACAATCTGAAAATCGGTGAGGAAACATTGACATGCGCCTGCTATTTTCTGCCCTGATCGGTCTGTCCCTGCTGCCCGCCGCAGGCTCGACACAGGACATCGACAAAGAAGAACTTACGCGAATCGTTCAGAAAGACAACCGCGATCTACAGGCCGCAGTCTACGGCGGTAATGTCGATACGGTATTGCGTTATGCCTATCCCGCAATCATTGATGCCATGGGGGGCTACGGCGCAGCGCGAGTGACACTGGCCAAATCGCTCAGTCAGATTCAACAGATGGGAATGCAGTTGAAAATCATGGAATTTCCCGCGCCGCCCGACTTTGTACCGGGCCGGAACCGCCTGTTTGCCGTCGTCCCCACACGCAGTATTATTGCGGCCGGCAATGATACGGTCGAGAGTTTTGATTTTCAGCTGGGAATCCAGGATCCCGACACAGGGAAATGGACTTACTTCGAGGGGTCGAGTGTTACTGATGACATCCGTCAGACATTGTTTCCCGATTTTCCGGCAGCGTACGAATTTCCAACGGTCTCAAGAAAAAGATTGTGAGTGCCGCCCGATCTGACGGCATAGCGGCTACCACGAGTCCCACCGGCCCCGAACTCTCCATCACGGTTCAGATCATTTGTTTTCGAGCTGCTCTTCGAGGCCGTTGATCCGGCGCTGTTGTTCTCGCACAACGGTAGTGAGAACGGCGACGATGTCCATGGGACTCAGTCCCTTGTGGTCCTTGCTCGCGACAAGATCGGGAACATCTTCTGCGATAAAACCGACGTGATTTTCGTCACTGTCCACCCTGTAGTTGAAACGAACCGGTGTCAGCCCCTCAAGGGCAGACAAGGCATCATCCAATGTCAACGCGACAATATTTTCTTTTAAGTCTCGCGACGACGCGTCCGTCCAGACGCCGCCGGCACTCACATAGGCCCCGCTCGCCATGTCGAGCGGTTGTGAAGGTCGGGCTTTGCCGATGCCAACATTGCCTGAACTGTCAATGGTAATCCTGTCCTCGGATCCTGCGCCGATCGTCAATGTTTCCGAAAGATTGTGCATGATGTACCCCATGCCTCCGGATGCCTGTGTCAGGAGCAGTGCCGCGGAATTGCTGGATCGATTGGCGATCTGGATGTTGCCGTTAACTTCGAGTACTTGTTTGGGCTCGTTGGTACCGATACCGACGTTGGTCCCGTTATCGTAGATCTGCGAATTTCGCAGCTTGTCGTCGCTGGTAAATTTGCCGACGTAGTGTCGTGTTCCGTTGACGTCACCTTTACCGGCCGGTCCCGGTAGTCCCATCGGACCCCTCTCGCCCGCTGGTCCCGGGGGTCCGGGTGGACCTGCTATCGCTGGCATGATTTCTTCGACGACCGGTTCGGGCTCTTCCTCAACGGCTGGTGCTGGTTCCGCCTCCTCGACGACCAGTTCGGGCTCTTCCTCAACAGCGGGTTCTGGTTCCGCCGCCTCGACGACCGGTTCCGGCT
>CAZJFQ010000067.1:0-10688 GCA_964545335.1 uncultured Gammaproteobacteria bacterium | reverse complement strand
GTCGAAGCGCTGGCGAGAAAGTGACAGGAAAAGAGCGGGAAGCGGGAAGCGGGAAGTAGCGCGGACGCAATTGAGAATTTCAATTACGTGATGCCGCTTTTGTGATCCTTGTGCCTAACGCCTAGAGCCTTTTTTCTCCGGACCCAGATTGTGATCACACGCGATTTTTTGCACCTGACCCTTGGATCGATCATTGCGCATCGGCTGCGGACGTTTCTGACCTCTCTGGGCATCGCGATCGGTATCGCGGCGGTGGTCCTGCTTACTTCCATCGGTGAGGGAATTCACCGGTTTGTACTTGACGAATTTACCCAGTTTGGCACCAACATCGTCGGCATCAATCCCGGCAAAGCAACCACATTCGGTGCCTCAATTGGCGTATTTGGCACGGTACGACCGTTGACAGTCGACGATGGTGAAGCCCTCAAGCGCGTGCCCTTTGTAGAAGGCGTGGTATCGATGGTCCAGGGCAATGCCGAGATAGAAGGTAATCATCGGCAACGCCGTACCACCGTGTATGGTGTGACATCTGAATTTCCGGAAGTATTCAAGTTCGATGTCGCAGTCGGTTCCTTCCTTCCGGCAGACGATCCCCGTGCACCCCGCGCGTTTGCGGTTCTTGGCAGTCGCATGCGTGATGAACTCTTCCGCAACAAAAATCCGCTTGGCGCGCTTATTCGCGTCGGCGGCGACCGTTACCGGGTGGTCGGTGTCATGGAATCGAAGGGAACCATGCTCGGGTTCGATCTGGACGATACCGTGTATATTCCGGCTGCGCGGGCCCTGGATTTGTACAACCGCGATAGCCTGATGGAAATCGATGTGCTGTATGCGGAAGGAGCGCAGGTGGACGAAGTCGTGGCCGGCATCGAGCGGATTCTGATTGCGAGACACGGAGGTGAGGACTTTACGATTACGACACAGCAACAGATGATGGACGTGCTTGGCTCGGTTCTGGATGTACTCACTTTCGCGGTGGGCGCCCTGGGCGGTATCTCCTTACTGGTGGGCGGCGTAGGAATCTTTACGATCATGACGATCGCAGTACGCGAACGCACCGATGAGATCGGTCTCTTAAGGGCGCTTGGCGCCGAGCGGCGACAGGTGCTTAGGTTGTTTCTCGGTGAGGCGGCCGTGCTCGCCGGGCTCGGTGGTCTGGCCGGGCTTGTATTCGGGGCCGGCATCGCTTGGCTGCTCAACGTCGCGGTTCCGGCTCTGCCGATCCATACACCTCTTGAATACGTACTGATCGCCGAAGTCGCAGCGATCGTCATTGGTTTGATTGCGGGCGTTGTTCCCGCGCAGCGGGCATCGGCGCTGGAACCGGTGGAGGCACTAAGGACGGAGTAAATTCCTCAGGTACCAGGCGATAGGCCATAGGCTCTAGGCTCTAGGGCTCCAGAAAAGTGGAAGGTTAGTATTGACAAGCTCGTCGGGCACCGTTCGGAGATGTGTAATTATACGGTGCCGTTTTTTCGTCCCTAGCGTCTAGGGCCTAGCGCCAATAGTTGTGGTATCAGCGAGTAACCTGGAGTAAAAAATGCGGCAAAAAGTATTGCTGATTTCTGTCGTCACCCTTTTTGTTGCTTGTTCCGAAACGCAGTCGCCGGAGATTGCTGACTCGACCGCACAGTACGACATCCTCATTCGCGGTGGGACCATCTACGATGGCAGTGGCGGTCAGTCGTTCACCGGCGATGTGGCCATCGTGGGCGATCGTATTGTTGATATCGGTGATCTCAATGGTGTCGTGGCAGAAGTTGAGGTGGATGCTAGCGGTCTCGCTGTGTCTCCCGGTTTTGTCAACATGTTGTCCGGGGCCGTCTCTTCGCTCATCGAGGACGGCCGGGGGATGAGCGATATCAGGCAGGGGGTGACTCTGGAGGTATTTGGTGAAGGCTGGTCCTGGGGCCCGTGGACCGATGACATGAAGGCAGAACGCGTCGCACGCCAGGGTGACATCAAATACGACATCGAGTGGACAACGCTCAATGAATATCTCGAATTTATTACGACCCGCGGCATTTCTCCGAATGTCGCGTCTTTCATTGGCGCAACCACGGTACGAATACACGAAGTTGGCTATGAGGACCGTCGCGCAACTCCGGAAGAGCTGGCGTTGATGCGGCAACTGGTTCGCGACGCTATGCTGGATGGCGCCGTCGGTGTCGGTTCATCCCTGATCTATGCGCCCGCGTATTTCGCCGATACCCGGGAGTTGACCGCGCTGGCCCGGGTCGCCGCAGAATATGACGGGATGTACATTTCTCACATTCGCTCTGAGGGTAATCGTTTGCAAGAGGGTGTCCGGGAGCTGATCGACATCGCACGGGAAGCCGGCGTGCGCGCCGAGATATATCACTTGAAAGCATCGGGACGGCCGAACTGGGGCAAACTGGAAACGGTGTTCGAAATGATTGAGGCCGCCCGTGCCGAGGGCCTGGAGATTACTGCGGACATGTACACGTATCCCGCGAGTGCAACCGGTCTCAATGCTTCGATGCCCCTCTGGGTGCAGGAAGGCGGACACGATGCCTGGGTGGGAAATCTCAGGAATCCTGAAATCCGGGCCCGCGTCGTTCGCGAGATGACGGATCCCGCCGCCGAATGGGAGAACCGGTTTCTGCAAGCAGGTCCTGCCAACATACTGATGCTCGGCTTCAAGACTGAGGAGCTGAAACCCTTGACGGGCCGCACACTGCAGGAAATATCGGAGCTGCGCGGAACAACGCCGGCCGAGACTGCGATCGATCTCGTGATAGAGGACGACAGCCGGGTCACGGTGGCTTACTTCATGATGTCGGAGGAAAACGTCAGGAATAAGGTGGCGCAGCCGTGGGTGTCTTTCGGGTCAGACGAGGCCGCTCCGTCAACCGAAGGCGTATTCCTGAAATCCAACAATCACCCGCGTGCCTTCGGTACATTTGCTCGTGTGCTTGGCAAGTATTCACGGGACGAAGGCGTCATCACGCTGGCAGAAGCCGTCCGCCGGCTGACGTCACTGCCGGCTGACAATCTCCGATTGAAACGCAGGGGCCGGCTGGAGCCAGGATATTTCGCCGACATTGTAATTTTCGATCCGGAACGGATCCAGGACCACGCCACATTTGAGAAGCCGCATCAATACGCGACCGGTGTTCAGCACCTATTCATCAACGGCGTGCAAGTCTTGAAGCACGGGGAGCACACCGGGGCCAAACCGGGTCGTGTCGTGCGCGGCCCAGGCTGGGTCGGCTGGCAGGACGAGCGATTGTGAACGGGTCAACTGCAACGGGGCAGAGATGCAAACTGACAGGGAGCCACGGCATGATGAACAGGATCGGATACATCGCTTGTCTGTTGACTTTTTTACTGCTCGCCGGCTGCGCCAGTTCGGGCACCACGCCCGGTACGGACTCGGATGAGGCAGAGCCCGATGAATCGGCACCGATATCGGCCGCCGATACCTATGACGAAGATACGGTCCTGTTCGAAGCCGGTAACTTTTTCGGGGAGGGCGCGAAAGGGCTTGCTGATGTGCTCAATAGGACTTTCAGCGAGCAGGGGCGACCCAATGGTTATATCACGGGCGAGGAGGCAGCCGCAGCGATTGGGATCGGTTTGCGCTATGGGCACGGTACTCTTCACCTGAAGAACGGCGCGACAAAAAAGGTGTACTGGCGCGGACCGTCACTGGGATTCGATTTCGGTGCAAACGCATCGAAGGCATTCATCCTCATCTATGATCTGCCGGCCCTGGGCGCGATATTTCAACGCTACCCGGGCGTGGAAGGGAGTCTGTATTTTGTCGGCGGCGTTGGTGTCAACTACAACGAGTCGGGAGGCATCCGGCTTGCACCGGTTCGTTTCGGCGTCGGCTGGCGCCAGGGTGTAAATCTGGGCTATCTGCACTTTAGTGCTAAAAAGAGTTGGGTACCATTTTGAGGCTCTGGGCCATAGGCTCTAGGAAAAAAAGGCCGGCGTTGCCGGCTGACTTTGTCTCGCTGTGCTTGCTTTACGTCGTCGCCCTAATCTGATAGTCGTTAGTCATCTCCGGCACCGGCGTATCGTCGACAAATAAGGATCCATACCGAGCGAGCGTCGTACTGTAGACTCCCAATTGGTGCCTAGTGCCTTTTTTCACCACGTATAGCGAACCCGGTAGGTGATTTTCTTTGCGCCGTCCTTGGGCACGGTTACAGGGAAATGAATCGTTCGGGAGTCCTGTTTCTCGTACGAGTGTGTGCGCGAGATGATGTCCCAGTTGACCCAGCGATAGAGGTTTTCCTTGACAATAACCTCGACCGCCTCTTCCTTGTGATTCCTGAGCGTGATTTCAATCTCTTCCTCCAGCCACTTCTGAGAGGTGTCCACTTTGAAATCGATCTGCTTGCGCTCACCCACTACGTCGAACGCTGAGCCCAGTTTGATAAGGACCGTCTCGTCCTTGGGCGTGTGATCGATCGTGTCTTCGCCGATGAACTCCAGACTGCCGTCTGCGTTGTCGAGCTTCGCTACGCGAATACGACCTGAGGGCAGCGGGATACCGAGACCATTTTTCTTTTCGTTTTTGAACCGCAGATAGGTGTCGACTTTCTTGTTGGTTTGAGTACCGAAGTTCCGGTCAGTAACCGGATGGCCGTAATACGGGTAGTAGCTTTGCGGCAGACCGTAGTAGACAAGAATTTTTTCGGCAGGGACACGCGTTGCAGCCGGGAACAGTTCGATCTGTTTGGTGGAATTATTCGGCAGCGTTGTGCGCCGGCCCAGCGTATAGAGGTGAAACTCGAAGAATGATTTCTCGTCGAATCCGGCGTCTTCTTCCATCGCCATCAACTCTCGCCGGCCGTTGGTTCTCATAGCCGCGGATGCGTAGCCGGGTATCTGAGCCCGGTACACGTCACCGGCGATCAACTTCAGCCTTGCGTCTTTATAGCCTGCGCCGGACTGATTGATGATGCTGACCCACGCGCCGACATCCACGTAACCGTCGTTGGCATTTTCGCCGTCAGCGTAGACGAGATTATAGTCCGCCCACCAGGTCATCCCTTTGGTTTCATAGGCAACGCGGGTAGTGTGCTCGCCTGCGCGGCGCGCACTGACATCCCAGACCAGCGTCGGCCGCGTGATCAGTCCGCCCGGCAATTCGGGAAAACGGATATTTGCATAACCACGCACGGCATGTATCTGACCGTTCTGATCTCGCAGGATCAGGCCGTCGGTTGCGCTGAGGAGCGTGCCGGTGAAAGTCGTCAGTTTGTCGCCGATAATGCGTTCGATCGTTATGTCACGATCGATGTAACGCTGCATCAGTTTGTTTGTACCGACGAGATCGAACTGAAAGTTCTGCTCGATGACACGGGTGTTGTTGGGATCAGTAAGCGATGAAAACTGCACCGTCGTCGGATCGATGAGTGCCGCAACGTCCGTAAACCGGATCTGTTTTACGCCGCGGCTCAGGGTAACCGGACGAACATGCCGTACGATGGCATAGCCCGGGATGGCCTGACTCTGATAACGACCGCGGCCGGCAACAGGTCTGTACATATCCGGCGAGATCGCCCCGGGCACCGCCGTGCTGTAGATCGTTATGACATCGCCGAGCGACTTGTCTGTTGCCGCTGTAGCATCAGCCATGCCACCGCATGCGGTCAGAAGTGTGACTGCACACATTTGACATAAACTTATGATCGATTTCCCTGTCGCTTTTATGAGATGAGTTTCCAATTCTCCGCCCTCTTTCATTTCAAGTGCGGCAGATGTAAACGGAGGTAAAGAGTGCGTGGGGTTAACGTTGTTCTGAACAACTTTTTTTCGATCAGACTCTGCTTGTCGCGATTGAGCAGTGCCTGCAAATGAGTCAGGTCCGGCGTGCTCGTTACACAGCTGCTGAGAATCACAGCGATCAACGCAGCGCCAGCTACGCCGGAGATCGGGCTGGTTCGCTGCTGACGGTTCACGTTAAGGACAGGCATGCAATATTTCCTGTTAGCGCCATACTTTGCAGACACCCGCGCACTCAAGGCAAGGCTCAGCGGCTGCGCCACGTCGACAGCGATGAGCATCCGCCTGCTTTCAACAAAGCAGCGCCGATCGTAGAAACCTGATCTCAGACGAGGTTGACGAGTAAAACCCACCCGACGCCGACCGGCGCAATGACGCGAACGAGGATCTGCCAGATCCGGTAGTACACCGAGTCAGCGAGATTCAATTCTTCCATCGTAACTTTTTTCGCCATGATCCAGCCGGCAAAAACGGCGATGAGAATCCCGCCCAGTGGCAACAGAATATTCGTGGCCAGATGATCGATAAGATCAAACACGGTCTTGTCCTGGAGAAAACCGAAACCGGCGAGCGGTTTTACGTCGGACCAGATGTTGAACGAAAACACCGTCAGCAAACCGACGAGCCAGGCAACGACACCGACAACCATCGCCGAAATGCTGCGCTTGACACCTTTATGCTCCTCGGCCCAGCAAACCATGGGCTCCATGATCGCGATCGATGAGGTCAGGGCGGCAAATACAAGCAGAATAA
The DNA here is from genome assembly GCA_964545335.1 of uncultured Gammaproteobacteria bacterium. GTDB lineage: Bacteria > Pseudomonadota > Gammaproteobacteria > Steroidobacterales > CAZJFQ01 > CAZJFQ01. The sequence continues at coordinate 4,172 of CAZJFQ010000067.1, read as the reverse complement.
AAAATATCAGTCCGAACAGCTCGCCGGCAGGCATTGATCCAAACGCGATTGGCAAGGTGACAAAAATCAGGCCGGGGCCTTCAGCTGGATCAAGGCCGTGCGCAAACACGATAGGGAATATCACAAGGCCGGCCAGAATGGCGACCAGCGTGTCGGCACCCGCGATGATAGCGGCGGCGCGCGGTATCCAGACTGTCGCCGGCAGGTACGCGCCGTAGGTCATTAACAACCCCATCGCGACACTGACGGAGAAAAACGCCTGCCCGATCGCGGCCAGAACAACCTCCGCGTTGATCTTGGAAAAATCAAAATCGAACATGAATGACCAGGCGGCTTTGAAATCGCCCTCGACCATGGCGTACCCGAGCATCACCAGGAGCAGCAGGAGCAGGGCAGGCATCAGCAACTTTACAGCCGCCTCGATGCCCTTTTTTATGCCACGGCCGACAATAAGAACCGTAATCAGCATGAAAGCCGCATGCCAGATCATCAGGGTGCCGGGGGATTCCAGCAGCGCGTTGAACTCTGTTTCGACCGCCTCGGGAGTTGCCGCCTGAAAGACACCGGACGCCAGCTTGGGTATGTAGGCCAGTCCCCAACCGGCGATCACGCTGTAAAAGGTCAGGATGAGGAAGACCGCCAGAATATTGACCCAGCCCACAAACTGCCAGATCCGGCCTTGTCCGGCCTCCTCACTAAGCTTGCGCATACTGTTCGGCGGGCTCATCCGTCCGCGCCGGCCGATCAATAGTTCCGCCATTACGATCGGGATCGCGACCGCGACGATGGCCAATATATAAACCAGGACGAAGGCTGCGCCACCGCTAACGCCGGCGGTGTAGGGAAACTTCCAGATGTTTCCCAATCCGACAGCAGCGCCGATGGCCGCCAGCAAAAAAGTCAGGCGTGATGACCAGACTTCGTGAACTCGCCCTTCCGGCTTTTGCATTGTTATTCTCCTCGGGAGGAGAGCGCTATTTTGCCCGATCACAGGGACAGGTTGTATTCCCGTCCGGCGGGACGTCCTTCGTATAGCACATTCTGTCAAATGCGACCAAATCCCGGACCTCGACGTGTGAGCCCGCCAATATTATCTGCCGCCGCAGGTAAACCCGGGCGGCGCGGGCCGCACTCACAACTAAAGGCCTTGTGAGTTTATGAGGGACTCGGACTCAGACCAAAGCCTGGTAAAACGCTTTCAGCGCGGGGACAGGGATGCCTACGAGCTGTTTGTAAGGCGACACCAGGATCGAATCTACCGGCTGGCATTCACGCTCGTACGGACACCGGCCGATGCTGCGGACGCGACACAGGAGGTCTTTGTGCGGGCGATGAAGGGATTGAAAACATTTCGTTTCCGTGCGCACCCGTTTACATGGTTGTACAGGACAACAAAGAACGTATGCCACGAGCTGAACCGAAAGCATCGCTTTGAACCGGCACTGGATGGTGTCGAAGTAGCGATCGATGACAAGGGGATGCTGGCTGCTTTGAATGACAGCCAATGTGCCGCCGCGATCCGTGCCGTGATCCAGGACTTGCCGGAGCGGCAACGCGACGTGGTGCTGCTGCGATATTTTGAAGAACTGAGTGTAAACGAAACAGCAACGGCACTCGGATGCCGGCCCGGCACGGTCAAAGCATTGATGCACAAGGCGGTAGCGAAACTAAGGACAAACGGCTGGATACAGCAATTTGAAGATGGGGAAACGGTTTATGACTGACGAACCACGCAGTCTGTTTGCATTGAAGGCACGGTTTAAGCGGATCGAAGCGTCGCGCATGTTGACCGCGAAAATTCTGGCTGATGCAGAGGATTTGCTGGACACGAGTCATGCGATTCGCTGGCCCTGGCTTACAGCCGGAGCCCTAGCGATTATCGCTGGTGCGCTGGTGCTGCCGTATTTCGGGCCCGGTGAACCCGGCGCGCCTGCAAAGCCGACGCTGAAGGTGCCGAGCCTTTCGGTTACCTACGGACATATTCCCGCATCGGCGGACGTGTCGGTGCCAGCCTTGATCAGCCTGGGGACTCTTCCACTGGTGCCTACGCGCCGGCCCGAGCCACCCGAGACGAAGAGAACGGATGACTCCAGCCAGTCAAGCGAATCGAACCGGAACAGGAAGTTTCAGGATTCAGTTGTTGCACTTACGGAGGTAAGCGACCATGCGAAAGTTTAACTTAGGCCTGAAGGCCATTTTGCTCGTCGTCGTGCTTGCGGTTACACCGGCAGCGGTGTGGGCGCAGGATGACTGGCAGAACCGCGAACTCGAGAGAATGCAGACTTTTCTCAATCTGATGGACAGCTTTTTCGGGATTATCGAAAACATGCATGCAGTTTCATCGGATGCGGAACGCGCTGCCGTGTTTCAGTTGTACAAGATCGAAGAGATCTACAAGGAGCGGGGAGAGCGAGCTCGCGCGATTGAGGTCTTCCGGCAGGTTCTCGATGAGACGCAGAATCCGGCAATTCGTAATGCGGCCTACATCCTGCTGGGAGAAGCTCTGAAAGAGACCGGTCGCGCCGATGAGGCCGTTGACACACTGCAACAGGCGTTGCGCGAAAATCTGAGGAACGCCCAGTAGCGAAGACTCCGAACCGCGGCAGGGAGCGTTGATGGCCCCGAATATCCTGTCCGACGGGTAAACCGTTTCCGTTCTTATTGCACGGTGCGTTAGCTCGTGGACAATGGCGCATCGCGCCGCGTGCGCCGGTTTATTTCAGTGGTGTCCTCCGTCGTCGATAATCGCGCCAGCGGCAAGCTTGCGCGCCACGGAGCGCCTAGTACTGGGGGAATTTTGGTTTGTTCTCGTCTTCCAGACTTAGGCGTTTGAGATCAACGAGCGTCGCGGCGGCCTGACCGGCCATCAGCACACTCAGCACAATAACCCAGGGCTCGGGCTCGAGCCCGGTCCAGGCGTGGAACGCAAAGACACCAATTACCGCCACGGCCAGCCACAGCAAGATCGTCGCCCCCATGCTCAGGATGTTCAGCGGTACCGGTCGCCGCAGGTAGTGAGTCAGAGTTAGCCAGCCCTGAGCTGCCGTAAAGGCGGCGGCGATTATCTTCGCGAGCAACCAGGCGGCAGGCCCTTCCGGGACCGCGGCGCCGTACACGATTACCGCGGCCGCGCCAATAGTCGTTATTGCCGCCAGCGCGGCAATCAGGCGATGCAGCCGGGGTCGTGTCAGTAACACCTGTACTCGTTGCATTTCATTCCCTGGGGGCTGACCAAGATACCGCAAATCCGCGTTGCTGGCACATCAGTGTAAAATCGTCACTTCCGGCGTGTCTGCAGCGGATTTCGCAAGCACCTGCCCGCATTGCCGAAACGGTCGCAGCTCGGCAAAGATAATGATCGAACAAAAGCGTGATAACCGCATTGCTGACGAATCAGTCGCCGTCAGTCTGGCGCCGGACTTTAATCTGGATCCGCCGTCGTGCGCACTCCTGTTGGATGTTGCACAAGAGGCTGTTGAGCGAGGTGTGGTAGCGCACTATGTCGGCGCCATCGAGATCGACCGTTTCCCCCCGGTCGTGCGCCAGACCCGGGCCTGTTTTGTAACGGTATTTGTCAGCGGAAAGCTGAGGGGCTGTCGAGGCAAACTGGAAGCCGAGCGGCCACTCGTCGAAGACGTCTGGTACAACGCGTACTCGAGTGCGTTCAAGGACCCGCGGTTTGACTCCGTGGCAACCGATGAGCTGGATCAGCTGGATCTCGATATATCGGTTCTGGGGCCACTCGAACAACTTGAGGTCGAGACGGAACAGGATTTCCTGGATCGCATTCAGCCGGGTATCGACGGCCTCCTGATCCGTCTGGCTGATGCCGATGCGACGCTGTTGCCGAAGGTCTGGGAAAAGATTCCGGACCGGCGGGAATTTGTCGAACAGCTGAAGGTCAAGGCGGGCCTGCCGGCGACGTTCTGGTCGCCGGAAATTCGCTGCTTTCGTTACTCCACGTTCAGTTTTGGCACGAGGTAGCAGGCAGGCATAACAGATAAACGGAGATTACCGGGCGAGAGTTCGCAGATACTTTTTTTGTTCCTGTCCGCGTGACTCGATTTATTCTGGTATTTGTTTGTTGGCTAGTTTGTGTCTTCTGGAAATCTGGTGGGCCCGGTAGGACTCGAACCTACGACCAAGGGATTCACTGTATCCTGCCGTTTCCG
>CAZJFQ010000066.1:4701-10748 GCA_964545335.1 uncultured Gammaproteobacteria bacterium | reverse complement strand
GTCAATGCTGTCGTCAGCGTTCGGGTATCGTCGGCCAGGTAACGCTGTCCACCGCCTCGCAGTGCCGTGCTGTCGAGTATCGGTATGTTGAGGTTGAAGCCGACGGTATAAGTCGTTACGTTTTGAAATCCCGGCACGCCCGGAGCGATATCAGTTTCGTACAAATATTCTGCCATGTCATCGAGACAGCGACCGGCACCCGTGCCGTCACAGTCAGCGCCCACAGTGGTAGTGAAACCTGGCAAAGACGTAATTTTGGCATCTGCACTGTTGTCTTGAGTCGGGGCACCGTCAGTCAGGACGACGGCAAAATTCCGCTGGCAGGTGAACTTGACCGGGGACTGATACAAAGACTGATCAACCACGGTTCGTGACGCCGGTACGCTGAGCACAGGGACTGAGAAGTTTCCGTAGTCAACGGCGCCGCCCATGTAATAAAGGCCGGCTTCGTATAGGGTTTCCGATAGTGGCGTGTTGCCACCGCTAGTGAATGCGGCTACGGCTGCCTGCATGGTAGCCCGTCCTGTTGCGATATCTTCCATCGCGTGGACGACGGGACCGCCCTCTGCCGACGCATCGCCGGAAACGGCGTTGACGCTGGCGTTGTCACTGAACCGCATCAGCCCGACGTTTACCCCCGTGATCGAATCGAGGACGTTGTCGAGCACCTGCTGTAATGTCAGAAGTCGGGGCTGCGTAACGGTCTGGGCATTCCAGAACCAGTTGAGGTAATTGCCGCTGTAGATCGTAAAGGTTGACCCGGTAAACACATCCGTCCAGGACACTTCCTCAGCAGGATCGGCCGACCACGGCCCTAATGCACTGTCGGCAGCGTATACGAGCGTGGGGTCACTGCCGTCACCATGTATGCCACTGTCCGCGCGGCACTCGACGGTATGCGGGGAATTCTTCAGATTTGCATTGACTTTTTGCCAGCGATTTGGCGACAGGTTGTACTGTGCCATGCGGTCGGTGTAGAAGCCGACGTTAGCGAAAGCCTGTATGCCCTGGTCGCAGGCAAATACGCTCAAATCGAAATAACGGTTGGTTGAGCAGTCCGGTTCGGTACCCGGGCCTTCGCGCCAATAGACGCTGTTTAAACTGCAGGTCCCTGGGTAGATCTGAGACGAATCATAGGCGACCTGGGTCGTGATAAGGGTGCCCATACTGCCCGAGGTGTCGAGAATAAACAGCACATTGGGCTGCTCTCCGGCCGCAGGCGCCGCTGTGGCAACATAAAGCTCGGTATCGTCCGCCAACGCGGGCGCACCACTGATCATCGCTAACAGAAAACCTGCTCCGAACCAGAGACTTTTGCTTCTTGTGGCACCCATGATCCCTTTCCTCTCGTTAAATTCCTTTTCTTGTGCCTGAATGCTGTTCAGGCGTGACCCGAACTATTTACTCAGCACCACTCGGGTCACGATTTTTTCGTCCGTTGTAAAGAAGACAACAAGCCAGGCGTCGGTACGATTGCCGGCAGCCTCGTTCAGTTCTTTAAATGTGACTTCTTCAGTTCCGATAAAGGCTTTTGAGCGGGCGGTCACGAGCAATACGATGCGGTCACAGCCGTCGCACGGTCTGACGATCAGGTTGCCGGCATCGCTGGACGGCAGGATCACATCCCTGGCGGATACCTCGTAGGCATCTTCAACGTTGATCAGCAACGCATTGGTGGCGGGCGTTATCAGAACACCCAGTGCAACTGCCAGAGACAGCAGAATCGATCTTTTGATCATGACCATCCTCCATTACCCTCCGTGGTTACTCCGGCAGTCTCTTGGCTGCCTTTCGGACTTGAACGACAGATCTGTTCCGCTGCCGTTGATCTGTCGCTAAGTTATTGCTTTTTCGTCAGTTTGTGTTGCTTTTTGTACAGCCTTGATTCTACTGGGAAGCGGGGCTCGCACTCAGTATCCCTGATAAGTGGTTAGGTCATCCCGACAAGCGGTCGGTGCATTGCACATAACTTTGCAGCGTGCGAACTGCGTCACAAAATAGCGACACTTGTATTCCACATAACGCATGACGACGCGTCCACCGCGATGACGGACAACAAATTGATATCACATAATCCGGTTTTGGCCGCGCCGGGAGCGCCGCAGTGTACCGCGCAGAAAGGTAATTCCGATCAGAAATCGGCGCGTCAGCGCCAGCACTCGGCCGTGGAGTCCAGCCCGCCGTTATCCAGGCATCCTCGGGTGCCCTGTTCATTGAGGCTAAAGGTCCAGCACTCCGTATCGGTTTGCTGAGGGCTACCGCCGGCTACCAATGCCGTGGCTGAATAGCCGACCGCCAGGCCGCCCGCCGCCGGCGCAACGGCCAGGTTGTACCAGCCATGCTCGGTAGACGGGACGCCTAGCCCGGCGGGTGGCGCGGGAGCCATCTCACCGGGCCCTGCGTAGCGGTTGTTCTGCAGATAGAACTTTTCCTGGGCAGTTGCCATGCGCATCAGGGCGCCTGTTGCGTCGGCACGCTGTGCGCGTTGGACATACTGGCGATAGCTGGGAATGCCGATCGACGCCAGGATGGAGATGATGACGACCACCACCATGACTTCGATCAGGTTGAATCCTCTGTTTCTGGCTCGCATCGTCACTCTCCGGTACTCACGCTCCCGTGCAGTTTATACGGTAACCCGCCATCGATTTCCTTATGAGCGGTCTCACTCCACGTCATCCTCGGTCCAGAAGGTGCGGACCGGCAGGTTTGTGATGCCGAGGGTACAGTTTTCAAGGCCGATCAGGCACGCGGGCGGCGGCAGCGGATCATTCGGATCCGTTGACGGCGGGAAGAGGAAGACCACTTCTGGCGCGATACCGCCCTGAGCGAGGTCACGGCTTCGATCCGTCAACGTCAGGTTGTTCGGATCGATCGAACCGTCCAGGTTGGTGACGGGGCTACCGTCTTCGACGCTGACGACATAGAGTCGGTTGGTACCGGTAGCCGGTACGCACCCACTGCCGCCACTGCCACCCGGGGTAAACGTCGAGAAGAAGACTTTGTTGTCGAACGTGCTGGCTTCAGCCAGGTTCTTTTCGCCGACAAACGGCAGGTTGAAGAACCAGCCATCGGCGTTTGGAGGCAGAACTGGCGTCAGATCGTTGGTGACGTCCGTGAGATCCGCTTCAGTCAATGGTGCCAGGGCGTTGTAAAACGCCTGGCTATTCTTGCCGAATACATCATAGTCGCGTATCGAATAAAACGCCTCACGCTGATTGGTCACCAGCGGATGGGCCCGGTAGCCGGAACCGACCGCGATGTTCAGGTACGGATTATCCTGCTTGCCAATAAGGGCCACATCCGTCGTATTGTAGAAACGACGGCTGTTAAGGACATCCGGCGCACCCATGTCCGCGGCACCCAGGGAGGCCACCGCACCGCCGGTGATAAAGGATCCCACGGGTTGACCGTTGAAGACATCGAACCGCCAGACCTGGCCGCCCATGTCGCTGGTATACATACGGTCAGCGAAAGTATCGTTGTCCAGGTCGATGGCGCGCACGCCGGCCGGCATGGAGAATTGCATGCGGCCATGCTGCAGGTTGGCACCCGCATCCGGTCCCGCGCGCCACAACAAGTTCCCGTTCAGCGCATCCATGATGTAGACGCCGGTGCCCATTCCATCGGACGAAATGAGCGCGTTGTCCTGGCTCGGGTCATAACCACCGGCGAAGACCAGTGTCAGGAAGGCGGCATTCTGGCTGGCACCACTGATAACCATGCGGGTCAGCGCCGGTGTGGACCAGGTCTGCCCCAGCAGTGGGAAGTCGCCTGCATTACGCATCCAGAGCAGTTGCGGCGCGTTCTTGTCCGTCACGTTCAAGGCGTAGTAAGTGTCGCCTCCGCGGCGCATGCCGAAGAACACGAGCACCATGTCACCGCCAGCCGGTTCTACGATGCCGTTCTTGTTGATGTCGATCTTAAGGGCGGTAATGTTGCCGTCGACGCCAAAATGCTTGTTCGGCAGCGGATCGTTGATGTAAAGAGGCAGGAGCGACGTGAGAATTTCCTGCGGAATGAACGACCACAGCTCAACGCCGGTATCGGCATCGAGGGCGTGCACATAGCCGTCATTCGTCGTTGCATAGATGACGGCATCCTTGACGTCCGGCGTGGCCACGGAGCCACCGTAAATGACGGATGCCGGCTTCGCATGCAACGGATCGCCGATAACATACCGCGTATCGGTAAAGTCGTTGTCCTGGTCCTCGTCCGTCAGATCCAGACCCCGCGCCCAGTCGATCAGGTTGGCACGGGTCGGGTCACCGGGGTTACCGATGCCCAGCATGGCATCTGTGATCAGCGCGTTGCTTGCGTCAAAATTATTGGCACTGTTGGTGAGGTCCAGCGTGCCACCAGTGAAGGTGTAGACAGTGCGATTGACCGGATCCGGCAGATTCTCTGCCGCACCACCGGCTTCCACGGCATCACCGTCAATTGCAGATGACCAGAAACTGTGTCCCGTCTGGGTGAAGAAACCGGTAGCCGGATCCACCACATTCGTGGTCTGATCCTGGCCGACGATGACGCCGTTGATGAGCTGGTATTTCTTGACGTTGCCCGGCCAGTGCATGTCACCGGAAGGTCGGAAGACCGTAATAAACAGGTCACTGAGGTTTTGAGTCCGGTTGAACGCGTTGACCGAGATGGCCGGCGCAGTATACGTCGTGTTCTGCTGCAGAATTTGCGTGATGATGTTCTGCAGAACAACTGACAATCCCGCCGTATCATTGGCCGTGTAGTATTGGCCACCGCCACGTGCTGCCGTGGTCTGCAGGATCGGCAGATTTACGTTGAAACCGATCGTATAAGTCTCGACGTTGTTGGTACCCGGCACGGACGGCGCCAGGTCGGCCTCGAACATGTATTCGGCCATGTCGTCGAGGCACGCGCCATTGCTGCCCTGGTTGTCGCAGTTTGGGCCTACCAGCGTGCTGAACCCGGGCAGCGAAGTAATCTTGGAATCAGCACTGACGTCCTGCGTCGGCGCGCCGTCCGTCAACAGGACGACAAAGTTTTTCTGGCACGAGAACCTGATCGGGCTGTCATACAGTGACGCATCGGTTGCCTCACGGGCGGCTGCAACACTGATCGTCGGACCGATATTGCCATAGTCGACGGCACGGCCTGCGTAGTACTGGCCGGCTTCATACAGAGTTTCGGATAATGGTGTCCAGCCACTGGCCGGCAGGGCATTAACCTGTGTAATCATGCCGGCGCGCGCCGTGGCGACATCTTCTATGGCGTGAATGACGGGGCCACCTTCGCTGTTGTTGAAACGCATCAGGCCGACGTTGACGCCGCCGATCGTCGTCAGCAGGTTCGTAAGTACCTGCTTCATGATGTCTATGCGTGTCGACGTAATGGTCGACGCGTTCCAGAACCAGTTCAGATAATTGGCGCTGTAAACGGTATAGGTGTTACCGGTATTAGTACCGGTCCATGACACCTCGGCGGTAGGATCATTATCCCAGGGACCATTGTTACCATCGGTGGCCCAGAGATCGGCTGGATCTCCGTCGCCGTGTACTCCGCCATCATTGCGGCATTCGACTTCGTCGTCTTTCCGATTGCGGCGCAAGGCTCGCCAACGATCGGGGCCGTCGTCCCATCGAGCCATGCGATCCGTGTAGAACCCGCTGACCTGGAATGCCTGGTTGGCAAAATCGCACTCAAGCTCGTCCTCATCGAACCAGCGGCTGGTCCCGCAACCCGGCGGATTGCCAGTGCCCCTACGCCAATACACCCGGTTATTGTTACAGGAGCCCGGGTAGGTGAAGGTCGGGTCGAACGGCACCTGCGTCGTGACCGACGAACCCATACTGCCGGATGTGTCGAGGATAAACAGGATGTTGGGCTGTATCCCCGACGACGCCGAAGCCGCACCGACGAAGATTTCCGTATCATCGGCCATGGCCGGTGTACCGCTGAGCATCGCGGCAAGCAGGCCGGCTGTAAATCCTAATCCTTTAACTGTTCTGGCACGCATTGTCTGCATCCTCTCAAACTGTCGAAATCCTTTTTCCCTGTGCCGCTCTTGCTGT
>CAZJFQ010000066.1:305-4601 GCA_964545335.1 uncultured Gammaproteobacteria bacterium | reverse complement strand
AAATTGGCAACCACCGGTGTTACGAGAAACCCGGCTGCCAGTGCCGCCAAAATCCTTGTCGATCGCCTCGTCATGACACTCACTCCATATCCTTGGGTTGTTGCTCCGGACTCTCCTTACGTGCCCGGGCCGACAATATAGAAACTCTGTGTATTGGTCGCCGTCGCTCCGCGCGCCGATGTGGCCTGCGCAACGATGTCAAAATGAAAGGCCTGAAAGCCGGTGCCGGTGCCCAGGCTGAAACCGCCATCGGGCACTGCCGTGGCAATGTCGAAAGTCGTTACGGTCGTGAGCATGTCCCCGCTGGGCAGCGGGGCCAGGGGCACGATTACGGGCAGGGCGGTGTTGAAACCACCGATAGCAAGTGCCCGGTCAATACCGGTCTCGGCAGCCTGAAACGCATTTTCCGCAAACTGGCTGTTACCCGCCATTTGTACTTCGAGCGTAGCCGTATTCATTCCCGATACAGCCAGCAGCGTGAGTACCAGCAGTAACACCAGTCCTATAACCAGTGCGGCACCACTTTGTTTCTTCTGCATGTTCATGTGCATCAGTTCTCCTGCCGCACGTTTCGCAAAGCAATCGTCTGTGAAACCAGCAGTCTCCGGAAATTGTCATTGAACGGGCCAACGTTCTGATCGGCGTACTGGTAAACGGCACCGTCGTTGTGCCCGATCTCGGGACGTTGCGACCTCATAAGCAACCAGATTCGTACCGCGACGATCTGTGCATTCGGATTGAACAACCCGCTGGCCGGATTGAGTATTGGGTCACCCGGGTTGCTGTACCGATCCGCTGTGCCCCGGTTCGGTGCACCAATCGGGTCGACGTCGATACCGAACTGGATCTGCATGTCCTGTACGCCCGGTATGATTTCCTGGTCCTGCAGCACCGGCTGGCCGCCACCGGCGCCGGTCACCAGCGTCTGCCGCCGCAATGACGGAACATTCGGGCCGAGGACAGATTGCGGGCTAACGTAGTAGCCGTTGACGATCAGGTCATGGGTTGTCGATGCCGGCGGCAGAGCGGGAACAATCCCGTTCGCAAACAACTGTGCAATCATGCGATCCGACTGGATTTGCATGCGGCCCGGTGTCGGGACTGTCGCCTGCACCGTCGCATGGCGTACGCCCAGAAAATCGGAATTGGGCTGTATCAATGCCATGCTCGGGCAGGCGAAAGGCACGCCCGCGTTCGTCCCTTCGATATTGACCGAGAGATCGATCGACCAGTTTTGCGTGCAATCGTTGACCACCCCGAGTCCCGCCGGAATTGGGTCAGCCGGCGTAGCCCGGTTGGTCACAACATTGGTGCGGCTGGTCCGTCCCCAGAATCGCGACATCCGGATATCGGGTTCCAGCATCGTAAACGCATAACGGGCGTTTTCCTGCAGGCGCGCTGCCCGGTCGTTGGTCTCAAAACTGCCGCGACTCTGCAAATAGACCGTGACGGCACCGATGATCAGGAATGCGCCAATCAGCAGGGCAATCATGAGCTCGACCAGGCTGAAACCGGCCGGCGACCGTAATGATCGGCTGTTTCCGGAGAGCTGCGTCATATCTGCACCGTCAGTATGAAATTAATAGGGGCTGGCTCGCCGATCTCGGTCCATGTCACCGTGATGGTATAGGTGGATGGGACGGTAGCGCCGTTGAACTGTACATTTCCGACACCGGCCGGAACCATGTTGGTTACGTCCTGTTGCCAGAGGAGCAAGTCATGTGCGGCCATCTGAGCCGGCGTGCAATTAATCGCGAGCGCAACACAATTATTATTGGCCGCGGCACCGGCATAGGCCACCTGGGCCGTAGAATTTGAACGGATGCGATCCGCCATGTCGGCTGCGAGGGTGACTGCCTGGGTCCGATAAATCGCGGTTTTCCCGGCACGCAGGCTCTCCACATAGAGCGCGGCGATACCGAGCATCCCGATCGACATTACAACCAGCGCAACGAGCGTTTCCAGCAGGGAAAACCCTCGCATGCGGTTCATAAGTCGAGAATTTGAGCTTGTCTTTATCAATGCCATCGTTGTCAACCTTTACGGACAACCACCCGCGGCAGCGACATCCACCACGGTTCGTAGAATCTGGGGCCTGCCGGTAACGCCGATTGTGAGCACACGCCCGGCAGAAGTACCGCCGCCAATGTTCGCATTCCCGCGGTCGTCACACATGACGACAGTGCTCACCGGCGGGCCGATCGGCGCGGTGCGGACGAAACCGGTCGGTGCAAACTGGAGATAGGTGCCGTCGGCAGCCACGTTCCAGTTGGGTGGTAAGGCGTCATGAGTCTGCAGCACCGTGTCATCCAGCGCCGGCAATGCGTTGGGGTCCACGATGGTGTCGCCGTTGCGATCGACGAATACTACCCAGCCCGAAGTCATGGCACCGCCGCAAACGGGCGGGTTGGCCAGAGGGTTTGCGCTGGGGCACATCGTGACGTTGGTGCGTCTTTTCACTGCTTCGGTACGGGCTATATGGCAAGCGGCCAGCATGTCGTTGGCGCCCGAGGTCATACGGCCGTTCTGAATCAGATTGGTAAAACTGGGTACGCCGTAACCGAGTACGATCGCCGCGATAAAAATCGCGACCATCAACTCGAGCAAGGTAAATCCGGATTGCGCTTTCATGCCGCGTAATATACGCGCAACCTATTGTTTTGTTTAACTTTTCAGACCAGCGGCGGCCGCCGAGCGACAAGCGGCGCCGTGATTCCACATAATTCATTTCGGTCACGGGCAAGTGAGCGGTCGACCGCGTGAATCCCGGGCAGAAAGCCGCGGCCGGCCGGTGTAACTGACGATGATAGCCCGCGCTTTTGCGGCACCGCGTCGGTCACAGAAAACCAGTGTGCCGTTGGTGCTGCGGCGATAGTTTGGAGTGAAGGTAAACGCCGCCCGATTGCCTCGCGTGGCTGCGGGTTCGGTCGGTTCGAAACGAAAAACGACGGGTTCTCCGGGGTCGAGCTGAACCGGTCGATCGTTGTCTTCGTTGACAAATACCAGCCAACCGTCGCCCCACGAGACAGTGGGACCTCCACACCGTATCCCGTCGTCGGTTTTACATATCACGACGAATTGGCGCCGTTTTACGGCCTCGTTTTTTGCCAGATGCACGGCGTGGGAAAATGCATTGACGCGCGCAGTCCGCCGGCTGTCGAGAATCAGATTACTGAACCCTGGCACACCGATGACAAACAACGTTGCGGCGACGGCCAGCGTCATGAGTAGCTCGAGCAGTGTCCAGCCCCGGTAAGGTCGCCATGCCAATCTGCGCGTGCGCCACGGATAACGTTGTATTTTCAACGACATAGAACAGTCTATTAAACGGTGCACAGACTCAGTACCCAAGTACAGAAACCGTCGTAACCATTGAAATTTGCACTCCAGCCAAATACTCTGATCCGTCGTACAGCGATGTACTGACGAGTGCGCGTACCGATGGAAAAGACCAGCTTGCGAGAACACGTTCTCGAGCGCCTTGAAGCTCACAATGTTTTGCCGACACCACAGCGTGTGATCGTCGGGAAGATTCTTTTTGCCCGCCCGCAGCACTTGTCGGCGGATCAGATCCTGAAAGCGATTCGCGAGCACGGGGCGGGGGTATCCAAGGCCACCGTTTACAACACTCTAAATCTGTTCGTGGAAAAGGGCCTGGTACGCCAGGTCAATGTCGACCCCAGCCGGGCCTATTACGACCCGACCACGACACCGCATCACCATTTCTACAACGTGGGCACAGGTGAGCTGACAGACATCCCGGAATCCGACATCGAGCTCAAGAACATGCCGGAGCTGCCCGCCGATACCTGCGTCGACGGTGTGCACGTCGTGGTGCGCGTCCGCCAGCGATAGCCGACTTCTAATCTAAAGCCCTGAGGTTAGCCTTTGAGAAGGTGGCCGGACTAGTAAACCACGAAGCGGGAAGCGGGAAGTCGCGCTGACGCGTAAATAACCACGAAGAAATCCAAGCCATTGATAAAGAGTAGCCAGCGCGGTGGCGCCGCCCGCTCAGGTCTCTGGACTTAAGACTATCAATGGTGCCGGAGGTCGGACTCGAACCACCTATCTTATTACTGCAGACGGGCCCGATAGAGATGTCCTTTCTACAAGGGTATCGATGCGATCAGTCGGATTGGAGTGATGATCGTTCGGGGATGCTGAGAGGTGATTGCAGTAGCGCCCCGTCGCGAAGTCAGTCTCCCCGCTATTAGAGGGTGGGGCTTTGAATCCCGTCCTCTAATGGTGCCGGAGGTCGGACTCGAACCACCTATCTTATTACTGCAGACGGGCCCG
>CAZJFQ010000066.1:0-205 GCA_964545335.1 uncultured Gammaproteobacteria bacterium | reverse complement strand
ATAGAGATGTCCTTTCTACAAGGGTATCGATGCGATCAGTCGGATTCGAGTGATGATCGTTCGGGGATGCTGAGAGGTGATTGCAGTACCGCCCCGTCGCGAAGTCAGTCTCCCCGCCATTAGAGGGTGGGGCTTTGAATCCCATCCTCTAATGGTGCCGGAGGTCGGACTCGAACCGACGACCTACGCATTACGAATGCGTTGC
>CAZJFQ010000065.1:0-11061 GCA_964545335.1 uncultured Gammaproteobacteria bacterium | reverse complement strand
TTTAAAACACCACGAAGAACACAAAGAGAAAATAACCAAAACTTTCTCTCAGTGTCCCTGATGCTGGTTTCAATCTTTTTCGGTTCCTTTCTTTAGGATATTCGTATTTCACGCGTTGTCGCGATCTCTTTATCGCGAAACACATATTAGAAAGTTTTATTAGTATTGCCTTCGTGTTCTTCGTGGTCATATTTCACGTCAGCGCGGCTTCCCTCTCCCCGCTCATTTGTACCTCGCATCCGCTGCCTTGTCCGCCGCGATCATGGCTTCATACTTATCACCAACGGCGAGGAGCTTTTCCTTGGTCATGATGTTTTCGCCGCGATTTTCCATGTGGTACTCCTGAATCCTCGTCTCGACGATGGCATCCACCGGGCAGGCTTCTTCGCAAAAACCGCAATAAATGCACTTGAACAAATCGATGTCATAGCGTGTGGTTCGACGCGTCCCGTCGTCTGCGACGTCAGACTCGATCGTGATCGCCAGTGCCGGACAGACCGCCTCGCAGAGCTTGCAGGCGATACATCGTTCCTCGCCGTTCGGATATCGTCGCAGCGCGTGGAGGCCGCGGAAACGAGGCGACTGCGGGGTCTTTTCCTCCGGGTAGCGCACGGTAATTTTGCGCATAAAAAAGTGACGCAGCGTGACGCCCAGACCCTTCCAGAGCTCGTACAAAGTGAACGTTTTTATGATGCTGATCAGTTTGCGCATGATGTCAGGCCGCCCACGGACCAACCTTCATTACGACCATGACGCCTTCGACCGCAATCCACGCTATGGTGATCGGTATGAATACCTTCCAACCGAGCCGCATGATCTGGTCATATCGAAAACGCGGAAACGTAGCCCGGAACCACAGATAAAAAAACAGGAAGATCCAGATCTTCAACGCCAGCCAGAGAAAACTCGATTCCGCGAGAAATGTGTTGCCGCCGAGAATGGCCGGCGCTCCTTCAAATGGCGACAGCCAGCCGCCGAGAAACAGCGTTGCCGTCAGCGCGGAAATCAAAATCATGTTGGCGTATTCCGCCAGGAAAAAGACCGCGAACGCTGTACCCGAATACTCGACGTGGAACCCCGCGACAATTTCAGATTCGCCCTCTGCAACGTCGAACGGGGCACGGTTTGTTTCAGCGACCCCGGAAATAAAAAAGACGGCGAACAATGGCAAGAGCCACAACCAGAACCAGCTTGTTATGCCACCGCGCTGCGCTTCAACTATGTCACCGAGATTCAGGCTACCTCCGGCCATTAGTACGCCAACCAGCGCGAACCCCATAGCGATCTCGTAAGCCACGATCTGAGCAGCCGAGCGCATTGCGCCCAGGAATGCATATTTCGAATTGGCGGCCCAGCCGGCAATGATGACACCGTAGACGCCCATGGAGGTCAAAGCCAGGACGTACAATAGTGCGGCATCGATATTGGCCACCGTAAAGCCGTCCCACAGTGGAATCACTGCCCAGGCTGCGAATGCCGGCATGATGGCCAGCACGGGGGCCGTCAGAAACAGAAAACGACTGGATTTCGTCGGCACGATGACTTCTTTCAAAAGAAGTTTGAGCACATCGGCAAACGGTTGCAACAGACCTTTCGGCCCCACCCGGTTCGGCCCGATCCGGCTCTGCATGTAGCCGATGATTTTGCGTTCTGCCAAGGTCAGGTACGCGACCCAGAGGATCAACGGGACTGTAATACAGAGAATAATGATCAGGTGCTTGAGGAAATCCGGCAGCGGATCCCAGACGGCAAAAAAGATGTCGAGCACCGACTGAATCACGCCGCGTCCTCCATGATACGACGCGCATCATTCGTGTTTTGCAACGGTTCCGATCGCCTTACGAGTCCATCGATCGCGTAGATCGGCACATCGAGGATGGCATCCGGGCCATCGTCGGTACGTTCCAGAGTTCGATCGGTAGTGATGACATTCGACAATTCGGGCTCGCCAACGGCAGCCTTCAGTTCTGCTGCAACATCGTTCCAGGTGTTGTAATCAAACCCGGGCAGGCCCAGCCGATTGCCGAGCACGCGCAGCACTTTCCACCCTGGCCGTGCTTCGCCAATGGGTTTCGACACACCCGCAAAGCTCTGCCAGCGACCCTCGCAATTGACGAATGAGCCGGCCGTCTCGGCAAAGGTACCGACAGGCAACAGAACATCGGCCGTCGTGCGCAGGCTGTCACTGACAAAAGCTGTCAATGCAACAACAAACGGCCCGTTGGAAAGCGCAGTCTCGGCGGCTTCTCCGTCACGACAATCCGCATCGGGTTCAAATCCAAACAGCAGGTAAGATTTGAGTGGTTGTTCGAACATGCCCGCGGCGGTCAACCCGGGCATCGCAACACCCCGCCCGCCTGGCTCACGATGTGGCACAGCACCGGCGAGGTAGGCACCCGCCGAGTTGCCACCATCGGAGATAAATCCGAGCGTGGTGCCGGTTGCCTGAGCCAGTGCTGATGCGAGTACACGAAGATCAGCAAATCGCGGGTGGCGAGCTGCAATCTGACCCAGCAAAATCAATCCGCGATCGGCTTTTGTCAGGTCTTCGATAATGGCCTTGTGGGTCTTGCCTGCGGATTTCCGGTCAGCAAACGACTTGCAGAAATCGGGAACCTTGCCAGTCGCTGCGGCAACCAGTGTCGCCAGGTGATCGACAAGCGATTCGCTGCCGGTTTCAAGATAGTTGGCAACGGGGAACAGGTATTCGTATTGCCCGGCATTCATGAAACTGACACGGCCGCCCGCGATCGCTGCCTTGCGTACGCGGTGTGCGAGGATGGGCACTTCCATCCTGAGATTGGAGCCGGCGATAAAGATCGCATCGGTCGTATCAATATCAGCAAGTCCGGTTCCGATTGACGGATAAGCCGGATCCGCTCCGGCGTCGCGGAAATCAGCCTGGCGCAACCGATGATCGATATTGTTGTTGCCCAATCCCCGGGCCAGCCGCTGGAGCAGAAAGTACTCTTCAGTCGTCGCACTTGGCGACGCGAGGACACCGAATTTGTCCGCGCCGTGATCGTCAATCGCGCGCTTTACACCGAGCGCAGCGGACTCCAGGGCTTCTTCCCAGCCCGCCGGCGTCCAGTCGCCATCTCGTTTGATCATGGGATGCTGCAGCCGGTCGGAGTTGTCTACACCAAAACAGCTGAACCGGTCCCGATCCGAGATCCAGGTCTCGTTGATCTCTTCGTTGTCTCGAGGGACCACCCGCATTAACCGACCACGCAACGTATGCGCATTCAGGTTCGAACCAACAGGATCATGCGGGGCCACCGTGGGACGTTGCATCATTTCCCAGGCGCGCGCGCGAAACCGGTACGGCTTGTTGTTCAGCGCGCCAACCGGACACAGATCGATGACGTTGCCGGACAACTCGTGATCGACGCTGCGTTCGATGTAGGTACCGATTTCCATCTGTTCGCTGCGGCCGACAGCACCCAGCTCCTGGATACCGGCGATCTCCTGGCCAAAACGAATACAACGCGTGCAATGGATACACCGTGTCATGTCCGTAGAAATCAACGGGCCGAGGTCCTTATCCTGTACAACCCGCTTTGTTTCGGCATAGCGCGAGACATCGCGGCCAAAACTCATCGCGAGATCCTGCAATTCACATTCACCGCCCTGATCGCAGATCGGGCAGTCGAGCGGATGGTTTATGAGCAGAAATTCCATCGTCGCTTTTTGCGCCGAGATGGCCAGTGGCGACCGGGTTCTGACCTTCATGCCGTCCATGACCGGTGTTGCGCAGGCCGGCATCGGCTTAGGTACCTTCTCAACCTCGACCAGGCACATCCGGCAGTTCGCAGCGATGGTGAGTTTTTCGTGATAGCAAAAACGGGGGATATAGATACCCGCCTTGTCGGTAATCTCCATGAGCATCTGGCCCGGCCGGGCCTCCAGCTCGATCCCGTCTACTTCGATTGTTATGCTCTTATCGCTCATATCGAATTATTCTTGAACCGTGAACTGAATGAGGCTCTAGGCGCTAGGCCCTGGGCGCTAGGAAAACTGCGCCGAAGGCGCCGGCCTTGCTTTTCACTCTTCACTTTTCACTCTTCACTTTTCACTTTTCACTTTTTCAGGCGGCAGCTTTGCTGTCGCCGTCAACCATGCAGTGACCGTGCTCTACGTGGTACTCGAACTCAGGTCGAAAATGTTTGATAAAACTCTGCACCGGCCATGCCGCCGCATCGCCGAGTGCACAAATCGTGTGGCCTTCGATCTTGTTGGCGACATCGACAAGCATATCCAACTCTTCCATGCGGCCCTGACCGTTTTCGATCCGGTTCAATACCCGGTATAGCCAGCCGGTCCCTTCGCGACACGGCGTGCATTGGCCGCAGGATTCGGCGTAATAGAACCGCGCAATCCGCTCGAGGACGCGAACCATGCACGTGGCGTCGTCCATTACGATGACTGCAGCGGTGCCGAGCGCCGATCCGGCCTGTTGCAGGGTTTCATAGTCCATGGTGAGGTCGATGATGATCTCTGCCGGCAGGACCGGCACGGACGACCCGCCCGGGATAACGGCTTTGAGCTGGCGACCGTTTTTCACGCCACCGCAAATGTCGAGCAACTCACGAAATGGTAATCCTAACGGCAACTCATAGTTGCCGGGTTTGTTGACGTGTCCGGAGACGGAATAGATCGTGGTTCCGCCCGACTTTTCCGGCCCAAGAGCTGCAAACCACTTGGCGCCGTTGAGAATAATGCTCGGTACTGAAGCCAGCGTCAGCGTGTTGTTAACCGTTGTTGGCCGACCGTAAACACCATGGTTGGCCGGAAACGGCGGCTTGAAGCGCGGTTTACCGGGTTTGCCCTCTAAGGATTCGAGCAGACCGGTTTCCTCGCCGCAGATGTAGGCGCCCGCACCAACAACCGGGTAGAGATCAAAATCGATCCCCGAACCCAGGATGTTTTTACCCAGCAGACCTGCGTCGTAGGCTTCCTTAACCGCCGCCTCAAACCGGGGCACAGGCTCAGCCAGAAACTCACCGCGAATGTAGTTGTACCCGACCGTAGCACCCATGGCGTAACCGGCGATTGTCATGCCCTCGATCAGCGAGTGAGGGTTGTAACGCAGGATATCCCGGTCATGACAGGTGCCCGGTTCGCTTTCATCCGAATTGCACACCAGGTAGGTCTGTTCCTCCGGGTCTTTGGGCATGAAACTCCACTTGAGCCCGGTTGGAAATCCTGCGCCGCCCCGCCCTCTCAATCCGGATGACTTGACTGCGTCGATGACCTCGTCCCGTGTCATCTTTTTGTCGATCATTTTTTTCAGCGCGTCGTACCCGCCAACGGACTTGTAGGTATCCAGCGCACCGGGGTTCTTCATCCCGAGCGTTTTGAAGGCAACCAGGTTTTCGTTTTCGCGCGTCATTTCAATCCACTGAGAATTTCATCAACTTTTTTCGTCGTCAGGCATTCGTGATACTCGTGATCGACCATCATCATTGGTGCGTTTACGCAGGCCGCCAGGCATTCCTCTTCCTGTTTCAGGTAAATCCTGCCGTCCGGCGTGCTTTCACCAGTCTTGATGCCCAGTTTCTTTTCAATGTGTGTGACGATCTCAGCCGAACCACACAACATGCAGGAGATGTTCGTGCAGACCGAAATGCTGTGACGACCCACCGGCTTTGTTTCAAACATCGAGTAGAACGTCGCTACTTCATAGACCTGAATCGGCGGCAGCGCGAGGTACTCAGCCGCTGCGTCCATCAATTCGACCGTGAGATAGCCCTTGTTTTCGTGCTGAACCGCGTGTAACGCCGCTAGTACTGCCGAGCGCTGCTGATCCTCGGGAAACCTGCCTTTCCAGTGTTCGATTTCCTTGCGGACTTTGAGGCTCAGCCGGCCCGGTTTCTCCTGAGCGTTGGTCATCAGCGATCGATCTCTCCAAATACGATATCCATGGTGCCAATGACGGCAACCACGTCCGCCAGCATATGACCTTTGACCATTTCATCCATTGCTGACAGGTGAGCAAAACCCGGGGCTCTGACTTTCATGCGATAGGGTTTGTTGGCACCGTCCGATACGAGGTAGACGCCCAGTTCGCCTTTCGGATGTTCGATCGCGGCGTAGACCTCGCCTTCCGGAACGCAGTAGCCTTCAGTAAACAACTTGAAGTGGTGTATCAGCGACTCCATGCCCTCTTTCATCCGCTCCCGGTCGGGCGGCGTGACCTTGTTATCCTGGATCATGACGAGCCCGGGATTCTCTCGTAACCAGTCAACGCACTGCCGGATAATGGCATTTGATTGCCGGAACTCTTCCATGCGAACCAGATACCGGTCATAGCAATCGCCGGTTGCGCCCACCGGTATGTCAAACTCGAGTTCATCGTAGACTTCATAGGGCTGTTTGCGGCGTAGATCCCATTCGACACCGGAACCCCTGAGCATCGGACCGGTAAAACCGAGTTGCATGGCCTGTTCGGGCGACACAACACCGATATTGACAGTACGCTGTTTCCAGATGCGGTTGTCCGTCAACAGTGTTTCGTAGTCGTCGACACAACCCGGGAAACGATCGGTAAATGACTCGATAAAATCGAGCACGGTGCCTTCACGGTTGGCGTTGAGTTTTTTGATTTCCCTTTTGCTGCGGAACTTCGACGGCTGGTACTTCGGCATCTCTTCCGGCAGATCCCGGTAAACACCACCCGGTCGATAGTACGTCGCGTGCATGCGAGTTCCCGACACAGCCTCGTAGCAATCCATGAGGTCCTCGCGCTCACGGAAGCAGTACAGGAACATCGTCATGGCCCCGACATCAAGCCCGTGCGAACCCAGCCACATCAGGTGATTCAGGATGCGGGTGATCTCGTCGAACATGACGCGTATGTACTGGGCACGTATCGGTGGCTTTATGCCAATCAATTTTTCGATCGCCAGCACATAGGCGTGCTCGTTGCACATCATGGACACGTAATCCAGCCGGTCCATGTAGCCGATGGTCTGGTTGTACGGTTTGCTTTCCGCGAGCTTTTCGGTCGCGCGATGTAACAGGCCGATATGCGGATCGGCCTTGTGGATGACTTCGCCATCCATCTCCAGCACCAGCCGCAGAACGCCGTGCGCCGCCGGATGCTGCGGACCGAAGTTCATCGTATAGTTCTGAATCTCAGACATCTTCACCGGAACCTTTAAGCGACGGCTCATACCAGTCGTCATCACGGATAGTCTTGGGCACCAGCGTGCGTGGTTCGATACTCACCGGCTCATAGATCACCCGTGCTTTCTCGGGGTCATACCGCACTTCAACATTGCCGATCAGAGGAAAGTCCTTGCGAAATGGATGACCGATAAAACCGTAGTCCGTCAGTATTCTTCGCAGGTCAGGATGTCCCTCGAACAGAACACCGAAGAGATCGAACACCTCGCGCTCGTACCAGTCGGCCGATTTCCAGATACCAATCACCGATGGAACGATCGGATGATCGTCGTCGTCGCATAACACCCGCAGCCGCACACGTTGGTTCAGCGATATGGACAGCAGGTGATAGGCAACGGCAAAACGGCGCTCACGCCCCTGTACAGTGGGATGGGTTGGTCTTTCACCGGCAGCGCGTTCAACTCCGCGACTGAACCCGGTCTCGGAAGACGAATAAGTCGTCCACTCCTCCTTACCGTAGTCGAGATAATCCACGCCGCTGATATCGACGAGAATTTCGAAGCGAAACGGGTCTTCGTCGCGGAGCGCCCGGCCGACGTCGAGGAGTTCAGACGGCAACAACTCGAAGGTCAGTTCACCACACGTGGACGTTGCGCGAGTCAGCCGGTTCTCAAAGCGTCCCTCGATTTGCGTGGCAAGTGTCTCTGTGCTCCCTGTCATCGCCTACTGTTCACCGCGCAATGGTGTTAGTTCTCCGGATCTTTTTCTGAAGCTGAATAACACCATACAGCAACGCCTCGGCCGTCGGCGGGCAACCGGGAACGTAAATATCAACGGGAACAATGCGGTCGCAGCCGCGGACAACCGCATAGGAATAATGATAGTAACCACCGCCGTTGGCGCAGGATCCCATCGAGATAACCCAGCGCGGTTCCGCCATCTGGTCGTATACTTTTCGAAGCGCCGGCGCCATTTTATTGACGAGTGTGCCGGCAACGATCATGACATCGGATTGACGCGGACTGGGCCGGAACAACACACCGAACCGATCCAGGTCGTAACGAGCGGCACCGGCGTGCATCATTTCCACGGAGCAACAGGCGAGACCGAAAGTCATCGGCCACAGCGAGCCGGTCCGCGCCCAGTTGATCAGGTCATCGAGCCGGGTGGTAAACCAACCGCGCTGAACGGGAACCTGCAGCTCTTCATTGGTTAATCCCATTCGAGAGCCCCTTTTTTCCACTCGTAAACAAACCCGACGACAAGGACGAAAAGAAAGATACCCATCGCAACCAGGCCAAACAGTCCGACCTGGTCCAGCGATACAGCCCAGGGGAAAAGAAACGCGATTTCCAGGTCAAAGATGATGAACAGGATGGCGACGAGATAGTAACGCACGTCGAATTTCATCCGCGTATCCTCGAAGGCCTCGAAGCCACACTCGTAGGGTGACAATTTATCGGGGTTCTTCTCACCGCTGCCGAGGACAAATCCGATAAGAAGCAGCGCGACGCCCAGTCCGGCGCCAACAGCGAGAAATATCAGTATGGGCAGATAACTCTCTAACATCGCGGGCACATCCGCTCGAGGTCGCTCACAAAAGGTCCTTTTTACCGGCGTAGGGACACTTACGAGGCTGAGACCCCCGCCGCTCGGGCATTGTAGCATGCCGGGATCAGGCAACAGACGGCCGGTAACAGGAATCAGAACGACACTAGGGTGCCGCCATTTCGGTCATCAGCGTCAGAAGGGGGGCATTGCGCCCCCATTCTTGTGAGTGCTGATGGGGATCAGACCCTATGAATCGTCACTTCATTCCGCCAGTGTCCTGCAACTTTTCAAGCACCTGGTCCAGCGAAAAACTTCCCGGCTTCTGGCGCGGTGGAAACTCCTGAAATGTCGAAAGGAACTGGCCCACATATGCCTGTGCGGGAACCAGAGCGAACAGCCGATCGATACGCCAACGGAAGTAACCCATGCCTTCATGCTCAGCGCGCTCAAAAGGATCTTGGCGGAGATTAAAGAGCTTGGGAACCCTCAGAACAACGAGCGGTTCCTGCCAGACGTCGAATCCATGGGCACGTTGCTCTGTGAACTGGATCTTCCAGTCACCATAGCGAAGCGCTGAGAGCGAACCGTCATCGGTGAAGTAGAACATCTCCGTGCGTGGGCTTTCCTCCGCTTCCCCGGTCAGGTAGGGCAGCAGGTTGTAACCATCGAGATGTACTTTGAATTTACTGCCTCCGGCGCGGTGGCCTTTCAGGAGCTTTTCCTTGATCTCCGTATCTCCAGCTGCTGCAAGGAAAGTCGGCAGCCAGTCCTCCATAGAAACGATCTCGTTGGAAATCTGGTCAGGTTCAATACGACCGGGCCACCTGACCATCATTGGTACGCGGAAGCCGCCTTCGTATGTCGTATTCTTTTCCCCGCGGAACGGAATCATGCCACCATCCGGCCAGCTCATGAGTTCCGCGCCGTTGTCAGTGGAGTACATGACTATCGTGTTATCCGCGATGCCGAGCTCCTCCAGCTTGTCCAGCAATTGCCCCACCATTCCGTCATGTTCGGCCATACCATCGGCATAGATTCCCTGACCCGTGACGCCCTGCGATGCCGGCTTCAGACGCGTCCAGATATGCATGCGAGTGGTGTTGTACCAGAGAAAAAATGGTTTCTGCGCCTGAACTGATTCGTCCATGAATCTCAACGCACCTTCGGTCACTTCCTCGTCGATCGTCTCCATGCGCTTCCTGGTCAGTGGCCCGGTATCCTCCATCCGGCCGTCCGAGTAACTGTGAATGACGCCGCGGGGACCAAATTTCTTTTTGAACTCGGGGTCTTTCGGATAGTCCACATTTTCGGGCTCTTCCTCGGCATTTAAGTGGTAAAGATTGCCGAAAAACTCATCGAAGCCATGATTACTTGGCAGATGTTCATCAAGGTCGCCCAGGTGGTTTTTGCCGAATTGCCCCGTTGCATAGCCCAATGGCTTTAACAGCTCAGCAATCGTCGGATCCTCTTTCTGTAGCCCCTCCTTGGCACCCGGCAGGCCTACCTTTAGCAAACCGGTACGAAAAGGACTCTGCCCCGTAATAAACGCGGCCCGTCCCGCTGTGCAGCTGTTTTGACCGTAAGCATCGGTAAAGCGAATACCATCGCTGGCAATCCGATCGATGTTGGGCGTTTCATAACCCATCATGCCGTCGTTGTAGGAACTGATGTTAAACCAGCCGATATCGTCACCCCAGATGATTAGGATGTTCGGCTTATCCTGAGCCATCACCGTGGTCGTAACTAATCCCATCGATAATATGGCCGCGAACAAGCTCATACGCTTGAATAGTTGCATGGTTTGATTCCGCCCTCAGGTGTGTTGATTATTATTCAGACCGTCCACATCAGCCCTAAAACGATCCGGACCGCAAATTAGTCAGTCTGCCGCATTTGGAGCGGGCGCATTAAACAGCGCACTCCCACAATTCAAAAGGCTGAAAAGAGCCCGTGACAGCAAGGCGTCAACAGGCGCCCCATCTTGCCGGTATAATGCCGCTCCCCCTATAAGACAACACTAAACGGGAGAGACCAAATGCGCTCATTCATGCTGAAGCTTATTGCTACATCCATTGCTTTAGTCGGCCTACCGGCAACCGTACTTGCCGATGCGGCATCGGAGGTTATTGCCCTTACCAAGGCGCAGTGGGCCGCGCAAATGACCAAAGATGTGCCGGCTTCTATGGAAATGCTAGCGGACGATTACACCGAGTTTAATCCGGGCGTTCCGACCCGGCTGGACGGCAAGGACCTTATTACGCGCCTGGGAGAAGCCACCGCCGGGGGCAGTCAACAGTTCGTCGCTGCGGAAATGGCAAACCCGCACGTGCAGGTGTACGGCGATGTCGCGGTCCTCAGCTACAACTTTGTCGGCATGACCAA
>CAZJFQ010000064.1:0-11086 GCA_964545335.1 uncultured Gammaproteobacteria bacterium | reverse complement strand
CGCCTATGGCCTAATCTGACATGTGTCGGATGACGGCGTCGCCAAATCCGGAACAAGACATCAGCGTGGCGCCGGGAATGAGCCGCTGGATGTCCTCTGCCACGTCCAGTTTGCCCTTCCTCTTTGGTTGGGTCGCGCGCATGGATTCACGCAGCAATGCGAGGTCATACGTCAGTTCCTTGTTGGCGATCGTGTCCTTGACGCCCCGGATGATACAGTCAGCGGCCTCGCTCCAGCCGAGATAGCGCAACATCATTTCGGCAGACAGGATCAGAGATCCGGGATTGACCCTGTCTTTGCCCGCAAATCCTGGTGCCGTACCGTGCGTAGCTTCAAATACGGCGACGCCGTCACCGATATTGCCACCGGGCGCAATCCCGATTCCGCCCACCTGCGCCGCCAGTGCATCAGAAATGTAGTCGCCGTTGAGATTGAGCGTCGCAATGACATCGTAATCGTCAGGTTTCAGCAGAATCTGTTGCAGGAAATTATCCGCAATCACATCCTTGATTACGATACTGCGGTCTGTTTCCGGATTCCTGAAGCTCATCCAGGGGCCCCTATCGATCGAACGGGCCCCGAACTCCTCACGTGCCAGCTCATAGCCCCAATCCCGAAACGCACCCTCCGTAAACTTCATAATGTTGCCCTTGTGGACCAGCGTTACGGAACTGCGATCTTCGTTGATCGCATAGTTGATCGCTTTTCGAATCAGTCGTTGTGATCCCTCGCGGGATACGGGTTTCACACCCAGGCCCGAGCTGGATGGAAACCGTATTTCGGTCACTCCCATCTCCTTGTGAAGAAAGTTTATGAGTTTGTGTACATCCTCGGTGCCGGCTGCCCATTCGATCCCCGCGTATATGTCCTCCGTGTTTTCCCGGAAGATCACCATCTCGACCAGCTCCGACTCTTTCATCGGAGTAGATACACCCGGGAAATACCGGATCGGCCGCACGCCGGCATAGAGATCCAGATACTGCCGAATTGCTACGTTGAGCGAGCGGATGCCGCCACCAACCGGCGTTGCCAGGGGGCCTTTGATAGAGACAACATACTGACGAAGCGCGTGCAAGGTTTCGTCGGGCAGCCATTCATCAGGCCCGTATACGTTTATCGCCATTTCCCCGGCATAGACTTGCATCCAGACGATCTGTCTTTTTCCGTTATAGGCTTGTGCTACAGCCGCATCCACTACTTTTTTCATGACCGGCGTGACGTCGATGCCGATGCCGTCGCCTTCGATGCATGGGACAAGAGGGCAGTCCGGAACGTTTAGCGTGAAGTCGGTGTTCAGTGTGATTGGCTGGCCTGCCGACGGCACTTTGATCTTCTCGTAAAGCATGCTGGGCTCTGTTTATACCAGTGCAGCCGACCCACGCAGACGATCGTCCGCTTTATCGGCGGTGTGATCGGTTGTCAGTTCAGGGCGTCGTATGCAACGACGGTGAAAAAGCCGGCGAGTGTGTCACTGTGTATCAGTTGCCGCAACAAAACCGCAGCCGACTGATAATCCGGCATGGCCGTCGCCTGATCGTATTGCGCGGATTGCAGACGACGCAGCTCAGCGTCGATCATGTCGTCGACCAGCTCTGCCGTGACGCGGCGACCATCACAGAGAATGCCCTTGGGATGATGGATCCAGTGCCACAACTGAGCACGAGCTGTTTCAGCAAACGAGACGTCAGCCTGCTCAGCCTTGTGGGCAATAACGCCCTGCCCGTCCAGCCAGGCCGCTATATACCGGACCGCCAACGAGATGTTCTCAGTGACGCCGGATTCCGAGATCCGCCCGCCCGGCATCAACAGCAGGTCACCAGCACTCACCGCGGGCGCGGCCACGGCCGGGCCCTGTAATCTTGGTCGCGGCCATGCGTGATTGATCCTTCGCACCAGGTCGGGCCGTACTGATGCGCGAGCACCGTTTCCGTTTAGTCTGCGGCCGTTGAGGGTCACCTCGGTTGTACGAAGCATTCCCAGTGCGCCACGCCGCATGCAGGTGTCACGCAGCAGTCGCGCGAGTGATTGCAAACAATGCCGATCAGGAGTGATGAGGTCACGGTCCGGCATTACGAACTGGCTGCGCGCTCTCAGAGTCTTGATCAGGCTGAAGATGTAATCCCAGTTGCCGACACTTAGCGCAACTGCGTAGTCCTGCATGACATACAGGATCTCGTGCATTTCAAAAGCTGCCGGAACGGTTTCGATAAGAATGGTGGCGTGGACGCTGCCCCGTTCGAGACCGAGTTCATGTTCACCGTACGCAAAAATTTCCGCCCACAACTGAGCCTCATTATGGTTTTCTAGCTTTGGGAGACAGAACCAGATCGCGCTGTCACATTCGATCAGTTTTGCGGCGTTGTGGAAAAAATACAGACCAAAATCGACAAGGGCGGCAGGAATCGCTTCGCCATCAATGAGTATATTCCGTTCGAACAGATGCCAGCCTCGCGGACGGAGAATGACCTGTATTGGCAGCGGTGAGTTTCTGCCGCAGTTACGGCAGCCATGGATAAGGTTGTGCAGGCCAACCTGCCCGGCAATTACGTTGTGCCAGTTCGGCGCCAGGCTGTCTTCAAAATCAGCAACAAACGCGTCGGCATCCGAATACGATGCCTCGGCAATGACTTCCGGTGTTGCGGGGCCCTTGATCTCGACTCTTGTTTCCCGCAGCAGGCCTGTGCCCTTGGCGACAGTCCATTCCGCAACTCTGATTTCGCTGGTCGCGACACAAAACTGCGGTGGTCCCTCGGCATCGATCAGGGTCTGGAGATACGCGCGCTGGTTCAGGATTTCGTTAATTTTGCCGCTGAACTGGCGGTGTAGACCGCTCAGAAACTCGAGGGCCGAACGGGTGAGGACGGGGTCATACTCGGGTTTTACGGTCCCGCGAACAAGACAGCCGGTCTGTCGGCCGCTGCGGGAGAAGTTGGCGCTGACAACACGGGCTACCACAACGCGCAGGCTCCACGGTCAGTGTGTCGATCCCTCATGCGTTACCACTTGCCCATAAGAGACCGCGCGCTCGAGGCGCGCGGATTCCGACAATCGGAGAAAGGCGATCCTTGTTTATTATTTTTATTATTTTCAGAGTGTTACGTTATTATTATAAAGCAATATCAGAAGATACTGCTTGGTCAACTATAGACCCAGACGGACCAAAAGGCCACCGTTTTGCGGCGTTTTTTTGCCCTGTTTGCCAAGCGGATAGAGCGTCCATCTCATTTCGTTTCCAAGGCGGCAACTTCGCTGAGGGCGTACTCGAGCTGTCCAAAATAAACCGCATAATTTTCGTCATTTTGCTCCAGAAGTTCAACAGCCTGGCGAAAGGCATCGGTGGCCTGGCGGAATTTGCCTTGTCGGCGAAGAATACGCCCCAGGGCCTGGTAAAAGCGGGCCGCTTCGGCCGGGTACTCGGCGATCGCCGCATGAGCAAACGACTCAGCTTCCCGTAGCAGATCCGGATGCGGATACCGGAAAATAAGGTACAGGTAATCATAAGACAGGTCCGCTGTACCACCGTCCCGAAACCGTTCATTGAGCACGAGTCGCGCCTCCGACATTCGATCCGAACCCAACAGGGACCAGGCGAGCCGATAGGCATACTCGTTTTCAGCGACGAAGTCGGGATAGATCGACGCATAGCGACCGATCTCAGTCAGCGCTCGCTCGTGATCCTCGCTGACCCGTTGAATGGCTCGTACTATCATCTCCCAGCGGAACTCACGCCTCTGTTCCTCGCTGAGATCTTGGCGGTACAGAATCGATCGATAGACGTGTTCCGCCGCGGGGCCGTTCCCCTGCTCCGTGTAAACCCGTGCCAGGGTCACAAAATTGTCTACCGTTCCCGATTTGCGCACCGCAGCCTGGACTGAGGTCAGAGCCTCGTAGCCTGCGGCCACTGCCGTTAGCTGAGTCATAAGATCATCGGGATAACTCACGATCCCGGCGACGATCCGGGCGTCACCGAGACGACGTGTTTCAGGAGTGGGTCGAAGAATCAGTATTGTCGGAGTGCCGAGAAAACTTACAGCGTGTTCGCGAAGAATACGTGCACCAGCGGCGTCATAGCCAAATATTTCCAGTACCATCCAGGCCCGCGTGAGCTCCCGGATGTCGGTGGCAGCGGGGTTCGACAACAGATCGCGGTCCAGCCGGATACAGTACGGGCACCAGTCCGTTTGCGAGATGACCAGCATGACTGTCTGCTGTTTGCGGCCGGCTTCAGCCAGCAGTTCACCAAGGTTAGCCTCGGTCCACTGTGTAAAAACGACTTCCGCCCGCGCCGTCGCTACACAGCACGTTAGCAGGGCGGCAACTATCAGAGGTTTCATAGTGTCTCGCAGCGCGTCCTGAGAGCGTTGGACCCGGCCGCTACGGACAAGTTCGCAGCCCTGGCTTCAACCCTTGGCGCGGGCCACGCCCAGCGACAGTTCCAATGCCTGCTCATAGTTCAGGCGCGGGTCCACCTGGGACCGGTAGGCACGTTTGAGGTCGGATTCGGTCAGGCCACGCGCACCGCCGGTGCACTCGGTTACATCTTCCCCGGTCAACTCGACGTGAATTCCGCCCAGCTCGCTGCCGGCGTCCCGGTGCACCCTGAACGCGGATTCCAGCTCCGCGAGGATATTTTCGAACCGCCGCGTCTTGATCCCGGACGCCGTAACCTCAGTGTTGCCATGCATGGGGTCACACATCCATAGGACGGCAGCGCCTGTGGCACGCGCCGCAGCCAGCAACGGTGGCAGGTGTTTCCCAATGTCCCGTGCGCCAAACCGGTGTACCAGGGTCAGGCGGCCCGGCTCGTTGTTCGGATTCAGGATCGAAATCAGTTCCTGCAGCCATTCGGGAGTCATACTTGGGCCGATCTTGACGGCAATCGGGTTGGAGATGCCTCTGAAATACTCGATATGGGCGCCGTTGATGTCGGCGGTGCGCATTCCGATCCACGGAAAATGAGCAGACAGGTTGTACCACCTGTCCCGCGCATCCACGTATCGAGTCTGAGCCTGCTCATAGGGCAGATGCAGCCCTTCATGACTGGAGTACACGTCCATGCGGCGGGTCTGGTGCACCGTTTGTCCCGACACGGATTCAAAGAATTCAAGTGAGTTGCGTATGGAAGAGACGATTTCGCGATAACGAGCGGACAGACCGGCATCGTGCACAAAGTCCAACTCCCAGTTTTCCGGATGATGCAGATCAGTGAAGCCCCCATCCACCAGGGCGCGAACAAAATTCAGGGTCATCGCGGCCCGTTCGTATCCGCGCAACATCAGCTCGGGGTCCGGGTTGCGATCGCTGCTTGTAAACGGGCTCCGGTTGACGAGGTCGCCACGATAGCTTGGCAGCGATACGCCGTCCCTGGATTCGGTTTCCGCCGATCGTGGCTTCGCGTACTGGCCGGCCATGCGGCCGATACGTACGATCGGTTTCTTCAGCCCGAACAAAAGTACCAGGCTCATCTGCAACAGAATCTTCAACTTTTTGAGAATCTTTTCGCTGGTGCAGTCAGCGAAACTTTCGGCGCAATCACCTCCCTGCAGGACAAAGCGTTCACCGCGCTGCGCTTCAGCCAGATGCAGCTTCAGGGTGTCGATTTCCCCGGACGTAACCAGCGGCGGCAACCGGCTCAGATGGCCGATGACACGATCGACGTGCTCCTGATCGGCGTAAAGGGGCTGCTGACCGGCCGCGTGCCGCTGCCAGCTCGCCGGGTGCCATTCTGCCGGTGAAGAACGTCGGGTCATCCCGGTCAGCATGCCATATCCAGCGACCGGCCGGCAAAACCGCCTGGAGCGATTCGGGTGGCGCCGGAGGCGGCGAGTTGGCAAAATGCGCCTCCTGTTTTCGGCGCTGACCGGACGCCTGCCCGCACGGCGCCAGCATGGAGATCCTTGAATGCACCAGGTATTGATTCTCGGCGCAGGGAAGATTGGAGCGCTGATATCCGGTTTGCTGGGTGAATCGGGCGATTATTCAGTTCAACTCGCTGACGTGGATCTTTCGTCAGCGTCTGCCGTTGCCCGGGCGCACAATCTGGATTCCATCACCCCACACGCCATCGACGCCACGAATGCTAGCGAGATTCGCGGACACATTACCAAGTACAAATCGGATGCCATTGTCTCGGCGTTACCGTATTTCCGTAATGCATTGGTTGCTGAGGTGGCCCGGGGCACTGGAATTCACTATTTCGATCTGACGGAAGATGTAAAGGTAACTCGCAAGGTCCAGCAAAGTGCGGACGGCGCGAGTACGGCATTCGTTCCCCAATGCGGCCTGGCTCCCGGGTTTATCAGCATCGCTGCCAACGAACTGATTACCCATTTCGATGAGGTTCGCGAGGTACGCCTGCGGGCGGGTGCACTTCCACAGCATCCCAATAACCCTTTGAAATATGCGTTGAACTGGTCGACCGACGGATTGATAAACGAGTACCTGAATCCCTGCGCGGCCATACTCGACGGCAAACATGTCGAGCTCATGCCACTCGAGGGCCGCGAGGAAATTGAAATTGACGGTACCCGCTACGAAGCATTCAATACATCCGGCGGCATAGGTTCCCTGGCGGAAACCTACGGCGAACGCGTTGAACGCATGAACTACAAGACGATTCGTTACCCGGGCCATTGTGACCAGATCCGGCTGCTCGTCAATGGACTCAAGCTGGGACGCGACAGGGGAACTTTGAAGCGGCTGCTCGAGAACGCACTGCCGCGAACGCTTCAGGATGTCGTCGTTATCTACGTCTCGGTGAATGGAATCCAGGCCGGCGAGTTCATCGAAGAGAACTATGTCAACAAAGTGTATCCACAGATGATTGCCGGACGTCTGTGGGCCGCGATTCAGGCCACGACAGCGGCCGGTGTATGCAGCGTGGTGGACCTGGTGCTGGCCGAGGCCGAAGCATTCCGGGGCTATATAAAGCAGGAGCAGTTTTCATTGCAACAGATACTCGACAATCGCTTCGGCCAATACTTTGCCGACGGGGATGGCAAAGATCTTTCCACCCGCGCTGTCGCGACCGGCACCACCGGGCGCCAGCGTGATTAGCGGTCAGGACGTGACATGAAAGACATTCTCGGCTCTCTCGGTCTCAACGAGGTCAATTCCGGCACCTGGTCAGGTCGTGATGGCTGGTCCGCGACTTCCGATGCCGGTGTCGTCGAATCGATCAACCCGGCCACCGGTCAAGTCATTGCGCGGGTAAACGGCGCGTCTCGCACGGACTATGAAAACGTTATCGACTCGGCACGTGCAGCGTTCGCAGAGTGGCATATGGTGCCGGCCCCGAAACGGGGTGAACTCGTGCGACTGGTCGCTGAAGCATTGCGCGCGGACAAAGACTCGCTCGGCAGTCTTGTGGCGCTGGAGATGGGAAAGATCAAGGCCGAGGGCGATGGTGAGGTGCAGGAGATGATCGATATCGCGGATTTTGCCGTTGGCCAGTCCCGCATGCTCTATGGATCGACAATGCACTCGGAACGCCCGTTGCATCGGATGTACGAACAGTGGCACCCGCTCGGTGTCACGGGAATCATCACCGCGTTTAATTTTCCGGTGGCTGTCTGGTCATGGAACGCGTTTATCGCGGCGGCATGCGGCAATATCTGCGTGTGGAAACCTTCTCATAACACGCCGCTGTGCGCGATCGCGGTACAGAACATCTGTAACCGCGTGATTGAGGAACACAGCTACCCTCCGGTATTCCAGATGTTTATCGGGGCCAACCACCAGCTGGCCGATGCATTTGTGGAGGACAGGCGCGTTGACCTCATCTCGTTCACCGGTTCAACCGCCGTCGGCCGGTCGGTCGGTGAAAAAGTAGCAAAGCGGATGGGCAGATCATTGCTCGAACTGGGTGGCAATAACGCCATCATTGTCGATGAATACGCCAACATGGAGTTGACGGTGCCCGCGATCTGCTTTGGCGCCGTCGGCACCGCAGGCCAGCGATGCACGACTACCCGCCGCGTCATAGTGCACGAAAGTCGTGCGCAAGAATTGAAAAAACGACTGATAAACGCCTACAGACAGGTTCGTATCGGCGATCCGCTGCAGCCGGAGTCTCTGATGGGCCCGCTGGTCAGCGCAAGTGCCGTCGAGATGTTTCGCGACGCACTGACCCGCATCGAGTCGGCCGGAGGGGAAGTACTATGTGGTGGCAAAGTACTCGATCAACCGGGATTTTTCGTCGAGCCGACGATCATCGATGCCGACAACGACTGGGACATCGTGCAGGAAGAAACTTTTGCACCGATCCTCTATGTCATTACCTATCGCGCATTCGATGAAGCCATAGCAATACACAACGGCGTGTCCCAAGGACTGTCGTCAGCAATCTTTACCGACAACGTACAACACGCTGAACGATTTCTGTCGGCCGCCGGCAGCGATTGCGGTATCGCCAACGTAAACATCGGCACATCGGGCGCTGAGATCGGTGGTGCTTTCGGTGGCGAAAAAGATACGGGGGGCGGCCGCGAAGCTGGTTCCGACGCCTGGAAGGTCTACATGCGCCGACAGACCAACACCATCAATTGGGGAAGAGAGTTACCTCTGGCACAAGGAATAAAGTTCGATATGGGCAGTTAGCGACGGGCTAACTGCCAGTGAAAAGCGGAAAGCGGAAAGTGGCGCTCACGCGAAAAAATAGCCACGAAAACGCCCTTCGGGCACTACCTCGCTCAGCAACAACTTCATTCAGGGCGCACGAAGAGAAAATGATTGCAAAAAATCGTGCCTGCGGCGCCGCATCCTAGTGCCTGGCGCCCAGGGCCTAGTGCCCAGAGTCTTCAAGTTAGCCTGCTATTACAGTCCGCGGGCCAGATCCCGATAAACCATTGCTACCCAGGTCCCGGTGCCGGTAAATCCATTGCCCCAGGTCGCGTCAAACTCAGCTGTTGGCGCGGCCTCGACTACCTGTTCTTCCGTCAGCCCGTTGCCGATCATTGTCTCAATTCGAACGGCGACAGTTTCGAGCATGTCGCGATACTGGCGTAGCTGAGCAGCATTGACGACGGGTGTCCCGTGCCCGGCAATAATCTTTGTAATGTCGTCGGCGATCTTCAGAGCCTGATCGGATGCCGCAATCGTGCCGATTATTGAGCCCCCATTCATGTAGTCGATGTAGGGGTAATAATCGCTGAATAACACGTCGCCCATGTGAATAACGTTGGCCTCGTCAAAGTGGATCATCGTGTCACCATCCGTATGGGCATTCTCGACGTGAAATGCCCGCACGGTCTGTCCATTCAGATGAAACGTAACAGTGTTGTCGAAAGTCAGCATCGGGAGCGCCTGCGCAGGAGCCGCACTCGATTCACTCAGTTCACCGAGAAAGTCCCGGACCTGCGGTGCGCTCATACGGGTTCGCACATTGTCGTGTGCGACGATAATTGTCCCTGTCTTGCCGAGGTTTTCGTTACCGCCAGTGTGATCGCCATGGTAATGCGTGTTGAGGACAAATCGTTCCGGCCGTTCCGTTATCGCGTCGATCGCCTTCATGATGGCCGGTGTGAGCGGCGCGTATTGATCGTCGATGAGAAAGACGCCATCGGCACCTACTGACAAGCCTATATTGCCGCCACGACCGGTAATCACATACAGGCCGTCACCGAGCGGTTCGGCCGTTACCGTGACTTCAGTCATTTCCTGCGCCAACACCGTTAAGGACGCAGCGCCGAGAACAACGCAGGCAACAACTATTGACCAGCGGTTTTTCATTTTTCTTCTCCGGGATGCAGATTTTCAAACTGGTTGAGTTCTCGGTTTTTTCTTACACTGGCGGCATCGAAAACCCGCCCGTTTATTGCAATGTACACGCCGTGCGGCATGGTCTGGGCGGCACCGACCGCCAAGCCAATATTGAATATGGCATCACTGGACCGGAAACGCGCCGGGTTCAGGGCGCCGGTCAGCACGATTGTTTTGCCCGGTACGTTTCTTAAGACAGCCGCTGTTGCGGTCATCGTGTCGGTACCATGGGTAATGAGCACATGTTCACAATCGTCCGCGGCGATCGTTCGCCGGATGAGCTCGCGATCATTGTCGTCGAGCTCCAGACTGTCCTTGCGCATCAACTGTACGACCTGGAACTCGAATGACGCTTGTGCCTCTTGCAGGATGCGTCCGATCTCGGGTTCACCGATTTCGAATTCGCTCTTCGAATCGAAATAGATCTTATCGATAGTGCCGCCGGTAGTCAGGATCTTCAGTTTCAAGCCCACTCCTCACGGTCCGTGATTGCTACAGCGCACAGCCGGCGGAAGTATAGCTGATGTCAACGGAAGTGCCGTCTGTGCGCGGCCGGTACAGGCGGAACATTGGCAATTCCTGCTATCATTGTTAGTGGAGCGTGAACGTCTGAATGAAGCCTTACCCGCGTGTTTTTCCGGCGCTGCTGGTCCTGTTTTCAGCCGCGTTTCTTGTATCGGCCGACGAAGAAGCGACGCAGGAGTCGGGCGGTCGAGCTGTGCTGCTTGAAATCCGCGGTGCAATTGGACCAGCAACCAGCGATTACATTATTCGTGGAATTGAGAAGGCTGCCGAAAGTGGCGCCCGGCTGATCGTGCTGGAGATGGACACTCCCGGTGGTCTCGTCAGCTCCACGCGTGAAATCAACAAGGCTATTCTGCGTTCATCGGTTCCAGTCGCCACTTTCGTTTACCCGAGCGGCTCACAGGCCGCCAGTGCTGGAACGTACATCCTGTACGCCAGCCATGTGGCAGCCATGGCTCCGGCAACCAATCTCGGTGCTGCAACGCCGGTTTCACTGGCGCCCGCCGGTGACGATGAAGAACAGAAAACGGATGACGATGAGGCTGAATCCGGGGACGAAGCAACAGACGAAGGCGACCAGCCGCAGGAGCCCGATAAGAAAGACGCAGAATCCGGCGACGTCGTCGATTCCGAAACCGCAATGAGGCGCAAGGTCGTGAACGATGCCGTGGCCTATATTCGCAGCCTGGCTGAGTTACGCGATCGCAATGCGGATTGGGCAGAGGAAGCGGTACGGTCCGGCGTCAGAATCAGTGCCGAACGGGCACTCGAGATCAACGTGATCGACCTGGTTGCGAGCGAC
>CAZJFQ010000063.1:0-11148 GCA_964545335.1 uncultured Gammaproteobacteria bacterium | reverse complement strand
AGCTGGGATTCGTCCAGGATTTCCACGCCCAGCTCCTCGGCTTTGCGGAGTTTTGCGCCTGCTTTCTCGCCGGCGACGACGAAATCCGTTTTTTTCGACACGCTGCCGGTTACCTTGCCCCCGGCAGCCTGGATTTGCGCCTTGGCTTCAACGCGAGTCATGTTCAGCATAGTCCCGGTAAGCACAAGGGTCTTGCCTGATAGTGCTGTCTTTTTTTCTTTTTTAGCCGGCGCCGGCCAATGAACGCCGGACTTCAGCAGGTCGGCAATTACTTCGCGATTGTGTTTTTGCGCAAAAAACGCGCCGATGTGAGCCGCGACGATTGACCCGACATCCGCAACCGCTTCCAGCGATTCCATATCGGCAGATTGAAGCTTCTGGAGGCTACCAAAATGTGCGGCTAGATTCTGAGCTGTGGCCTCCCCTACTTCCCGGATTCCCAACGCGTAAAGAAATCGTGCCAACGTCGTTTTCTTACTCTTTTCCAGCGACTCAATCAGGTTGGCAGCCGATTTATCCGCCATTCGTTCCAGTCCGGCCAGTTGCTCCTGGCTCAGCTGATACAGATCCGCCGGAGTTGTCACCACACCTGCGCCGACAAGCTGCTCGACTAGTTTTGAGCCCAGCCCCTCGATGTCCATCGCAGACCGCGAAGCAAAGTGATAAATCGCCTGTTTGCGCTGGGCTGGGCAATAAAGACCTCCGCTGCAACGCGCAACAGCCTCACCTGCCACTCTGACAACGTCAGAGCGGCATTCCGGGCACTTTCGTGGAAGCCGAACACCACGCGCCTTCTTCGGTCGCCGGTCCAGGACGACCTGTACGACCTCAGGAATAACGTCACCGGCACGCCGAACGATTACAGTGTCACCGATACGAACGTCCTTGCGCCGTAGTTCGTCAATGTTATGCAGGGTGGCATTGCTCACTGTTACACCACCGACAAATACCGGCTCCAGCCTCGCGACTGGTGTGATGGCACCGGTGCGGCCGACCTGGAATTCCACCGCACGCACCTTCGTAATCTCCTCCTCTGCGGGAAATTTGTGGGCGATGGCCCACCGCGGCGCGCGCGAGACAAAACCCAATTGCCCCTGATCCTCGATGCTGTCTACCTTGTAGACCACACCATCGATGTCATAGGGCAAACTGGTGCGTACCGCGAGTGTCTTGCGATAGAACTCGAGGCAACCGGCCGCACCTTCGACGACGCGTGACAGTGGCGTGACCGGGAATCCCCAATCCCGCAGACTGGCAAGTACGGCACTATGACGGTCGCCAACCACGCCACCGTCGAGCTGGCCAACACCGTATGCAAAAAATGCCAGCGGTCGCTGCGCTGTCAGTTTCGGATCCAGCTGCCGCAGGCTGCCGGCCGCTGCATTGCGAGGATTGACGAAAGGCTTCGTGCCCTCCTTGGCTGCACGCACATTGAAAGCCGCAAATCCTTCCTTCGGCATGTAGACTTCGCCACGAACTTCCAACAA
Source organism: uncultured Gammaproteobacteria bacterium (assembly GCA_964545335.1). Taxonomy (GTDB): domain Bacteria; phylum Pseudomonadota; class Gammaproteobacteria; order Steroidobacterales; family CAZJFQ01; genus CAZJFQ01. Next base: position 9,661 of record CAZJFQ010000063.1, on the reverse strand, counting down.
TGGTAGATATTTGCGCCCCCGAATCGACAGTGGGATGGAATCCACAGTACGGACATTGTGTGTGATGTCTTCGCCTGTCGAACCGTCGCCCCGCGTTGCGCCTTGCACGAGCTGGCCACGTTTATATATCAGACTGACAGCTACGCCATCCATTTTTGGTTCGGCCGAGTAGGCGATAAGTTCCCGGCCACCGAGTCGCTCACGAACACGGCGATCAAAATCGAGCAGCTCCTGTTCTGAAAACGCGTTATCCAGGGAGAGCATGGGAACTGCGTGCTGTACCTGGGTAAACGCCGCTATAGGTTGGGCACCGACACGCTGCGTGGGAGAATCGGCGGTAACGAGTGCCGGATGCTTTTCTTCGAGCTGCCTGAGTTCGCGAAGCAGGCGATCGTATTCGGCGTCCGGGATTTCCGGATCATCGAGGACGTAGTAACGGTAATTGTGGTGGATGATGCTGTTCTTTAGTGCCAGTGCCCGTTGCCTGGTTTTTTGCGGAACAGCCATCGATTGCGAATCGAAACCCTCAGCGGGATTTGCGCACACCGCGTTCGACGGTGGCGAAGTGCTGAAACTCGATAATCTCGTCGTGAATATTTCGTTCCCGTTGCGCGCTCAGCGTGCAACCGCTCTCGTCGTGTACCTCGCCATCAAGACTACCGGCGATGCGTTTAGCAGCCGCGAACATGCCACTGAACATTTCGACTCCATCCTGCGGACCGGGCAGGACCATGAACAGAACTATGCCGATAACTCCTTGTTCTTCCAGTGTTTTTAGTTCAAACGTACCCGGTTCGTTGAGGTTCGCAACGCTGAACAACGCGAGGTCTTTGCGACCCCGAACGAGTTTGTGAAAGATGTCGTACTTGCCGAATTCCACGTCTTCCTGGTTCAAAGCGTCCAGAAGTTCGCGACCAGAAAATAATCGTTCGCCGCGCGCGACGACGCGCAAGGAAAATATTTTCTGTTCGCCGGTTCCGGCATCATACGACGGACCGGACGGCTCGTCTTCTTCGTCTTCCAGTCCGAGGTCGTACTCTCCGGCCCTGTCGTCGTCTACAGGGATGATCAGATCCGGTTCATTCTCGTCCGGAGGATCATAGAGGTGGGGTTTGAACAGAGGCGCTTTACGTTCTTCGTCGTCGCGCCCACGCGTCTTCCAGCGTCCCCAGACGTAAACAACGACGACAAGGGTAACGCCGATCAGCAGCAATATGATGCGAAGTTCCGACATGATCGTTCAAGGTTTCAGACTGCCGCCAACTGTACCGCTTCATCGACGTCCACCGCCACCAGTCGTGAGACGCCTGGTTCGCTCATCGTCACACCAATCAGCTGATTGGCCATTTCCATCGTGATTTTGTTGTGGGTAATTACAACAAACTGAACTTTCGAAGACATATCACGAACAATTTCGCAAAAACGGCCGACATTGGCATCGTCCAGCGGCGCGTCGACCTCATCCAGCAGACAGAATGGCGCCGGATTGAGCATGAATATTGCGAACACCAAAGCTACAGCGGACAAGGCCTTTTCGCCACCGGATAGCAGGTGAATTGTGCTGTTACGTTTTCCCGGGGGGCGCGCCATGACAGTAACACCGGCGGTCAGCAGGTCGTCGCCGGTCAACTCCAGGTAGGCGTTGCCACCGCCGAAGAGCTGGGGAAAGATATCTTTGAGGTTGGCATTCACACCGTCGAAGGTCTCGCGGAATCGACTGCGCGTCTCCTTATCAATCTTGCGGATCGCGTTTTCAAGTGTTGTCAGCGCTTCCGTGAGGTCCTGGCACTGGGCGTCGAGATAATCCTTGCGGTCCTGTTGCTCCTCGAACTCATCGATCGCGGCCAGATTGATAGCTCCCATGCGCTGAATCCGGACATCGAGGCGTGCGGCCTTCTCTTCCCAGTCTGTGATGGTCGCCTCTTCCGGCAGCTGTCCCGCCAGTTCTTCGTATTCGAATACTGTTTCAGCGAATTGTTCGGACACCGTATCGCGACGGACTCTGAGTTCACCGGCGGCGAGTTTTACGGTTTCCAGCGCGTCGCGAACGTCGTTGACCGTGGCTTCGTGCGCCGTTCGTTTTTGCTCCACTTCGCGAACCGCCATTTCCGCAGTTTCCACCGCCCGGCGGGCCTGGCCTAATGCCGCCTCCACCTTGACCCGCTGTTCCTTTTGGCGTTCGAGTTCGGTTCGATATGCGGCCAGCGGCTTATCGCCCTGGCCCAGCTCTGTCTCGAGCTCTGCACGACGTTGCCGGAGCTGATCCACCCGCTGCTGCACGCGTCGCAATCCTGCACCGGCCGCTTCGCGGGTCGATTTCTGTGATTCGACCTTGATAGCGATCTCGCGAGCGGCGGTACGATTCATTTCTGCATCTGTCTGCGCAGTATGCAGGCGTTCCTGCAATTCGCCGCGGCGCTGTTCGAGCCGCACGGTACCGGAACTGAGTTGCGCGAGGCGTTCCCGCGCCTGCTCCAAGGCCGCCCGCGACTGTTCAAGTTGAGTGTCGGCACTGCCGAGCTGTTCATCCAGCTGCGCAATTTCAGTTGCTATCGACGTATGCCGACGCAACAAATCGCTTTGCTGCGCCTGCAACGCTTCCAACTCTGCGTGAATACCGGCATAGGCCCGGTGCGCTGCATTGGCCTTATCCTGAGCTGATTCACGACCGCCATCCAGGGTGTCCAGCCGCGCTCTCAGTCGCGTTTTGGCCTTTGCCAGCTGATCCAGCCGCGGCAACAGATCCTCCAGTCCCGATTTGACGTCGCGGATCGCTTGCTCGCGGCGAATGACGCCGTCGCCCTCGTCTTCGCTACGGCAGACGCGCAACCAGTCGGGTCCCAACCAGATTCCATCCTGAGTAATGACCGATTCGCCCGCCTCGAGATTGCGCCGCAGCGCGATGGCTTCTTTCAGTGACGCTGCGATCCGTACACGACGGAGCAGACTGCCGGTTTCCACCGATCCCTTTACTTTGGATGCCAATCGCCCGCCATCCCCGGTAAGCTGCGTATCCGCTGCGCGGGACTCAAATAGCGTTACCGAACCACTGTTCAGCCGTTTGATGGTCGACGCAATCGCATCGATACCGGGCACACAAACCGCTTCCAGGTAGGCGCCGAGTACCGTTTCAACCGCCCGCTCCCAGCCGGAGTCGACGGAAATCTGCTGGGCCAGCCGCGGGTATCCGCCCAATCTTTCGCCCGCCAGCCAGTTCGTAACCCGGTCGTCCGTTTCCCCCAGGGCCGCCTGTTGTAAGGTTTCCAGTGATGCCAGGCGCCCCTGGTCTTCTAAAACCTGCTGACGCAGCGAGTCCAGTGCGGGGCCCGTTTTGTCGTGCTCGCCCCGGGCCGCTTTCATTTCACCGGTGAGCTGCTTGAGGGCAGATTCGTGACCGGAGAGTGTCTCCCGGGCCCGCTGCTCTTTGGCAATCAGGTCGTCGAGACCGCCTGCATCGGGTACCGGGGGCAATTCCGTCTGTTCGGATGCCAGGTTTGTCAGTCGCGCCCGCATTGCCGTTGCGTGCTCCTGCAAATGCTCGATACGTGTGCGTTCTACATCCGCACAGCGCCGGGCATCGTTCAGGGCTTCGTTATGCTGCTCCCATTCCTTCTGCCAGGCTGCACGAGCCTGCTCTGTATGCGCCAGCGCGCCCGTTGCCGAGACTTCGGCCTTCTGAGCATCCGCCAGGCCAGGGCTCAGGCTGGTGAGCGTCTGGGTCAGCAGTTCGAGTTGCCGCTCGTCCTGCTGCACCTGGTCCAGGATTTCATCGATATCCAGCCGGGTCTGCCGCAGGTCGTCCTCCTGCCTTTGTTTCAGCTCCGTCCCGTGCACGATCGCCTGCTCCAGACGGGCAATTTCGGCGCCGACTTTGTAATTGCGTCCCTGGACGTCGGTCAGGTGGTTCGTGGCTTCGCCGTGTTCCTTGCGCGCCACTTCTATCTGCTCATCGATACCGCGCTGTTCGGCCAGCGTTGCATCCAGCGATTTCTGGCGTTCTTCCAGCGCCGCCTGTTTTTCTGCGAGCTGTGCCGCGAGCTCCCGGAGCTTGAGGACCAGCACTTCTGCCTGCGCCTGGCGGTGTTCCTGCCTGACGAATTTGTAGCGTTTAGCGGTCCGTGACTGGCGTTGCAAATGTTTCAGTTGATTACCAATTTCCTCTCGTAAGTCATTTAATCTATTAAGATTATCTCTCGTGTGCCGGATGCGGTTTTCGGTTTCACGGCGTCGTTCCTTGTACTTGGAAATCCCAGCGGCCTCTTCCAGAAAAACACGGAGTTCATCCGGTTTGGCGTCGACCAGGCGCGAGATCATGCCTTGCTCGATGATCGAATAACCGCGAGATCCGAGGCCGGTTCCGAGAAACAGGCCGGTAATGTCCTTGCGGCGACAGCGGGTCCCGTTCAAGTAGTAAATCGAGGTGCCATCCCGGGAAACTACCCGCCTGATCGCGATCTCGGCATATCCGGCGTACTGGCCGCCGATCAGTCCGTCCGCGTTATCGAAGAACAGTTCGATCGAGGCTGTGCCTACCGGTTTTCGAGCACTCGAACCGTTAAAGATGACATCGGACATCGAGTCACCACGCAGCTGCCTGGCCGATGATTCCCCCATCACCCAGCGAACGGCATCCATTACATTGGATTTGCCGCAGCCATTGGGGCCAACGATCCCTAAAAGATTGCTGGGAAAGTGGATGATGGTGGGGTCTACGAAGCTCTTGAATCCGGCGAGCTTGATTTTACTCAGTCGCATACCTGTCCATAGGCGGAATGGTTGAAAAATCCGGTGTAGTGTAAAGTAATCGCCCGCTATTGACGATAGCCCGACGGCTAAAAACCCGGGTTAAAACAGTATGGTTACAGCTGCCTCAGAAACTGCAAAAAAGAGCCCTGGGCGAGAACTGGAGACCTTCGACAACCCCAATCCGGATCGAGACTACACGATCAGGATCCGAATCCCGGAATTCACCTGCCTGTGCCCGAAAACGGGGCAGCCGGATTTTGCCACCATCCTCCTGGAATACGTTCCCGGGGCGCTCTGTGTTGAGCTCAAATCCCTGAAACTCTATATGTGGTCGTATCGCGATCAAGGCGCGTTTCACGAAGCCGTCACAAATCAGATCTTGAGCGACTTTGTTGCTGCAATCCAACCACGATTCATGCGTGTCACGGCGCAATTCAATGTGCGAGGTGGGATTTACACCACGGTTGTGGCGGACCATCGCAGTGCGCAGTGGAGACCGGATCCGGTCGTCGCCCTCCCATCGGCGCTCGACGACACTACGTCGATCTGACCCACCCGCCGAACAGAGGATAGTTAACTTGCTGTTTTTATTGCATTTATCTCGCGCCTCGCCAGGCTATTCTTAACCCCTGTACACACGGGTTGTCGTCTGTATAATTGCGCGGTTATTTTTATCGAGTCGCGGAGACATTTGGTGCCCTCCAGGAAAAAGACCAGCGCTCGCAAGACCGGCAGGAAAAAAACCCCGGCCAGAAAGCGATCAGTGAAGAACCGGACGACCAAGAAAAAGTCGGCCGCAAGGGCCAAGCCTGCGCGAAAGAAAACAGCCGCCAAGGGAAAAAAGAAAGCGAGCGGAGTGAAAAAGAAAGCCAGAGTTGCCAGGAAGACGACTTCGGCGGCAAAGAAGAAAAAGAAGAAAGCCCCGACCCGGAAGAAGACGGCCGCCAGAAAAGGGCGCCGGAAGACGACCACCAGAAAGGGGCGCGCGAAGACTACAGCACGCCGCAAGACAACGCGGAGATCGAAAGTCACAACGATGACAGGACCGGTGTCGGGGATCGACCCGTACATCGCCCGGCGTGGCGAGTCGTATATGAACGACAAGCAGCACCAGCACTTCCTCAATATTCTGCATACCTGGAAGCAGCAACTGATGCAGGAGGTTGACCGCACTGTCCATCATATGAAGGATGAAGCGGCGAATTTCCCGGATCCCAACGATCGCGCGACCCAGGAATCCGAGTTCAGCCTTGAACTCAGAACCCGCGATCGAGAACGCAAACTGATCAAGAAGATTGATGAAGCTTTGGTCACTGTTGATTCGGGAGAGTATGGCTTCTGTGAATCCTGCGGTGTGGAGATCGGTGTTCGTCGACTCGAGGCACGACCCACAGCAACACTCTGCATCGATTGCAAGACTCTGGACGAGATTCGCGAGCGGCAACAGCGCACCTGATTCGGCTGCCAGAAAGTAAGAGGTGCTGTACCGCGGTCGTTTTGCTCCCTCACCGACCGGCCCCCTGCATTTCGGTTCACTAGTCGCTGCCGTTTCCAGCTACCTGGAAGCCCGGGTACACAACGGCGAGTGGTTGGTGCGTATAGAGGACCTCGATCCGCCCCGCGAAGTTCCGGGTGCCGTTCAAGGCATACTGCGATCACTGGAAAGATTCGGGTTTGCATGGAACGACGAGGTTGTTTGTCAGAGCACCCGCACCGAGGCGTACATGGCGGCGCTTGCCAAACTTGACGGACTCAACCAGACCTATCCCTGCGCCTGCAGCCGCAAGGAAATTCTCGCAGCAAACGGCGGACGCCCAGGGTTACCTAAGATCGGACCTGTATATCCCGGTACCTGCCGAAATGGCTTGCCGCCCGGCCGAACTGGCGGTACGACCCGGGTCCGTGTGGATGATGCAAGTATCGATTTTGATGACGCGGTCCAGGGATTGTACCGGCAGAATCTGGCAACCGAGGGCGGAGATTTCGTGGTCCGGCGGCGGGACGGCCTTTTCGCATATCAGCTGGCTGTCGTTGTCGATGATGCAGAACAGCACATCACGAATATTGTTCGCGGGTGCGACCTGCTCGTAACGACACCGAGGCAGGTCTGGCTCCAGCGGCTACTGGGGCTAACGACACCTTTGTATATGCACGTTCCTGTCGCGGTGAACGCCGACGGGGAAAAATTGAGTAAACAGACCGGCGCTACAGCAGTGGACGACGGTGATCCACCCGCGACGCTGACCCGGGCACTTCAGTTCCTCGGTCAGAATCCACCGGTTGCATTGGCCAGGGGTTCAGTCGCCGATGTCTGGGGTTGGGCGCTGGACCACTGGCGTGCGATTTATATCCCACGACGACGCCAGGTTCGTTTTGACACGGTCTAGTTTTGGCGCAGTGCAAAAAAATGTACTATCGTTATACCAGGCCCTGCATCAACACGGCCGCGACATCAGCACGATAAACGGATCTTGTTGCAACGAAACCGGCGGTTCTTAGAATGAGCGATTCGCGGATCATAAAAAAGTACCCGAATCGCCGTCTGTATGACACGGAAGAAAGTCGCTATATCACGCTTGCCGACATCCGGCGCCTGGTTATCGATCAGATCGACTTTGTTGTCATCGATAAGAATTCCCAGGAAGACATCACCCGCAACATCCTGCTGCAGGTCATCAGCGAGCAGGAACAAGGTGGCGACCCAATCATGAGCCGGGATTTCCTGGCCGGGGTTATACGGTCCTACGGCGGCACCATGCGAGGCCTGGTCGGAATCTACCTGGAGCAGAGTCTCAAGCTGCTGCAAAAGAGACAGCAAGAGTTTCGTGAGCACATCCGCGAGTCGGTCGGCACCGATCCCGTTGAACTCATCAGCGATATTACCGAGCGGAACTACGCCCGCTGGAAGGCGGTCCAGGACAAGGTATTCCGAATCCTCAGCGACGTCCCCGCTAAACCCCGCGACGATAAAGACCACCGCGACGATTGACCCGCCGCTAACGCGACAGAAGGACCACGAAGACGCCCCCGGGGCACTACTCCGTACAGCAATAGCTTCACTTGGGGCGCACAAAGAAGAAAAATAGAAATGATTTAGCGCCCTCGACGCCTTTTTCCTGACGCCTGGGGCCTAGCGGCTGGAGCGTGATTTGGGTCACGGTTGACGTTTCACCCGTCACGATTGTTCGCCATCTAGGGTTCCGCATCGATATGCTAATCAAAAGTGACTTTGAGCCGGCCTGGTGGCTTAAAAATCGTCATCTGCAAACGCTGTTCCGCAACGGGCCCTGGGGCAAGATGCGAAATGTCAGCTATCGAAGGGAAGAAGTCGAGCTGCCGGACGGTGATTTCCTACATGTCGATTGGGCTACCGGTCAAGGTCTCCCTGAAAAGCAACCCATCGTAATCGTGCTGCATGGCCTTGAAGGCTCCATCCGGTCGGCTTATGCATCGGCCATAATGGCCGCGGTCAGAAATGCCGGGTGGCAGGGTGCGCTGATGCATTTTCGCGGCTGCAGCGGCGCGGTAAACCGGCTGGCCCGTACCTATCACGCCGGAGAAACTGAAGATCTGCGATTTTTTCTGCAACGGGTATCGGCAAATAATCCAGGTGTGCCAATAGCTGCAACGGGCTATTCGATTGGTGGCAACGTCCTGTTGAAGTTTCTGGCGGAAGACAACCCGGTCAATACGCTGACTACAGCCGTCGCAATCTCGGTCCCGTTTGAACTCAGAATCGCAGCCGATACAATCGCAACGGGGTTTTCACAACTCTATCAATGGTCATTGCTTCGTCGAATGCGTGACACGATTCGCAAAAAATTCACCCCGGACACTGACTTCGTTGACTACGAGCGGGCCCTGGCGTCGAGAACTTTTCATGAGTTCGATGAATTCGCGACAGCGCCATTACACGGTTTTGCCAGTTGCAAGGAGTATTACGACAGGTGCAGCAGCCGTCAGTATTTGAAACAGATCGAGGTCCCGACACTCATTTTGCACGCGACCGACGACCCGTTCCTGGATTCCTCGGGCGTACCGCACGCTGATGAGTTGTCGGACGCTGTGACGCTGGAACTAAGCAACCATGGCGGCCACGTCGGATTCATCAGCGGCCCCCTCTTCCGCCCCGAATACTGGCTCGATACCCGCATCATGTCCCACCTCCGCAAGTTCCTTGAAAAAAAATAACCACGGGGATATCTATCGGGCACTATCTGGTTCAGCCGTAGCCTCACGCGGAACGCACGGAGAAAATACGATTAGTGATTACGGTAGTAATCGATCCTATTCTGGATGCTTTGCCGCTCGGTATTCCCCATATCGGTTTCGGTCAACATCGTTTGCGCTTTTTTCCAGTCTGTCCGGGCGACGATATGTATACGTGCAACCTTTGCCTGAGTCTGTTTCCCGGAATTCCCGATGCTTTCGAGCAGGAGTTGCCGCGACGGCGTCATCTCCTGCCAGCTTGACGCCAGGCCGACGATGGCGTCGTCGCGTTGTGGTCCCCGTGGCAGATTGTCCGCCCATCGACCGGCCGCATCCGGATCCTGCGAGTACCAGATTCCCACGAGATTGCGCGTCGCGAAGCGTCGCTGCTGCTCGTCGGAAATCGATGCGAGCCATGCCGCTGCCTCTGTCGGACTGATGTTGGCGTGCTCTTGACGAGATGAGCGTAGATGGTGTCTTTTTCCATGCCGGTGGGCAGCTGGTCGGCTAATTGTTTGGCCAGAAAAATATCATTTTGGGCGACACCGCTGGCGACGGCCGCCCGAAGTTTGTCGTAATCCTCGTTGCCCTTGAACTGGTTGATGAAATTCTGCGCGTCGGCGACAGATTTCTGTGCGGCGAGAGTTTGCGCAATCTGTGGCCGCCAGTCAGCAGCAATTCCCTGGTCGAGTTTGGGCAACAGACG
>CAZJFQ010000062.1:0-11169 GCA_964545335.1 uncultured Gammaproteobacteria bacterium | reverse complement strand
AACGATGGTGACGGCACCTTCAGTGACATAACGCAATCGGCGAATGCACAGGACAATCGCTGGAGTGTCAGTGCGAGTTTTTTCGATTACGACCGCGATGGGTGGCTGGATCTTTATATTGGCAACTACGTAAATTTCACATTTGCCAACCACAAGCCCTGCCGCTCGACGACAAGTGCAAGGGATTATTGTTCGCCTCTTGGCTTCGAGCCACAGCCGGATCGTTTGCTCAGAAACAACGGTGACGGTACGTTCTCGGATGTCTCGGTTTCGTCCGGTATAACGGAGGCCTATGGTGGCGCGCTCGGGATTGTCGCTGCCGACTTCAATGGTGACGGCTGGCCGGACATTTACGTGGCAAATGACAGCGTCCCCAACCAGTTGTGGATCAACCAGGCGGATGGTTCATTCAACGACGATGCTGTATTGGCGGGAGTAGCAGTCAACATGCATGGAGCGCCTGAAGCGAGTATGGGCGTGGATGCTGCTGATTTCGATGCCGACGGCGACGAAGATCTCTTTATGACTCACCTGTACCGTGAGACCAACACTTTGTATGTGAACGATGGCAGCGGCTGGTTCGAAGACAAGACTCTGGCGCTGGGGCTTGCGAATGCCAGCTTTGCCTATACGGGGTTTGGGACAGCCTGGTTTGACTATGATAATGACGGTCTTCTGGATCTGCTTTGTGTCAATGGCGCTGTGACAAGAATTCAGGAGCAGGTTGCCCGCGGCGATGTCTATCCGCTACATCAGGTCAATCAGCTATTCAGAAATCTGGGCGCCGGCAAATTCGAGGAGGTCACTGACTCTGCCGGCAGCGCATTCACGAAGTCCAGGGTCAGCCGGGGCGCGACGTTTGGCGACATCGACAACGATGGTGATACCGACGTCGTCATCAACAATAATGCCGGCAAGGTCGATTTTCTGATAAACCAGACCGGCAACAGCAACTCCTGGCTGGGCCTGAAACTGACGGATGCACAGAGCGGACGAGATCTGCTGGGCGCCCGGGCGCAGATAGTTACAGCAGGCAGGGCAAGCTTGTGGCGCAGAGTCAGGTCGGATGGCAGTTACGCGTCTGCGAACGACCCGAGGATTCTATTCGGACTTGGCGGCGACGATAGCGATCAAAGCATTCGTGTTGACTGGCCTGATGGAAGCCGGGAGCAGTGGGACGGTCTTCAGGCCGGAAAGTATCACACACTCACGAAGGGCAGCGGCAATAAGATAACCAGTGACCGATAACAAGCGACGAAAAACGAGTGCCAGGCCAAAGGACACAAGACAATGAGCAGACTCGCGCAATCGCGCGCATTCTGCTCGTTGTCTGTTGCCTGTCGTTTGCTACTGTGCCGGCGTTTGCACAGAATGCGCCGGAGTTCGTGCCGATTCCCCATCCTGAACTTGGGCAGTTCGAACCCGGCGTTCAGGAGGCCCTGCGCCAGGGCAAAGCAGATTTCGACGTAAATTCGGCAGAGAGCCGGGGACAACAGCTGGGCTTTGAATACGCCCAGTTAGGCATGCTCTACCAGGCACATCATTTACAGCATGTTGCAGAAGCCTGTTATCTCAATGCCATCGCGCTGGCTCCGGAAGATCCCCGTTGGGCCCATTTGCTTGCCTACGTGTATCAGGAAACCGGTCGGTTTCGGGAGGCGGCCGAATATTATCAGCGCGTAATTGAGCTCAATCCGGACTACCTGCCGGCGCAACTTCGACTTGCGATGACACTGATGTCAGATGCCCGTCTGAGCGAGGCCCGCGTGGCATTTGATAAAGTACTGGCCGCGCATCCGGAAAATGTGCAAGCGCTCGCCGGGACCGGTGAGTTGGCGCTCGAGGACAAGCGATACGCCGATGCGATCAGGCTGCTCGAGCGGGCATTGGAACTACAGCCTGAGGCAGACAAGCTCTATTACCCTCTTGGGCTGGCCTATCGGGCGACTGGCCAGGTTGAAAAAGCGCGCGAGATTCTCGGGAAACGAGGACGCGGATCGACCAGGTTCAACGACCCGATTCTCAGTGTGATGAGCGCCTTCTCCCAGAGCGCACAGATGTACATGGAACTCGGGTTTGCGGCACTGATAGCAAAGGATTACGAACGAGCCGCCGAAAATTTTCAACTGTCGATCAGGAGCAATCCCGAAGACGTTGTCGCCATAGCGACATTGGGACGTGTGCGCGAATTGCAGGGTCATGACAGACAAGCGATGGGACTTTTTGATCGGGCGCTTGCTATTTCGCCGCAATATGCACATGCCAACTATTACAAGGGAGCGTTGCTCGAACGAAGCGGTGATATCAATGCCGCAGTACATTTTTACAATGCGGCCATCCAGAGCGATCCGGATTATCTGGAACCCCGATTTCTGCTTGCCAATGCGCTGATGCGGTCCCGGAAATTTGCAGCGGCTGCAAGTCATTACGACTACATGGCCGAAAATGCTATCGATAACGCCGAGGTCCGCTATTGGGCCGGACTTGCCTGGCTAGCTGCGGGACAATGCCGCAGGGCCCTGACACCGCTGGAGGAGGCGGTGCACCTGATGCCGACCCAGGGTGCGCTGTTACTGGCTTTGGCTCGCGCCTACTCGGTTTGCCCGGGCGCCAGTGCTGAACAGCGACAACTCAGTCTCGAAGTTGCAAGACAGCTTTATGAGCTCAAACCCGGCGCGGATACGGCGATGACCTTTGCGATGGCGCTTGCAAGCAATGGAGATTATGCCGAAGCACAGGATTATCTGGCACAGACCATGTTTGAACGAATGCGGGAGGGTTTTCAACCAACAGAATTTCAACAGCAAACTATGGAGAGATTCAGAAACGGAATGAGTGCCGAAAAGGCATGGTCCGACGATGATCCCATCCTGACACCGCCAGTACTTGAATCGGCAAGTGCACCTGAGCCGCCAGCCCGTTCCTGACTGCCGGCTGCGCTGGCACACAGAATGTTCGTCAAAAAGGGGCGGCAGCGGAACGAAACGAGGTATATGAAGAGTGAACGTAGATCGAAAGCAACAGATAAAGGAATTCACTGACTGGGCATCCGACCAGCTCGGCATCATGGGCGACTACGCCCGGGAAATTGGTCTGATCCCAAAAGAATCAACCGCAAAAGCATATTGGGCATTGCCAAACCGCATCTGCATTGGTCAGGTCTGGCCCAAACACGATCCATCGCACGCATACTGGGTTATTACCGGGGATGTTACGACGGATCATCTTGACGTTAGCACGGCTACCAGCGCACGGGACGCTGCGCGCCACTTCGCACTACGATGGCAACTGCACAGTGCCCAGCTCATGCAGGGGCTGAAGGACGAAAAAGACACTGAGATTGACTGGCAAAAAATTGGCAGCGAACTTGCTACAAAAGCAGAGTATCTATACAACCTCGTCGAAGACAAGGAGATCTGGGAACATGCCGTTGAGTTTCAGCCAGTAGGGGGCGGTAGCCAGTCACCGGATGAGTCTAGCGAACCCGCTTGACTCTGACCGTTCGATTTTTGCCATCTACCTTCAGGTAGAAGCTGTTGAACATGCCGCGCTTTATAACAAGCATGGGCCGGTTCGCTTTGTACGAATAACGACCGGTCTCGATCTGCTTCCAGACCTGGCCATTCTCGAGCGGAAACAGCGTGTCGCCACCCCAGCCGGAAAACTGCCCTTGATAACGGCTACGGATTTCCTTTGCACCCTCTTCTATGCGTCTGTTTTCCATGCCGAATTCGTCTTCGGTCGCTCCGGTGGCGGAGGACGCGGAAGCGGCCGATGAACTCCAGACTGTGGTTCCGGCCGGATCGGCCAGAGGGGCGGCGGCGTCTTCAGCTGCCGGCACCGGGACAGGATCCTCGGCAATCACATCCGCGACATCCGAAGCCGCAGCGGGTTCAGGGGCGACCGCTTCAGGCCGGGATACCTGGTCAAAACAGGCCAGCCGCTGGTCCTGATCCTCGATTGCCCGGCAGCGCTCGAGATCGCCCGAGACATCCGCCGCCAATACGCTGCCGGTCAGAGCAGCCAGAATTACGCTCAATGTCAGCCTGTACATTTTATTATGCTCGCAAAGTTTAGATTTGTAATTTTGACCCAAAGATAGCATGTATGCCGCATAGCTACACAGGCCTTGAGACCGTAGGGTGGGAGTTCGGTTCCGCACCACGGGAGGCCACGCCGTTATGAACGCGGCCGCAGTCCGGTTGCACCGCCGGCGCCAAGCCGGATAATCTGTGAGTTTATCTTCGTAGAATCAAGGCCTTAATGACGAATATCTTACAATTGGTCACGGATACCTTCGACAAGGGGTTCAGGAGCCACCAGGACGGTGACGTCGAGACGGCGAAACGCTGCTATCTCGAGGTGCTCAAAACCGAGCCGGAGCATGCCGACGCTCTGCACCTGCTGGGCAACATCGATCTCAGCGCCGGCCAGCTCGAGGATGCCGAGCGGCTCATCCGCAAGGCCATATCCATAAAGCCGCGGGATGCGGGCTACTACAACAGTCTTGGCCGCTTGCTGCAGCAGAAACAAGAGTTGGATGAGGCTCGCGAGACCTTTGAGAAGGCTCTCGAGATCAACCCCGGCTTTGATGTTGCCATGAATAACCTGGGGACCGTGTATCAGGAGCAGGGCAATCTGCATGACGCGCTGGCGATGTATGACCGTGCCATCGCGAGCGACGCGCTGTTTCTGCAGGCGCACAACAACCGTGGACGTGTGTTGAACAATCTCCGACGTCACGAAGAGGCCATCGAGGCGTTTCAGCAGGCGGTGAAAGTCCGGCCTGATTTTTCTGAGGCATATAACAACATCGGACACGTACAGCGCGCAAAGGGCGACATGAAAGATGCGCTCGAATCTTTTCTGAACGCGATCCGTATCGATCCGGAATATGCACAGGCATGGCATAACCTGGGCACCGCTTATATGGAGTTAAATCAGCCCGTGGAGGCATTGCGAGCGTTCGCCAAAAGCGTTGAGCTTGATCCAAACGATGCGCTGGCGCTTACGAATCTTGGCGTGTTGCAGCACATGCGGGGCCAGCTTCAGGAGGCAATCGAAAGTTATTCAATGGCCCTGAAATTGAGTCCGGACGACGCGTCGATATACAGCAACCTCGGTGTCGTGTACAGCGAACAGCGGGAGAACGAACTGGCTGAGTCCGCGTACCGGCAAGCGCTCGAGCTGGATCCGGCCGGTGTCGACGCCGTTGCTCAGCTGGCAGCCCTTTACGAAGAGAACAATCGACTTGACGAAGCCGAAATCGTTGTCGACAAAGGGATGCGTATCGAACCTCTGCATCCTCTGCTCAATCTTCAGGCCGCCAAGTTAGCCCGACGCCGAAACAACATTGATGCTGCAATAGATATGCTGAGCAAGCTGGATGTATCAAGGCTCATACCGCGTCTGGCTCAGCAATATCATTACGAGATGGGCAGGCTCCTCGACCGCAAAGAAAATTCGGACGCAGCATACGATCATTTGACCCAGGGCAACGAACTGGCACGAAACAATTTTCGCATGCGGCAGATCGATCCAAACCGGTTTCTGAATCGCATCGATGTGGCGCACACACTCTTTTCGAAAACTGATATCGCCAAATGGACGCCGTCGCCTGCATTTGAACAAAGACAGCCGGTTTTTCTGATCGGGTTTCCGCGATCAGGCACCACTCTCACCGAGATTATGCTGGACAATCATCCCGGTATAACAACTATCGAAGAAAAACCCACAATGGACCGCGTCAGATTTGCTGTTTCGAAGATGCCGGGAGGTTATCCGGGTGCTCTTCCTTCGTTGAAGCCGGAACAAGTAGAACGATTGCGAGGCATTTATCTCGATGCATTGGCAGGTTTTGCCGGCGCCGATTCCGATGACCTGATTATAGATAAGTCCGCTGGTCGTATGGTGCAGACGGGATTGATCTGGCGTCTGTTCCCGGATGCGCGTTTTGTTTTTGTTGTCAGGCATCCGTGTGATGCGTGCCTGAGCGGATTCATGCAGCAGTTCACCTTGAACAACGACGCGTTTGCCAATTTCTTCAACCTCGATGAAGCGACCGCGCTATACGACAAGTCCATGTCTCTGTGGCGCGTGTTTTCTGAGGTGTTGCCGATTCGTTGTCACACGATCCGGTACGAAGATCTCGTGGAAGATACCAAGAAGGAAATGCGCGCGTTGTTAAAATTCCTGGATATGCCATGGGATGACGCAGTTCTAAATTATCAACAGCGTGCGTTGGAACGGGGCAGCGTTACTCCGAGTTATCATCAGGTTACCGAACCGATTTACCGGCATGCATTGAACAGGTGGCACCGCTACCGCGGCTACCTGGAACCCTACATCAATCGTTTGTCGTCCCATGCCGAGTATCTCGGATACAGCATGTCCTGATCTGGCAAAATCGGTACCACTCACTATTTCCATGTCATCCGGCAGCTCACACGCAACTCCTACTCTGGATGAATGTCAGCGCCTGGCTGAATCCGGTGATATCGATGGAGCCATCCGGGGAATCAGGGACCTGATGGATGAAACGATTGATGATGCTGGTACGCTGAATGCCCTCGGAGAAATGCTCGCCAGTCTCGGGCGCATCGTGGAAGGTGCTGAAGCATTTAGGCGCGCGGTGCAGGCGGACCCGGAAAATCGTACGTCTCAGCTCAATCTGGCCGCCGCGGATACGCACTTGGGACACTACGAGCAGGCAAAGATCCGATGTGAATCATTGCTGCGCTCAAATCCAGAGTTTGCGCCGGCTTATCAGCAGCTTGCAAGAATCTGTCACGTGCAGAGTGATTTTGGCAACGCGATACGAAACTTGAGAGAAGTCATACGACTGCAACCGGCCAACGCAACAGCGCACGCAAATCTCGGTGCCACGCTGCAGTTTCAGGGCCGGTTTGAAAGGGCCGAACAGCAATATCGCAAGGCACTGGACCTCGATCCCGGACAGCTGGATGCGCTCTGTAACTTCGGGATGCTCTGTCTGCAGCTTGGCCGTGGGAAAGAGGCGCGTAAATTCCTGAATCAGGCTCTTGAGACCTGCCCCAACCATCCAACGGCGCTGGCCGGTCTGGCCGAGTGTATGTGTGTGTTTGGCGATTACCAGCTTGCAGCCGATCTCCTGCTGCCCACCATCGGGCGAAGTCAGATCACACCGAATCTCGCAGTGGCCTATAGCCACACTCAGGTAGCGCTCGGAGCCGCTAAAAATGCGCTACCCGTGATCGAGCGGGCCCTTGCACTGCCGAACCTTACACCGGTAAGCATCGTGCAACTCAGGTTCGCGCTTGGCGATGTTCATGATCAGCTTGGAGATCATGAACTTGCATTCGATAATTACAAAACGGCAAACGAAAGCAGCGGTGTGGTCTATGATCGGGCAGGCGAGGAACGCACCGTACATAACCTGATCAGCGCGTTCGCGGCAAAAGACTTCGAGAAACTGCCTCGTGCTGCGAATACGTGCGACGTACCGGTCTTTGTCGTGGGGTTGCCGCGTTCCGGAAAATCGCTCACCGAACAGATCCTTGCCAGTCACCCGGCGGTATACGGTGCTGGCGAACTCCCAATAATCGAAAGAATATCGGCCGCCCTGAAAGAGGCAACCCGCTCAAATGATGACTACCCCTGGTGTATACGAAATACCGACGCGAACACACTGGGTAACTTCGCGGAACAATACCTTCAACAAATTCAGCCTGATGACGCCGACGTTACTCGCATTGTAGACACAACACCCGGAAATTACCGCCACGTCGGTTTGATCCGGCTACTGTTCCCCGCAGCAAAAATCGTGCACTGTGTGCGGGATCCTCTCGATCTTGTCATTAGTTGCTACAGCAAGAATTACGCCGGTCGACGTCTCGCGTTTTCTTTTGATCTTGAAAACACCGCTCACTACGTTCTGCTCTACAAAAAGCTGATGCAGCACTGGGAGAACACCTGTGCCATACCGTTGATGACGATTCGTTACGAAGATCTCGTAACCCGTACCCAACAGATGGCACAAGAATTGATCCGATTTCTTGGTCTCGATTGGAATCCGGCTTGTCTCGACTACTATCGCGATGGTGCAGCATCGCTGGCGACCGATGAGCGCACCCATGAACCGCTGATTGACCGCGAAGTCGGCAGGTGGAAAAACTATTACGAGTTTTTTGGGCCCGTGAAGCGCATGTTAGTAGCTGATACAGCGGATAAAGGATGAACCGCCATATTTCGTTTTGCGGAGAATTCGGCACTTGATTGGCCAATCGTTAAGACCATGAGTCAGAGCGCGACAACCGAGTTGCTGGAACAGGCCGTGACACATCGTCATCGTGGTGAGCTCGAAGATGCACGCGCCTGTTGCAATCGGGTGTTGGCGGAGGACGCGCATCACGCTCGCGCCAAGTTTGTTTTGGCCACCGTCGAAGGGCAGGCTGGCAATCTCAGCGCGTCGGAGCGTCTGATTAGGGAGGCCATTGCAGACGGCCCGGACGAGGCTGTGTTTCAGGTGTACCTGGCCAAAACGCTGAGCATGTCAGGCCGACTGGATGACGCTCACGCGGCTTATGGCGAGGCGCTACGGCATGAGCCGGATCTTGCCATCGCCCACAACGGTCTCGGCGAGGTTTATGGTAAGTCGGGCCGGCTGGCCGAAGCCCGGACAGAATTCGAATCGGCGGCGGAACTCGATCCCGGGATGGCGGTGGCCCATCGCAATCTCGGTACCTGCCTGCTCAAGATGGGTGAAGTAGATGACGCTATCCGATCCTTTCAGCGGTCGGTAGAACTTGATCCTGTTGACCCGTATTGCCAACATAGTCTGGCTGCGCTGTACAACATGACCGGCGACATCGACAGCGCGATTGCCAGCCTCCATGAGTTACTCAAAGCGCAGCCGGACGATCCGAAAGCTCTCAATAATCTCGCAGCTGCATTAATGAACAAGGGCGAGATGCGTCGCGCATATGGATATCTGCAGGATGCGATCAAACTGGCGCCGAACTACGCAGCGCCATACAACAATCTCGGGAAGATCCTTCATGGTCAATGCCGTTTCGATCAGGCTCAGGAAAGTTTCGAAAAGGCGATCAAACTGAAACCCGATTTTCCAGACGTTTACGCCAACATAGGATTCGTGTTTCAGGCGCTTAACCGGCTTGATGATGCGGAAGGCTCATATAAACGATGTCTTGAACTGGCCCCGGAACATCCGATCGCGTTGTCCGGGCTGGCATCCCTTTGTGAGAACCGCGGGGAGTATGAAGTCGGACTGACCTACTTACAAAATGTAATGGATGGCGCGGAGCTGGACGCATCCTGCGTTTTGACGTATGCGTCGCTTATGCGCGGTATCGACCAGGCTCGTGATGCTATTGACACATTGAAACGTCGACTGGATAAAAAACCACTGTCACATGATGGCAAGGTTCAGATTCATTTTGCGCTCGGCGATTTATACGATGACCTGAAGGACTACGACCAGGCCTTCGAGAACTACCGCATTGGTAACGAAGGAAAACATGCGGTCTTTGACGTGAGCGATTTCGAGTCGACCGCCGGCAACATCATCGATGCGTTTAGCCCGGATAAACTCAAGCGTATGCCCAGGTCAGACCGAAAAACCGAGCGGCCGGTATTCATACTCGGGATGCCTCGTTCCGGAAAATCACTGATTGAACAAATAGTTGCAAGCCACCCGGTCGTCTATGGTGCGGGTGAGCTGGGTACCCTCGGGCGAATCGCTATGAATGCGGGACCGGCCGCCGGGATTGAAATGCCATACCCGGCCTGCTTGCCGCATATCGACTCGAATGCGCTGAATAAGATGGCAGACCACTACCTGCGCGAACTGGGTCATGATGACTCGCGCTATAGGTATGTTACCGATACGATGCCGATGAATTTTATGCACATCGGTCTGATTGAACTAATGCTGCCGTCAGCCAGGATAATTCATTGCATACGTAATACCGATGATGTGCTCATTTCGTGTTATGCGAAAAACTTTCTCGATCCGACTCTGGCATTTACCTATGATCTGAAGACTCTTGCCGCGTACATCGAGCAGTACGAGAGATTTATGAATCACTGGCGGCGTGTATCAAGCCTGAAGATGCTTGAAATAGACTACGCGAACGTAGTGCACGACCCTGAGGGTGAAACGAGAAAAATCCTTGAGTTTCTTGATCTCGACTGGACGGAAGACTGCATGCGGTTCTACGAAGACGGTGTTCCGACGCTATCCGGCAGAAGGTGGATTCGGGAACCGCTGCACGATCATGAACTGCGATGTTATTCGAGATATCGGCAATACGTCGAGCCGTTAGCGGACTGAATGTGTCCGACGTCCTCATGAATGAGAATCGTACCGAGGCAGTGTTGAGTGAGGCCATGCGATGCCACCAGGCTGGCAATCTCGAGCAGGCCGAGCAGCATTATCTGGCCGTGCTCAAATTGCAGCCGGACCATCCTGCCGCGCTGAACAACCTCGGAGCCCTGTACCTGGACCAGGGCCGACCTGTAAAAGCTGCATCTGTTCTCGAAGCGGCGCTACGAAACCGACCGAACTATCCGACAGCGCAAAACAACATGGGCTTGGCACTACGCGCGCTCGGCCGGATTGAGGATTCAATTGAGTATTATCGTGATGCCGTGGCAGGTCGTCCGGACTATGTCGATGCATTGGGGAACCTGGGTCTGGCCTTGCAGGCAATTGGCGAATACCAGGAAGCCGAATCGGTCTATCTCCGGGCACTCGACGTAGATCCCGAGCATCCCCTGTCGATTGCCGGTCGGGCTGAGCTAATGGAATGGGAGGGTCGTTATCAGGAAGCTGCTCAGTTGCTGGAGTCTGCCGGCGCCTCCTCAGCCGCTCCCGAGCCTTTCATCCTTCTGGTTTACGCGCGTGTGCAACGACGGCTGGGCAACCCACGCCCCGTAGCTGATCAGTTAGCCGACCTTCTGAGCCAAGGGGTCTTGTCTCGTGTCAGGCAACAGCAGTTTCACTTTACATTGGGCGATCTTTACGACGATCTGGCTGAATACGACAAGGCGTTCATGCACTACGCTGCGGGAAATGAGGCCAAACAGTTGGGATTTAACAAGGATTCACACAGCCGATACATCGACGCAATTATTGAGTCATTCAATGCAAATGCGATGTCATCCTTGCCG
>CAZJFQ010000061.1:0-11212 GCA_964545335.1 uncultured Gammaproteobacteria bacterium | reverse complement strand
TCCTCGGCTTTCGCCGTTTTCGCTGCCTTGGCGGGCTTCGCCAATTTTGACGAAGTCAATCCTTTGGAGGCCTCGGCCGGATCGGAATCCATGTCAATTTTGCCTTTGAACTTTGCACCCTGCCGGAGGCCCACACGTGGCGACACGATATTGCCGCGGACGTTGGCAGTCTCGAGAATTGTCACTGTTTCGGCGCCGAACATATCGCCCCGAACGGTCCCCTCCACGATAATGTTCTTGGCCCGGATATTAGCCTTCACGGTTCCCTGCGGGCCCACCGTGAGATTGCGTTCGTTGTGCTTGATGGTGCCTTCAATGCGGCCCTGAATCAGCAGATCCTCACCGGCCGACAGCTCACCTTTGAAGACAAGGGTTGGACCCAAGACTGATATCTTATGATCCGGATCGGTCTGAATTTCCGGCCGATAGGTCTCCTCAGATTTCTCTTCACGCACGTCCGTCTCGTCATGTGCGCTGTCATCCTCCTGGGGATCCGGAGGGCTGTAGGGGTTCATCAATCGTCTCATCGGTCTGCTCCCGGAAATAGGTCGTCCGGCCCAGGCCGGACTGAATTCGGTTACTTGCCGCCGGTGCGCGCCCTGATCTTCAGCTTCGCCGGCGTACCGTCGGTGGCTTCCGGACTGGCACTCTGCCCAACGGGCGGGCTATCCATATCGATGCTGCCATTGAAGCGTGCACCCTCGACAAGGCTGACGCTCGGAGCAAAAACGTTGCCGTTGACCACACCGCTGCTGTTGATCAGCACGGCCTTGTTGCCCTTGAGGTCGCCGTCGACGGTACCCTCGACCGTAATGTATTTGGCCCGGATATCGGCCTTCACGGAACCTTCCTTGCCGATCGTCAGGCTCTGCGTGTGCTCGATCGTGCCCTCCACGCGCCCTTCAATCAGCAGGTCTTCGTCGGCCTGCAGTTCCCCTTTGATCTTGATAGTCGGTCCGAGCACCGACATCGTCTTGCTGCCTGTCTCGTAAGGATTGCTCATCTCAGCACTCCGATTAGCTCAAAAAAAAAGACATTTGGTATGGAACTCGAGAGTCCACGCCGCCAACCCCCGGACTTGCAGACTAACAAGGGCTCTGGTGGATTTGCGTGATGAATGTCACAGGCCCGCGATGCCGATTTTCCCAAATCGGCTCGGGCGGCCAGCAAGGCGACGAGAAATTGTGACGCAGATCCCGAGCATAATATGGCGCCCGGTTTTGACACGTCGCAGCAAACTACAGGCGGAACCAAAACTTCCGTGGCGGGGACGAATGCTTACAACCAGTCACTGTAAAGTTCCGGACGACGGTCACGCAGGAACAGTTTTTTCGCGTGGCTTTCCGCAATCGACGAAAGATCGATATCGCAAAGCAACAGGTCTTCCTCGCCGGCTTTCGCACGCGCGATAACACGGCCCGACGGTTCGGCGACAAAGGACCCACCGGCAAAGGTAACTTCGGGTTCCACACCGACGCGATTGCAAAGGGCAGTGAAGTAACCGTTCTGAAACGCAGCAACCCGCATTTCCGCTTCGAATAATCCTTCGGGCCATTCCCCTACGGCGCCGGCCTGGGGAATAAAAACTATCTCGGCACCGGCGAGTCCCAGAGCCCGCATGTACTCCGGGTAATGACGGTCGTAGCAGATAGCAACCCCGAGCCTGCCAAACTCGGTGTCATATACAGGCACACCATGATCGCCAGGCGCATAATACCCCTGCTCGTGAAACCAGGCGTAATCCGTGATGTGGATCATGCGCGTCGTACCGAGGATGTTGCCGTCAACATCGATGACCGGCGACGTGTCGAACGTCTTATCGCCATCACGCTCGAAGACATTCAGGACAATTACGACACCCAACTCCCTAGCGAGCGCCGAATACATCTTCGTGGTCGGTCCGGGTACGGTTTCCGCCATCGCCACCCGTTCGCGTGTTGCCGGAATCTGTGGCCAGAAGGGATCGAATGCGAGCTCGGCGAAGCACACGACATTAGCGCCCTCCGCCGCCGCTTTTCGAACACCCTCAAGACCGCGTTCACGATTGAGTTCGCGGTCCTCGCTCGCTGACTGTTGAATCAGTCCGATGCGTACATTGTTCATCGTCAGGGTCGAACCATCACAGTTCTTCGGCAATCCAGCTTGCACATTGGCCTGGTCTTTCCGATTGATATTAACTCGGCTGAGTCGATTTGTGTCTAATATCCTGCAGGGCCTCGTTCATCTTGAACGCGACGATCATCTGCTCGCAGCAGACCCGAACGCCAAGTGAACCAAGAATAATGGTAGCCCGCCCTTTCAAAAAACCGTAACTACGGGGCCCGAATATCACGCCCAGGCCTCCCAGGATAACGCTCACAAGCAGGCGCCAGTAAATGCCCACAATAACTTTCGGCGTCAGCATGTTGTCAAAAAACAGAATATCTCTCATGTTATTGTCCTTTTAGAGTTATTTCTCGAGACCCGCGACCGACGTATCCTCGGTCAATCAGGCTAAGTCTAGACGACAACCAAAAAAAAATGGGATGGATCATGGACTCGCAGGCATTCCCCGGATTTTCTCCAAAGCTGGTCAGGTTTCTGAAGCAGCTTAAGAACAACAACAATCGCGACTGGTTCAACCAGAACAAAGATCGTTATGAGGCCGACGTGCTGGCGCCGGCTCTGGATTTTATTGATGCGATGGCGGATCCACTCAGTCGTTTCGCGCCACATTTCGTTGCCATCCCCAAACGCATGGGTGGTTCGTTGATGCGGGTCTACCGGGATACCCGGTTCTCAAAAGACAAGACACCGTACAAGACCAATGTCGGCGTCCAATTCCGCCACGAGCACGGTAAGGATGTCCACGCCCCAGGTTATTACTTTCACATCGACCCAGACCAGGTTTTTCTCGGGGTTGGCATGTGGCACCCCGCAGCTGACGCTTTGGGACGCATCCGGGACTCGATCGTCGGCAATCCGGGCAACTGGAAGCGGGCGCGTGACAACACCGCTTTCCGGGCTTCATTCAGTCTGGGTGGTCAATCCTTGTCCCGTCCTCCGCGGGGATATGACAGGGATCACCCGTATATCGAGGATCTCAAACGCAAGGATTTTATCGCCGTGATGAATATGAACCATCGGGATATTCAGGGGACCGACGTGGTTTCACGAGTCGCCACAGCGTTTAAGTCTGCGACGCCATGGATGCGTTTCCTCTGCCGTGCGAATGACGTGCAGTTCTGACTATCCGTGTAGCGTCAAACTGGCCCCGTAATCGGGGCTAACGCCTTGTCTTTGGGGACAAACTCATCTACATACCGTGTCGCATGATTTACCGTTACGATCTTTTCCAGGATCAGCAGGGCGGATAAGATAACCAGAGCCGGCAGTATCTGCGTATCCCCGTTCGCAAATTTGATCGCAAGAGCCACGACGAAAAAAATCAACACAGCTTCAACAAGAAAACCGATCAGCCCCAGGTACGGGCGTCTCGTGTAAAAGTATCCGCCACCGGGAAGCAGCATCGATAAGTTTCGCGCTTTATCGCGCGATTTGAATTCAAGCCGGCAATGCCCGCAATTGTATTCCTGTTTTTTAAGAGCATGACCACAGCGCGGGCATAGGTGTACGCGGCGCGTGTGCCGGGGTTGCAACCTTTCCATCAGCCCGGCCTCCATGATGCTTTTCAGCTTCCTGCGTTCACGACGGTCAATATAGAGAAATGTCTCCTTTGGTCCGTCCTGACCCTTGATAACCAGTTTGTGCCCTGTCAGATCAAAAGTCGTACAAGCGCCGTATTCGATCTGCGCAATGGAGTTTCGAAACTTGTAGGTGCGGGAAGTCGGGATATGAAACATCCGTTTGTTAGTGAAAACCAGGAGGCAGCGATTGGCATAGACAATCTGCATCCCGGACAGAAGCTTTTCGAGAAACGATGTCGGTGATACAGCCGTCGTGACGATGAGTATGCCTTCGTCTTCATCCAGCAGCGGCTCGATGGGGAGAACCGTTTTTACGAGTCGTCGTTGCCGCTTTTCGACGCTGGGTTTGTGATTGCCCCTGGAATCCGTAAACGCCACGTTGGCGTTGACCGGAAGACCTCTTGATTCGGTCGTAGTCGGCGCTAGATCGGCACTGAGCGCTGCTTCTCCCATTGTCATACTCTCGGCGTTATCACGTCGTTGCGGGGATGTTGCATAGACCGCCGTTGCTTTTCAAGGACCGGCTACACAATTTGGACGCTATGTGTGACGCCGATTACAGGGCGGTCTCTTCAAATCAGGCGGCGCTGGCCCGGCGTATTGGTCTCGACATAGTGAGCGGCATCGCGATAACTGCAGAAATCGCAGCCACTGGCCGCGCCAGGCAGATCCGCCGAGTTCAGGCACTCGTGAGCCGCGACGACAGTCTGTTCGATCCAGGCGTCGTCACCCTCATACGGAATCAGCGTCAGCCTGAATTCGAGGCGCCCGTCGAAACCGTCCCGGTCCTTACGGCCGTTGCAGTAAAGAAAATAACCGGTACTTGAAACGGTCAGATCGTTGTGTCGCAACAGCCATTGATAAATCTCCATCTGCCGCTTGTAAGCAATCTGCCACGCGGCATCCAGCGTGACAGGACCGTCTTTAGATGTCGCCTTGTAATCCACGACGAGAATCTCACGGCTCGGGTTGATCCACAGATCATCCACGGCACCAGTTATAATCAGGTTGGTGGCCAGATGGTGATAGGTCACGCCTTTGAAATTTTGCCGCCATTCGTCGAGCCGCTTGTCGGCGTAAGGAACAGCATCGACGCCGTACTCTGTCATGATCGGGTGTGGCTTGCTTTCGCGGCGATAATTATCAAACTCACGCTTTAGAAGCTCATCTACTGTCAAGTTCAGTGTGAATGGCGGTCCCCGCGGCCGATCTACACCCAATCTCCGGTCGAGATAAAAACAGCGTGGACAATTCAGAAACAGGTCCAGCCGTGACCGGGACAAGCGAAAGGGTTTACCCGACGCCGGGTCATACAGGTTGCGTTTCCTGACGCCGGTAATGTCGGCAGCCATCGTCTCTACTCGTTCAACAGGTCATTCAGAGTTTCAACGCGTGCCGCGACGTCGTTAAGAACGGCGGCCGCGATTTCGATTTCGGCTTCGACCTGGTCGTATTGGCGTTGTTCAATTGCTTCACGGACACCGGGTATTGTCTTGACACCGTAACCGGTGTAGTACCCGGGCGCATACAGATGGTGTTTGTACCATGGCCGTCCGGCCAGGCCGGCTTCTCTGGTCAACAGCCTCTCGCTGGTGTACAGGAGGCGGTTGAAATCGGCAAGCTCATCATCCGACAGTTTTTTAACGGCCAACGCCGTATCGTACCCAGCCGCGGCCTTTTGCAGCCGATTAAGCCCGTTCTTAAGCGGTGCGAAATTGAAAAACGGTACCGGCTCCTCTTCTTTTGGAGGTCCCAGCGTCTTCGTCGGATCGAGTGCCGCAGCATAGATGCCGTCAGCGATCATCTCGTTACTCTCTGCGGTTTCCTCGCGCATGGTATCGGTGAGTTCTTCCAGTTCCGTCAGGTACTTGTCGATACTGTCAGCCAGCGCCTTGTATTCGAACGGCAGCACGTGGGCATTGGCCAATCGTAATGTGGCGCGACCTGCCGCGCTGGCAAAGGTCACGCCGTAGACGAATTCCGGATCTCGCCAGGTTGAGTAGTGTTCGTAGGTATCGTAGAGCGTGTGATAACTGCCTCCGTCACCTTCGCCTTGAAAACCCAGATCAGCGGCAGATATACCGAGATGCTGTATGAAGGGCGTGTAGTCCGATCCCGATCCCATCGCATCGAGTCTGAGGTCGTCACGTTCTTTTACCTCTGCCCTTGCGTCATCCTCGCCGGTCACTCTGATGTGCGCCCGCTTTCGATCTGCCACCGATACGCCGGTCTGCGGATCATCGATCTCGTCGATAATCTGGTTGAAAAACTTTTCGAGTACATGACTGCCATCGATGTCAATAAACCCCCGGCTGTTCCCGTCCGTATTGATATAGGCGACGGCGTTCTTTTTCAGATCAGCAGCATGTTGTTCCACCCATTCCGTGGAGCCGATAAGCCCCGGCTCCTCGGCATCCCAGGCGGCATAGATTAGAGTTCTCGCCGGGCGTGTCCCCGATGCGGCCAGCCGACCGACTGATCGTGCCTCCGCCAACAATGCCACCAGGCCGGAGATGGGGTCTGCTGCGCCGTGATTCCAGCCGTCATGATGGTTGCCGCGAATGACCCATTCGTCAGGGAACCTGCTTCCTTCCATCCGGGCGACGACGTTGTAGATTTCGACCCGGTCCCAGTTGAATTCGAGCTTTATCCGCACTGTCGCCGGTCCCGGCCCGATGTGATACGTGATTGGCAATGCGCCGCGCCATTCGTCGGGCACTACCTCACCACCAATCGCCGATAACAGTGGCAATGCGTCACGATAAGAAATCGGCAATACCGGTATTTTTGTCAGCGTCTGCGCCTCATCAATATCGAGGCGTTTGGCCCGACCGGTCGCGCCGACTCCCGGTGTAAGAACGTCACCGGTGTATTGCGGCATATCCATTACGGACCCGCGTTGCACCCCACTCTCATGTTTGAATGCCCCCTTCGGATAGACGTCACCCTTCGCGTACCCGTCATCGGCCGGGTCGGAATAGATGATGCACCCGATCGCGCCGTGTTCCGCGGCGACCTTCGGCTTGATGCCGCGCCAGGACTTGCCGTATTTTGCGATGGCAATCTTGCCCGTCAAATCGATACCGTACCGTTCAAGCCGATCGTAATCTTCGGGAATACCGTAGTTGACGAATACAAGCTCGCCCTCGACTTCGCCATCGACGGAAAACGCATTGTACGGCGGCAGCAAATTTTCGCGCACCAGTGTACTGGGGTCTTCGTCGAGCGAGTCTTCCTCGAGCGAAGCTGTAAACTGTGTCGGTTCCAAAAGCTCGAGTTCCCGGGTTTTTGGCGTTGGTAGCAGGATGTCGAAGATTTCGATGTCAGTGTCGAAACCCCAGGCACGGAACAGCTCAGCGATAAATTCCGCGTTCTCTTTGCCCGCCGCTGAACCGGCATGATGAGGCCGTGCTGACAGGCGCTTCATCCAGGCGTCCAGATCCTTCGCCTGCAAATCGCGGTCATACGTTGTCTCGATCAAACGCTGTGCGGTTGAGGATGCCGCGTCGAATCCCATAAGGATATCGTCACCCGCACCGGCGATGCTCGCTGGCAATACGATGAGAAAAATCGCGTAACGCATAAATACCCCCTGCTATTATTGTTGTTGGTCATCGTCGATGACCATCGGGCAAGACCAGGATGAACTTTAAGACGCAATCGTCGTGTAGGCAACCCGGATAATGCCGATCAGGATCATAGTTCCAATTGGGATTTCGAGGAATATTTGGCAAGTATACTTACTTGGCGCGTCGCAATTTTTTGAATAGCGCTGACCATCATCGTCGCCGTCGGTGACATGCGGGATGGCCTGATTATATTGGTTGAACGCCAGCGACACCGGCAAAAAAACGCTCGTGGGATCCTAGTTCTCGTCGGCGTCGAGCCAGCATTGGACAGCATGCGCGGCAGTGAGAATCTTGTATCGGTTGGTCTCACCGATATCCAGCCAGTCGTGACGGGCGCAATCGTCCGGTGCATTGGCACCGTTTACGAAAGCGTTTCGATCGCGTGACCGCAGCGTATTCCACCACCGGCATTCCGCCGTCGCATCATTGCGAATATCGTCAACGGAATGAATCGTGGCCTGGAGTACGTGGCCGACCGGAACCTGTGTCCTGTCCTGTGTGGATTCACACACTACGATTTCAAGCAGTTTTTCGCGGGTGTCCATAGCTCAATACCTTTTCACACGCGCCCAGACTAATGTCGGTAACATGAACGGTGCCTGATCATGTGACATAAGATAAACGGCTCCTAACAATGACTGCTGCTGCCAGTCAGACCGCCCCACTCTCAGTAGCCACGTCGTCGACTACCTCGTACTCGAGCCCGTAAGCGCTGAGGGTTCTGACCAGTCCCTCAGCACTCGGGAACTCGCCATGGCAATAGGCCTGCATACCCTCGATCGCTTCCGGACTATAGATCTGATTCGACGGCTCGCGGACCCCGTAGAGCACGAACCAGCCCTGTCGATCGATAACCACGGACAACAGTTCAGACCAGCTGCCGGAGCCTCCGTTGACAGTCCCCGAACCGATGCACCGCCCGGGCAAAGTACGTTCCGCCCGCTGCCAGAAGATGTCGTGGAGCGGCCGGATACCGATCCCTTTCAGCTCTATAAAACGATCTCTCGCCACCTTCGGGTCTATCTCCTCGAGCTTGCGATGGACGCCGATTTCGTCGTATTCGCCAAGGACTGACGACGTGGCTCGGGCCAGATTCCGGGCCCGCGACAGGATGCGCCAGCGATTGGGGGCAATGAGCTGGACGCTGTAGGTACGGTTGCCCCTGCGGAACAGAAAGGTGAATTCTGGGTTATCGCCAACGCAGTGCACGATTTCGCCCGTGTTCAGATCGGTAACGGCAACGAAACCCTGGGTCGATAGCTCTTGCGCACGGGCTTTTACCCGTCTCAAGCCGTCCGACTTCGTGTCACTTGTCAGATGCCGTGTGGCGACCACCTTGCCGTTGCTGGCTGCCACGACCAGATAGAAAAAGACCGATTCCTGAGGCATGGGACCCCCGCAGGCTGCGTTGTTTCCGAGGAGACAGGCTAGCAACGAGGCACCAGATCAAGCTTGTCGCTATCGGTCATTTCTTTGATCCTGCGGACCAGGTCGCGAGTGTCGGCATGACCCGAGGCTGCCGTTTGAACATAACGGCCTGTTCAGCAACGGTTTATCGAGTGCCTATATGCTTTGGCACGAGTATCATTGACCACGAACGGAAATCCGGGGCCGCTGCCACTGTGCGTCGTGGCGGTCACGGAATAACGGCTCGATTTCTTTCATGAGGGACAATCTATGAAGAGTGTTACGAAGTGCTATGCGCTTGCCGGTCTCTTATTGCCGGCCCTGGCGGTCGCTGGCGGCAGCTACGACTATGTGGAGCTCGGTTATATCAATGCCGAATTTGATGCTGGCCCCGCAGATTTGGACGGTGACGGTTTTCGAATTGAAGCGTCAGTTTCCGCAACCGATGCGGTCTTTGTCTACGCAAATTATGCCGACATCGGTCTGGATCTGGGCATCGATGTTACTCTTCTCGAAATAGGCGGTGGCTGGCACACGCCGTTGTCGAACAGTACGGACTTCGTCGCCACGCTGGCTTATGTAAACGTCGAGGCTGATGCCGGCGGCGGTCTCAGTGCAGATGATGACGGATTTGGTATTTCCGCCGGCCTGCGAGGCACCCCGGCTGACCGAATCGAACTCCGCGGCCGGATCCTTTACGAAGATCTCGACGACTCAAACACATCGCTTGAAATTTTCGGCGATTACTATTTCACCGAAAATTTTTCACTCGGTGCCGGTTTTCTGATTGACGACGATGCATCAGCCTGGCTTCTGCAGGGACGTTTTCACTTTGGCAGGTAATATTTCTCAGACAGAGTGAGTCGGGGCGGACATGTTATGTCCGCCTCTTTTCATTCAGGTCACACAAATCCGGATTTGTACTCCATATACGCGGCCGTTTCAGCCGCAACATCGCCACCATATAGCCTCTTCAAGACATGCAAGGACATGTCGATTCCTGCCGATATTCCACCGGATGTAATGATGCTGCCGTTGTCGACGATACGCTGGTCCGCTCGGACAATGGTATCGGGTGCGAGCTGCCGCAGCTCGTCCAACGCACCGTGATGAGTCGTTGCTGACAATCCCTGCAATAGATTTGCCTTTGCCAGCAACAGGGAACCTGTACAGACCGACACAACTAATTCGGCCCGTTTCGCTCTCTGAACAATCCAGCCGATAAGTGTCGGATTGTCGATTTCCACTCGTGTCCCGAAACCACCAGGAACAACGAGGATATCGATAGGCGGACAATCCTTGAACAAATACGTCGGATTAATGCTGAATTCGTTTCGCGCCGAAACCGGGCTGTGTCCGGCGACGGTGAAGACTTTAAAGCAGTCTCTGCTCTGCCGGCGCCCGGCGACCGAAAAGACTTCAAAAGGTCCGCAGAAATCCAGTACTTCGACATCGTCAAAGATCAGGATACCAACCGAGTGATCAGCCATAGGAACCTGACTCGTGGATCAGAAACTGATGATTAACGGGACGGAGCAAACTTGTCGCCGAAAAAGTCGCCTTCGTTCCAGGTCGGCCGCTCCGGTCTATTTGCGATCTCGTGGCCGAGTACAAAATTTGCCTGTGTGAAGCGAACACCGGTATCCCAGAAAAACGGTAAATTCGTATCGTCCTGCGGCGAATGGTATATCGTCTGCAGATGCTCCCTGAATAGCGCTGCCCCGTCATAGGACGGGTCCGATGAACCAAAGCCCGGCACCATGAAGACGGCCGGGATACCCTTCTTGACCAGCGAGTACTGGTCGCTGCGGATGAAAATGACTTCTTCCGGAAAAGGATCTTCCGCAATATCAAAACCGAATCTTCGCGCAGCCGCCTCGACATCGTTCGCAAGACTCGAATGTTCGGCGCCGAATGCAATGATGTCGGAAAAAGGGAAAATCATCAGCGGCATGTCGAAATTGACATTAGCAACGATATTCGCCACCGGGCTCGACGACTGATTGGCATAGAAGTCCGATCCCAGCAAACCGCGCTCCTCCCCGGCAACGACGAGAAATATCAGCGAGCGGGCTGGCGCTTTGGGCAGCGAGCTGAATGCCCGAGCCACTTCCAGCAATATCGAGACTCCAGCCGCATTGTCGTAAGCACCATTGTATATGTCGTCACCCTCCTTCGGCACACCGATGCCCATGTGATCGAGATGTGCGGTAAAGATTACATATTCGGAACTCAGTGCCGGGTCGGAACCCGGTGCAACGGCAATCACGTTGGAGCTGGATATGGTTTCAAGGATGGAGTCATAGCGAATGGTTGCCGTAACTCCGGTAGGCATACTCTGAGGATTACCCGCCGAAGCGAGTTCAAAGATCTCTTCCAACGTCTTGTCTGCCGCAACCAGCAGCTTCCGACCGCCTTCCAGACTGAATGTGGCACTCGCCTGCAGTTCCGGAAAAGCATTGGCCGGCTCGCCGTCTTGATCCAGCCAGC
>CAZJFQ010000060.1:0-11259 GCA_964545335.1 uncultured Gammaproteobacteria bacterium | reverse complement strand
GTCCGTACCGAGCATCACGCCCGGGATGAACACGATGTGGTTACCCCCCATGACGATGGGGCCGGCACCCGCCTGGTTGTTAAAGACCACGAAAGCAAGCGCCCCCGCGGCCTCCGCATTGGTGCCTTTCGTATCAAAGCGGCATGCGCCGCGTTGAATCAGAGCGATATTGCCAGCGACATCGGCAGCGTTCACGAGTGGGACGCAACCGTTGAGCGGATCAGCGACCACCAGATCACCGGCAACGGGACCGACGTCCTCCAGCCGGGGCGTAAAGGCTGCTTCCAGGTTTTCGTAAAAGCCCTCAAGGCCAGCGTTTGAAGTCACCTCGAACGAGGATGCAAGAAGACCGCCGGTTACGGATGCCGCGACAGATATCACAGCCGGTGCTACCGCCGGCGAGCCTGTAACATAGGGCACATCGCCGGAGTTGCCGGCGGAGGCGACCACGATGATGCCCACCTCCGCAGCGTTCTGGGAAGCCAGCGCCGATGGTGAATTGGGATCTCCGAAGGAGGACCCCAGGCTCATGTTGATCACATCAGCATGATCGCTCATGTCACCGTCGCCATTCGGATCCAATGCAAACTCGATGGCCTCGGAGACGGCATTGGTCGATATGGCCACGTCGCCGAAGACCTTGAGCGCCCAGAGATCGACCGCGGGGGCTACACCGGGCCCGATACTACCCAGGACACCATTGCCGCCTGCGATGCCGGCTACGTGACTGCCGTGGAAATTGACGTCCAGCGGATCCGGATCCGGTGTGATCACACAACCGGATGTGCCAACATAGCACCCGCCCACGAAATCGGTCCCTATAACCACCCGCGCTGTCGGAAACGTTCCGGCTTCGATGATGGTCGGATCGTCGGCGGCGTAGTCGGCCGGGTTGCCGGCGCCACCGAAGTTGGCATGGTAGTAATCGATGCCCGTATCGATGATAGCGACCGACACTCCCGCGCCATCAAACCCGGCGGCGTGCAACGCATCCGCTCCGATCCATGGGATGCTGTTTTCGAGGTCCGGTACGAATGTCTCCACACGACCGACCGTTCGGACGCCCGCCAGGTTGCGAATTTCCGTCAAGCGACTGACATCGACCTTGACCCGGAAGCCATTAACGCCCACGCGCAGGGTGGACAACTCACGGGCACCATAGGACGCCAGAGTTCCGCGCATGCCGGCCTGTTGTGCATCCACTTTCGCCGCGTGCGCTCTTTGTAGAGCTGAACTGGGCACGGGACGCCCGGCAGCTACCTCGTCGGCACAGAACTCAGCAACCGACGGCATATCCAGGTGAATAAATACCTCCATTTCACCGCTCAGCGACATCGGATCGTCATCGATCAGTGACATGAGATCGACTGGGGCTGGACGCTGAAGAATTTCTGTCGCCTGTGCTGCCACCAACACGAGGCTCGCGCTAAAGCTCGCCAGAATCGCAACTGCAGATGCTGATAATTTCTTGGTCATTGTATTGATCCCCTGTGTAGGTTTGGGCCGACAACCGTTATCGTGCCGCGAGCACCTAACCAAATGAGGCAACATCATGTAGAGGAGAAAAGTCTGGTGATCCAGACGTTCTTATTTGGTTGTCGCTCTGGCGGAGGCGAGCCAGTTTCCGTCTCGCTTCGGACTTCGCATCCTGCGCAACCCGGTCCAAAACGCGGCTTCCTGAGCCACCTCGGAGGCAACCCTATCCCGATCTCATACGGAATTCAATCTTGCCGCACCGGGCGCAAGTATTTCTTAACATAATGCAACGCGAGTGATTTTGCCTGCTTTGGAGGGTTTTTTAAGGTTGTTTATTAGCCTTGTAATGTAACTTCTTGTGTAAACTGGGCTCGTGAACGTGCACGTCGCGGAGGCAAGTTGCGACCGTTCCGGCCGCAGCCTTGAAACAGATGACTCTACCAATGTTTGTGACCGCGAATTTCCTTTTCCAAATACTTCAGCCCGCGCTCTATGGCGACGCGGCTTACGAAATTGAAATAGGCGGTTACCAGATGAATCCTGGCAGTCGATCTGTTCGATCCAGGTCCCGCATACATTTTCCGCTGTCGCGCAGTTGGCATTGAGCTAGCCGGGCGCAAAGATTTGCTCGTCGCGCCGAAAGGACTTGAATTCCAGTGCATTGCCGCTGGGATCGCGAATAAAGAGCGTCGCTTGCTCGCCTGGCTGATCTTCGAATCGAATCCGGGGGCCGATTATGAATTCGGTGCCCAGGTTGGCCAGACGTTCGCGAAGTGCGTGCCATGCCCCAACTGCAAGCGTCTCGCCATCCGCCAACAGTCGATCGCCTGTTTATTCCGCAGTTGCGGCAGTATCCTAGCCCCACTAGCGATACGGTGAGCCCCATTCTTCGATTATCTTTACGCGGGAGTTGACTTCGATGAACGACGACCTCAATCAGAACACCAGCTCAGAATCTCGCGCTGATCTCAAGTCCATATTGATCACCAGTCTGCTTGGGGCTATCGGTGTGATGTGGATTATCGGCGGAATCCTGGCCATCCTGAATCTCTATGATGTGCATTGGTTAATTGGCTGGGTAAGTGCATTTATTTGGATATGGGGATGCTGGGCGGCAGCCCTGTACTTCAACGTCAAGAGATTCTTCAGCTAGGTTCAATACACGACCCGACAGGCTCTGATCCGGACTCGTTCTAGGTCTGTCGATTCGTGATAGTCATGGCTCGTCTCCTGCGTTGGTTTGCAGAATCAGAAATACGCCTTACGGATTCCGGGGTCCCGAACCGATTCCGAACAAAACGGAAACTTGATACGAATCGCAAGAAAATCCGGGCATTCAGCCTCGATCATTGGTGTTTTCTCAATTGCCGAAGGATTTTTGACTCTGCCCTCCTCTAACGCCTGATTGCGGCTCACTGCCGTTGCTACGGTGGTTGACGCGACGTGCAACATGGAGGAGCAAGCATGACAAACAGCAACACAACTACCCTGGCAGCCGGCTGTCTGGGACTGGTGATGGTTGCATCACCGTCGGTTGCGGCCGAGTGGTACGTGGGCGCCGGTGTTGGTCAAACTGATGTGCCCGGATTCAGCCTCAGCGATCTGGATGACGGATCATTGACGTCAGGCAGCGTCGACGAGACAGATACCGGGTGGACGCTTTATGGCGGCGTCCGGTTGCATAAATACTTGGGTCTTGAAGCCGATTACATTGATCTGGGTACATTCCGGATCGATGCCGTTTCTGACGGCACGGGAACCGACTTTGCGGCCGGTCCGGTGACGGCGGCTGCATCGGCGGATGGATTCTCCTTGTCAGCGCTGGGCCTGATCCCGGTGGGCGACAATTTTGACCTGTTCGCCCGTGCCGGATACTTCGACATAGACGTTGATACCACGGTCACTGACTCGACCGGATCGGTAGGCGACGGCACCAGCGATGACGGTTTCGTATACGGAATCGGCGCCCAGTACAACTTCCGCGCTCCGTTTACGCTCCGGCTGGAGTGGAATCGCTACGATGCCATCGAAGAGGTTGATTTCATACGGATTGCTGGCCAGTTCAGATTCGGCAGCAACTGAGCCCGCAGGCGGCAGACGGCAAGCCTGTCTAGTCCCACTGCCCGTTTCCCGCTTTGTTCAGGCAATAAAAAACCCCGCCACACGGGCGGGGTTATATTCTTATTATTATTAGCTTTCGTTGGTTTTTCTTCTTGTTATGAATTCTTTTTATTGTCCGATCTTATTTTTGTTCAGCTTGCGGTCGTTGTTATTCGATTTTTGCCCTTGTTCCAGCGCTTGGCGAGCGTGGGATCCCCCGAACTGACTTGCAGGAATCCCCTGTGCAAATATTTGGTATCCAGTGCTTATAACTACTGCAGGAACCGTGCCAGATCGCAATTACCATAAGTATCAGCAGCTTAGAAAGCTATCTTCTGCTACTTCATCAACAAGATGTAAAGATATCCGACACCCGGCATCGTAATCTGGGCAGATGGGTCAATAATTGGTCACGGCTATTGGAGGGAAATTAAATAATAACAGCATGTTAGACTTATTAGTTAACACAATTTAGAGCGTGTAAAAAAACCCGACACCTGAAATTCGGGACCTGTGACCAGGGTTAGCCATTTTTTCGGGTCACCAGGTCGTCGAGGTAGTCTTGAAAACGGGATCCGAGTGCAGGGTGACGCAGACCAAATTCTACCGTCGCTCGAAGGTACCCAAGCTTGCTGCCGCAATCGTACCGGATGCCCTCAAATTCATAGGCCAGTATTGGGTCATGCTGCAGTTGTGCCGCTAAGGCATCCGTCAGCTGGATCTCGCCACCAGCCCCGCGGCCCGTGGTGGCCAGATAATCAAAGATCTCCGGTACCAAAATATATCTCCCGACCACGGCCAGATTTGAGGGTGCTTCGTCTGGCGCGGGCTTTTCGACGATATCCCGTATGACCGATCGTTTTGCAGCACCCTGATCTGTTGCGACAATCCCGTATCGCCCGGTCTGATCAGGCGGTACCGGTTCAACTGCAATCACGCTGTTGCCCGTGTCGTCGAAGACAGCCTTCATTTGCCTCAGGACCGTAGGATCAGCGGCAATCAGATCATCGGCGAGATGGACATAAAAAGGTTCATTTCCGACCGCGTCTTGCGCACACAGCACAGCGTGCCCCAGGCCCAGCGGCTCTGGTTGCAGCACGTAGTGACAGGTCACCCCATCCGGAATGATGTTTTGTATGGCCTCGAGGATCCCGGTCTTGCCCGTGGCCTTGAGTTCTGCTTCGAGCTCCGGGTCATAAGCAAAGTGATCTTCGATTGCCCGTTTCGTCTTCGAAGTAACAAAAACCAGGCGCGTGGCCCCGGCAGACAACGCCTCCTCCACCGCATACTGAATCAGAGGCTTGTCCACGATGGGCAGCATTTCCTTTGGCGCGGCCTTTGTGGCCGGAAGGAAACGAGTACCGCGCCCGGCCACGGGAAACACCGCTGTTTTGATCTGTCGACTCACTCTCTCACCTGCCGTTAGGACAAGGCGGCAGGATAATAGCGTAGAAGCCGCTCCGTGGCCTACGGAGAATTGTCATAACAGGCTTAGTGGGCCGGCCGAATCACGGCCGGCCTGAACCGTCAGTCGACCGTTATTTGCTGGTCTTTGCCTGCTTAGCGTTACTCTGGCCGATCAGTATATTGCCGCGATTCATTTCCAGGACCCGGTCACCGATGCCCTGAACCCGGGTCAGGTCCTCGGCTTTCTTGAAAGGTCCATGCTGGTCACGGTAGGAGACGATGGCCGCGGCTTTTGCGGCCCCGATGCCGTCCAGTTCCCGGGCTAGCGTCGCAGCATCGGCGGTATTGACGTTGACCGGGCCAGCCCAGCCCAGCACGGGCAGCATCGCGGCGACGAAACCAATCCATCGAGATGTCCTTATCCTTTCCATTTCCTGCTCCTTCAGATCAGGTTGCACAAAGATCGACCGGTATCGATACAGCTAACGGCCGATCACGGGCAGTCCATGGTAGGACGTCGGCAACGTCACGCAATCTGAGAATTCGGCGATTTCGGGCAGATTCCGGCGCGCAGGTTTGCCCCTGATCAGGGCGCGCCCGTGTCGAGCGTCGCCTCAAATCGGAATTGGCGAATTGGTCGGATCGTTTCCCACGATTTACAGGTCGGACATTGCCAATACAGTGTCGCGGTTGAAAAACCGCATTCCTCACAGGAATACCTGGGCTGCCGTCTGGCAAGACGTTGCAGCGCACGGGCGATCTTGTCCAACATTTCTTCACTGAGATCATCGCCCGCTATCGACAGGTCAAATGTGTCAGAAAGTTCGTGCAGGGTTTCGTTGCTCTGGATAAATTCACGGACACAATCCCGGGCTACCGGATCGCGGAGCTCTCCATCGACGATTACCGCAAAGGCAATCACCGGTTTCAGTTCGGGATGCTGACGGATTATGGTACCGAGGACCTTGGAATAACTGTTTGCATCTCCAAGGGCAGCGATACTCGACGCAAGCGACGGCAGAACCTCCGGCAGAAAATCAGGCTCATTCTCGATAACTCGCCGGTACAGTCTGGAAGCGAGTTTGTGATCGCCCATCTCGCCGGCAATCCCGGCTCGCATCATCGCTGCGCGGATCGTGGCGCGCTCGCCACTCCGCGCTTTTCGCAACAACTGTCGGGCCTGCTTCAGGTCCTTTTCAGCAAGCGCTTCGGCCGCCAGCTCACAATAATAATGAGCGATAACATTGTGCCTCGATGGCACCATGATGGCATCGATCTGTTCCTGTATGCGGATGGCCTGGGTCCAGTCTTTCTGTTGCTCGTAGATACTGATCAGTTTTTCCAGTGCCGCAATGCGATGCGCTGGCACGTCCGCGAGCTGCTGAAAAAGCGTTTCGGCCCGATCGAACAGCCCCGCCCTCATATAGTCTTCGCCCAGTGCAAACAGCGCCTGGTCGCGTTGCGCACGACCCAGATTCGGGCGCGCGATAATATTCTGGTGGATTCGTATCGCCCGATCTACCTCGCCACGGCGTCGAAACAGACTGCCCAATGCAAAATGTGTTTCCACTGTTTCATCGTCCACTTCCGTCATACGAACGAAGACCTCGATCGCCTTATCAGCCTGTTCGTTGAGCAGGAAGTTG
This sequence comes from uncultured Gammaproteobacteria bacterium, assembly GCA_964545335.1. Classification (GTDB taxonomy): domain Bacteria; phylum Pseudomonadota; class Gammaproteobacteria; order Steroidobacterales; family CAZJFQ01; genus CAZJFQ01. The sequence goes on along the minus strand of CAZJFQ010000060.1, from coordinate 4,630 downwards.
AGACCCCGGAAGTAATCCGCTGACAGCCCCTTAGCACCTGCTTTGGCCCGATAGCGAACGGTATAGCGGGCAAAAAACCAGCCGGATGCTGCTGCCAGCAGCAGAAGACTGGTCAGCAGCAGGGTGGACTCAGCCGGCATCCTGAATGGGCAGACTTCTCAGGTTGCTGACTTCACGCTCCGCGAGCTGTACCGAGCGCCGCATCTGCCGTCTTTCGTGCAGCAGCCTGAGGATAAAAAATGAACAGCTCAACAACCCAAAAAGCCAACCGATGGCAAAGACGATTGCCAAAACCAGAAAGATCGGCGCTTCGATGACCGTGAAAGCCACATCAAGACGCATCGTACCGGGATTGAGCCAGGTAAACGTGGCCGCCAGCAGCAGAAATGCTGCGACGAGCAGAATGATCAGCAGGGTACGTATCATCGCCGGGTCTCCAGCGAGCTATTAAACACCAAAGGGGGGTCGGGTGCATCAACGGTCCGGCCCGTTCGGGCCGCCGGTTACGATCAACCGATCGGGTGTGTCGTCAATTCTTGATTGCTTTGCTCCGCCCGTCGTTGACGCGCTCCCGCAAATCTTTACCGGGCTTGAAGTGGGGCACATACTTTCCGGACAATGCAACCGCCTCACCGGTCTTGGGATTCCGGCCCAGCCGCGGGGGCCGGTAATGCAAGGAAAAACTACCAAAGCCGCGAATCTCGATTCGATGGCCGTCGGCGAGCGCGTCACTCATCACCTCGAGCAGGTGTTTAACGGCAAGTTCGACGTCCTTGGCTGGTAAATGTTTCTGTTTTTGCGCGATCAGTTCGATGAGTTCCGATTTTGTCATTGTTGTTCCCTTACGCTCACCTGCTGCACCGCACGGGAAAACCTTTCCCGTAAAATCAACAGCATACCCTTTTCCCCGGCAACGCGCGACCAGGTTTCGCGAACCGGCTTAACCTAATCTCCGGCTATTCGTTGCCGGTAATCTTTTCCTTCAATATTTCGCCGAGACTGGTACCAACCGTGTCACCCGTCTTCTTATAACTCTTGAGAGCCTGGTCTTCATCGTGCGCTTCCTTGGCCTTGACGGACAGACTGAGCACCCGGCTTTTCCGGTCGAGCCCGGTAAATTTTGCCTCGATCTCGTCTCCGGCTTTGAGTACAGTACGCGCATCTTCGACCCGGTCGCGGGACAGTTCCGAAGCGCGCAGCTGGCCGACGATGCCCTCGCCAAGATCGATCATCGCGGCCTTAGCATCTACTTCGGTCACCGTTCCGGTAACGATACTGCCCTTGGGGTGCGAGGCGAGATACAACGCAAACGGATCCTTGTCGAGCTGCTTGATACCCAACGATATGCGCTCGCGCTCGGGATCGATAGCCAGGACTATGGTGTCGATCTCTTCACCCTTTTTGAAGTTACGTACAGCCTCCTCACCGGGCATCGCCCAGGAAATATCAGACAAATGCACCAGGCCGTCGATTTCCCCGGGCAAACCTATAAAGATACCGAAGTCGGTAATCGAGCGGATCTGTCCGGAGACCTTGTCGCCCCGGTTATAGTTGTTGGCAAACTCGGCCCACGGATTCGCCTGACACTGTTTTAGCCCTAAGGAAATACGGCGTCGTTCCTCGTCGATATCCAGCACCATGACCTCGACATCGTCGCCAATCTGTACGACTTTCGCCGGATTGACGTTCTTGTTGGTCCAGTCCATTTCGGACACGTGGACCAGGCCCTCGACACCTTCTTCGATTTCAACAAAGCAACCGTAATCCGCAATATTTGTGACCTTGCCAAACAGTCGCGTGCCGGGAGGGCAGCGTCGTGCAAGTGCCGTCCACGGATCGTCGCCGAGTTGTTTCATACCCAGCGATACCCGCATCTTGTCCTTGTCGAACTTAAGGACCATCACATCGATTTCATCCCCGACGTCGACTACCTCGGAAGGATGCTTGACGCGCTTCCACGCCATGTCCGTTATATGCAGCAGTCCATCGATCCCGCCCAGATCCACGAATGCCCCGTAGTCTGTGAGATTCTTGACTGTACCTTTGACGATCTTGCCGTCTTGCAGATTGTCCATCAGCGCTTCTCTTTCAGCGCTGAATTCTTCTTCCATCACAGCACGTCGTGACACGACGACGTTATTGCGCTTCTGGTCGAGCTTGATGACTTTGAATTCCAGTACCCGGCCCTCAAGGTAGGACGGGTCCCGAACCGGACGGATATCGACCAGTGAGCCCGGCAGAAATGCCCGGACAAAATCGATATCGACTGTAAATCCGCCTTTGACACGGCCGCTGATTGTGCCCTCGACAATCTCGCTGCCATTGAATGCTTCTTCGAGGCGGGTCCAGGTACGGGCACGTTTGGCCTTTTCCCGTGACAACCGGGTCTCGCCGAAACCGTCTTCCACGCTATCGACCGCAACCTCGATGTCGTCACCGACGGAAACTTCCAGCTCGCCCTTGTCGTCGAAGAACTGGGTGATTGGGATAACTGCTTCTGATTTCAGACCGGCATTGACGATGACGACGTCTTCATTGATCTCAATGACATTTCCGGTCAGGATGGTTCCTGGCTTTATCGGCTGACTTGCCAGACTCTCTTCGAATAACTTCTCAAAACTCTCCGTCATCATGTTTAAACAGCGCTCGTTGGCGCAACCTTCTGGTCCAATAGCCATCCGGGCGGTCCTGCCCGAAAGGGTCAAACAACAACGACTCGACGTCCTGTCGAATCGACCTCTTAGAAACGGGAATTCCCGAATCGGTGTTGCGTCGCTTATCGATCTTTGTCGGGAGTTTCACCCGCGCGTGTCACGATTTGCGTTACAACCTGCTCAATACCAAGTTCCGTGGTATCCAGGATTACAGCGTCTTCGGACGGCTTGAGCGGTGCTACCGTACGGTCGGCGTCGCGCCGGTCCCGTTCGGCGATCTCCCTGGAAAGGGCCGGAAGGCTAACATCAATCCCCTTGTCTTTCAACTGGTTATGACGCCTCTTGGCGCGCTCTTCCGGGGTCGCGGTCAGAAAGATCTTGAGCCCCGCATCGGGGAAAATGACCGTCCCCATATCGCGGCCCTCCGCGACCAGACCGGGTGGCTGTCGGTAACCGCGTTGTATGTCTTTCAAAGCATCGCGTAGTTCCGGCACCGGTGCGATTACCGATGCTGAGGTAGCTGTGGCCTCAGCTTGTATTTCGACCGTTGCATCGTGACCATCAATCAGAACGGAAACTTCTCCGTCCGGTTTCGTTTCAAACGAAACATCTGCTGATCCGGCCACCTCAACCAGGGAACTTATAACTTCTTCAGAACTAATATCGACTTCAGCGACAAAATCCTTCTGTAGCACGAATGCGACCGACCTATAGAGTGATCCGCTTGGCAATAAATGCCAGCCCAGTCGATTGGCAACCAGGGCCGCTACCGTGCTCTTTCCAGAGCCACCGGGTCCGTCGATGGTAATAACGGGAACCGGCTCAGCCACTGTTTGTTTCTGCCATTTTTGCGTTCATCCCCAGGTGACGGCACGCATCGACAAATCCCGGGTAGGACACATCGATCGCTTCCGCACCCGTCACGGTGACAGGATTGTCGGCCACCAGGCCTGCGATTGCGAGCGCCATACCGGCACGATGATCACCGGCACAATCGACCGTCCCACCGCCGATATATCCGCCTTTTATGACCACCGAGTCATCTTTCGTCGAAATGTCGACCCCCAGCGCTCGCAGCGCTGTCTCCATCGTGGCAACCCGGTCCGATTCCTTGTGGCGCAATTCTGCAAGGCCCGGAAAACGGCTCGTGCCATTGGCAACCGCAGCCGCCACAAACAAAACCGGAAATTCATCAACCGCGCGGCTGACGATCCCGGCCGGCACATCAACACCGTTCAACTGCGCCGGTGATATACGCAACTCACCAACTGGTTCCCCTCCGCTTGAGCGACCTGGCGTGACCGCGATTTTTGCGCCCATTTGTTTAAGTACGTCGAGGAGTCCGGTCCGCGTCGGATTGATGCCGACATTTGGGATAGATAGTTCGTCTTTGCCAGAGATCGTACCGGCGACGACGAAAAATGCTGCTGCGGAGAAATCGCCCACGATATCGATCTCGTGGGATCGAAGTTGCGCCGGGCCAGATACCGAAACGGCACCGGATCGTACCGATACCGGGCAACCAAAAACTTCCAGCAACTTCTCCGTGTGATCCCGCGTAACGTCAGGCTCATGAATGGACGTGACACCGTTTGCATAGAGTCCGGCCAGCAGGATGGCGGATTTTACCTGAGCGCTCGGCACCGGGAGTTGATAGTCGATTGCCGCAAGCGATCGTCCGCCACTGACATTGATTGGCGCATGACCACCGTCTGTTGATATTGAAGCACCCATCTCGACCAGAGGATCAGCGACACGCTGCATGGGTCTGCGCATCAGTGATTCGTCACCAACAACTTTCGCGTCGAACGACTGGGCAGACAGAAGCCCCGTCAGCAGGCGCATACAGGTACCGGAGTTGCCGCAGTCCAGAGCGCTGGACGCCGGCGACAGCGAGTTCATGCCCGAGCCATAAACTACGATGCGGCCTTCTCCGGAATTGTCGATCCGAACCCCCAGCTCGCGGAGCACCGCGG
>CAZJFQ010000059.1:6898-12074 GCA_964545335.1 uncultured Gammaproteobacteria bacterium | reverse complement strand
ATCGGGTCAATACTTCGAATACCGCGGCGAAGCTGCCCGCCAGATTCTCGAGAACTCCGGGGTAGCTCACTGACTGACTTTCAGGGGTCGGTGACAGGTACGAAAAACCTGATCTCCGGATACGAGATCAGAATAGTTGAGAAACATTAATTGTCGGGGCTCACGAGGAGCCCCAACACAGGTGGTCGATCATCGAAAGGAATGGCCCGAAGGCTATTCCATTACTCGCTCATAGATCCGCATGCCGATGACCGTCACGGCGCCGGCGCTAATAATAGTACTGACGTTGCCGAGAATTTTCGTCAGGGCGTCACCAACAGCCTGAGGCGGGACCGAACTGAGAGCGTCAGCCACTCCTGTTGCCAGCGCCACAGTCATGACCAGGTAGAGTATCCGGTCCCCCGTATCCACGAAATAGCCGATAGCAAGGCCGAGCAGGACCATGACCAGGCCTGCGTAGCTAAACGTCACAAAGGCGAATACGATCGCCGCGAGCAGTCCGAGAATTCGGACGATTTTTGCAGCACTCATAGGTTTTTCTCCCCCTAGATTTCTGTTTTATTCTTTGTCTCCGGGCGATTCCAGATCCCGGACGGCAGGAGCGTCGCGAATATTACCAGTATTGGCGCGCATGTGTGCGCTAACTCACTGTTTATGAGCCCTTTTGCTGCAGAAAACCAGCAGCGACGCCATTTTCCCGCGGACGTCGGCACCCGGGTTTAAGGGCGGAAAATACGCCTCACGACGCGAAACTGATATTCGTGGCCGCAACGATCGCCCTTACGCCGATGACGGTGCCGCCGGAGATTCGTTGTTTCCCTTGACGACCAGCCACGCGAGATACCCCGCCAGCGGGACCAGGATAATCGCCAACACAGCGAACCACGTTGGGTGTGGAATCTTTAACAGGTTATATATGGACCCCAGCAGCATCATGCCGGTCACGATCGCAGAATAGATGTACGACTTGTGCTTTGCGATCAAGGTTGCAACGACGGAACCGCCGAACGCACCAAACACCCAGGCGGCGAGGACAAACAAGATGGCCGGTAGCGGAAGAGTTGCCATGTAATTCTGAACAGTCGTCGGATCAGCCCAGTCGAGGGTTTCCGGTAGCGGGTAAACTATGTGACCGATCTCTTCGACGATTGCCACGACTACACCCGCAACCACGATGCCCGTGATCACGGCTATTATTCTTCTTATCATGATCGAGTCCTAGAATTTCTTGACTATGTTTTTCAGTCCAGGAAGCCTACTCCGGTGGATGCAGTCCCCCAAATCGCGTCAGCTCAGGATTGCTCGGCGACGCGCAATACTTTCTTCAGGCCAATGTTCACTGCTCTTGTAGTACTCCTCAGTAGCCGGCATATCCGGCGGAATCACTACCCACGGTTGCTTTGACACCGTGTAGATATGGATATCGGGTGGCATAAGATCCGGCTCATCCAACGTACCGACACGCAAGAAACGAATAGCATCACTGCCATAGTTGCTCCATAGGGCGATATGACACTCGGGACAGCGGACAATTCTCTGCCCCTTGCCGCTGTTTGAAGGCGTGTCCACCGACTCCGGCGATCCTTTCAGCAACACCACCCGGTCAGACTCTATCAACGCGTTAAGTGCAAACGATGCCCCGGTTTCACGCTGACACCACCGGCAATGACAACAGTGCACAAACATCGGTTTGCTCGTCACTTGGTAGCGCACGGCGCCGCAGGTGCACCCGCCTTCCAGAGGTATGTCCCCTTCATTAGTCATGGTGCGAGACTCCTCTTGAGTGATGAACCTTATAAGGGGGAGATCTAACGCTCATACCTGCGCCGTAGGCTTCTTCAATCGTTATTGCAAACTCTGTGCCCACTTGCAATCTGATGCAAGCTGGCATCGGCTGCACTGCGGCTCTGGCCTGCAGATATCTTTGCTGTGGCGCACTACGAGCGCGTGCAGTTCATTAAGCCACTGGGTTTCTTTGCCCATAACCGCTTCGACAAATGCTCGCAGATCTTCATAACCACGGCCCTGCTCTTTTTCATGGTAACTACCTACGCGCCCAAAGAGGCGGCGCGCATAGGAGTCAGCGACAAACACCGGCCGACCAAACGCATAACAGAGAATCGAGTCTGCCGTTTCGGGACCGATGCCTTTAACTGCGAGAAGGCTGTCGCGAAGTGAATCTGTGTCCCAAGCATTCAGGTCGTCAAGTTCTCCGTTTTCATGTATCCAGGCACAGACGTTTTGAATTCTCTTCGCCTTGACCCGGTAGAATCCGGCGGGGTGGATAATGTCGGCGAGCGCTTCTTCCGACGTGCTTTCAATAGCGCCGGGCGTTACAAGGTAGCGGGCTTTTAGATTAAGGATCGCGTGCGCGGCGTTACGCCAATTTGTATTCTGAACCAGAATCGCTCCCATGATCACTTCGAACGGAGTCTCGGCCGGCCACCACTTTTGTGGCCCATACATTTCAAGCAGGCGATCGTAGAGTTCTCTGATTGTCAGTGACGCTGGCTTCGTCATCAGTAATCAGCCAAGGTGATGCGGGAGATTTTCTTTCAGCTCACTGATGTGCTCAGGTCCGATACCGCAGCATCCGCCGACAACCTGGATGCCGGATTTAACCCAACGTAGCGCTGCCTGAACATACTCTTGCGGTGACACAACGCCAACAAATTTCCAACTGGGTGATTGCCAGATACCGCTTTCTGCATAAGCCAGTTGCGGTCCGGACCAATATTTGCGAAGTACATTCTGTACTGGCTCGAAATCAACCAGTTTGGTGTGCATGATTCCCATGACCTGCACGGCGGCGAGCTCGGATAACGACTTGACCGTTTGCTGGAAATCACCCGGCGGAGACCTCGAGCTACTGACACCCCATGGCAGCACCTCGCCTGTCTCGCGATTGACTTCCGCACTCAGGCCGACCCACACCGGCAAACCGGTTGCGCGGGCAGACTCTACAACAAGGGTGGCATTCTTCTCGTGAGTCATCATTTCCGCAATGATCAGATCGACGCCCGCCTCCGCTAGTATCTCCGCCTGTTCGTGATAACTTGCCCGGGCCTGCTCATCATCCGGCAAACCCCCGGCATGAAATCCTGCTGTTGAAGACATCGAGCCGGCAATCCAGACCGCCTGCTCGGCCACTTCCTCGCGAGCCTCGCGGGCCACACGAACGGCGGCTTGATTGATAGACCTGACATCCTCGCCTAACCCGGCTGTTTCGAGTACGTGCCGGGCGGTCGCATATGTATTGGCCGTGATTACTTCTGCACCAGCACGAATGTAGTCCTCATGCACTGTTCTAATTATGTTGGGATGACTTTTGTTGGCAACCGCGCTCCACGCGTCCGAGTCCATCGTGACACCACGGCGCTCGATTTCAGTACCGGTACCGCCATCGATCAAAATTACGTCACCTTGATCGAGGCGCGACTGCAAACTATCCATTTCTCTAGCCGTCAGTTACCGAGTCCGTCGACTATCTTCCAGATCCTGCCGACCCACTCTTTGTGTTCCGGTTTCATCATGCAGGAGCGGAGGCATAAGACAGAGTCTTGATCGAAGTTCACCCGGTTCCAGTACGGCTTGAGCAGATCGGCGGGCACACTGGCCAACGCCAGGTGCAGATTCTTTTCGGCGGCCCTGTCGAAGTGCTGCTGCGAGAGTTCGGAAATCTGACTTGCCGATTTTGCCTTCGGTGCCCAGACAACAATGTCGATCTCGGGCTCCATCGCGGTGAGAAATCGATCGTCTTTTTTCAAGCGGGCAAAAAGCTCCACCGCCGCCTGGCGACATTTTCCGAGATCGCTGGCGAACTCGCCGCCCGGCTCAAGAGGCAACAGCTTCTGCGTCGCCCATAAAGCTACTGCTGATGCCCCCGCTCTTGAACACTCCAGAGTAATCTCCCCCATGTGCAAATCGCCAGAACTGAAGTATGTGTAAGGGGAATCGTGCTTATAAAAAATACCGACCGACGGATCCTTGAACAGAACGCAGCCGCAACCGTACGGCTGCAAACCGTGTTTGTGAGGGTCAACGACGATCGAATCCGCTTGGAACATACACGCCAGGGCTGCGCTCGTGTCGCGTCCCAGGCCTTCGACCAGTTTGAAGTAACCGCCGTACGCCGCATCAATATGAATACGGAAGGGATACTTCGCTTTCAGCGCCAGGATATCCGGCAACGGATCGAAAGAGCCGACGCTAGTCGTTCCCGCTGTCACGACGACGGTGCCGACATTGCCGACCCTCAACCGATCTTCGAGCGCATTGACGTCCATGCGGGCACGTTCGTCTACCGGTACGGACTCAAAGTTGAGCTGCAGGACCTCGGAGATGCGGCCGTGGGTGTAATGCGCCTGACTGGAGGCCAGAATGGCCTGCCCGGGATGCAAACAGCCAGCGACCCACAGCGCTTCCAGATTGGCCATGGTTCCTCCGCTCGCCAGATGGCCGAGGTGTGTATCCCAGCCGAACATTTTTGCAATCTCCGCAACGGCTTCCTTTTCCATCATCGAGCTCGCGCGGCCGCCATCGAGGGCGTGGTTGTTCGGGTTGATGAACATTGAGATCGCGTAGGCCAGCCGTGCTACGGGATGCGGCGGCTTGAGCATCTGCCCGGCGTAGAGCGGGTGAAAATACGGATAATTGTCCGCCATTCGCTCGACGACTTCGTCCAGCACCTCGCGGACCCGATTCAGGTCAACCGCGGAATCAAAAGGCGGTAACCCGGCGAACGATGCGTTCAGCTCACCGAGTTTCTGCCGCAACAGATCCAGACTACGCAGCTCGAGCACTATGAAATGCCTCGATAATAATGTGAGAGCGTCATTTCAAAACACCGATAAGACTTGAACTACATTTAACACGAAGAACACCAAGGACACTAAGAAAATTATTAAAATTCCAAAGTCCTGTATATATGTATTTCGGTCCGCGCAGAGACTTTTTTTGTTGCTACAAATTTTGTTTTCTATTCATGTACTTCGTGCGCCCTGAGGGAAGCTGTTGCTGAACAAGGTAGTGCCCTGCGGGCGCCTTCGCGTCTATTTTCTGCTAATTCGTCGAGGCTTTTTTTCCCGGGCGCCCGCGACGTTTTTCGGTGCCTGCAGGTTAACGGCGTCGTAGAGGGCATCGATTTCTTCGCGGGTCAGGTTACGGAAGTGGCCTG
>CAZJFQ010000059.1:0-6798 GCA_964545335.1 uncultured Gammaproteobacteria bacterium | reverse complement strand
ACGGCGTCGTAGAGGGCATCGATTTCTTCGCGGGTCAGGTTACGGAAGTGGCCTGGTTTGATGTCACCCTTCTTGAGAATGATCGGCCCGAAACGAACGCGCAGCAGCCGATTAACGATCAGCCCCACGGATTCCCACAATCGCCGAACTTCCCGCTTGCGCCCCTCTACCAGCACAACGTGGAACCAGTGATTGGCGCCTTCCCCGCCGGAATGCACAACCTCTTCAAAGCGGGCCGGCCCGTCGTCGAGCGTGACACCGTTGACCAGGGTTTCGATATCTTCCTCCATCGGTTCCCCGAGTACGCGGCATGCGTATTCCCGTTCTATCTGTGCCGAGGGATGCATCAATGTATTGGCCAGCTCGCCGTCGGTCGTAAACAGGAGTAACCCACACGTGTTTACATCGAGTCGTCCGACAGAAATCCAACGCTGACCGCGCAGCCGTGGCAGTCCCCGAAACACTGTGGGCCGTCCTTCGGGGTCTGAACCGGTCGAAACGACCCCGACCGGTTTGTGATAGGCCAGGTAGCGGTGACTTTTGGCCGCCCTGGTGAGATTCAGGAGTTTGCCGTCGAGCAGGATGCGCTCGAGGCCGGTGATGCGGTCACCGAGTTTGGCCGGCCGGCCATCAACGATGACACGACCTTGCGCAATGAATTGTTCAATCTGACGGCGGGATCCAAGGCCCCGAGCGGCCAACAGTTTCTGGATTCGCTCGGGCATGGGCCATTCAGCTCGCGTCTCCGGTCAATCCATACTCGCGAAGCTCCGCAAAATGCTCCGCTTCAGACTCCTCTTCTTCTTCGCCCTCACGATCGCGCGCACCGGATTCAGACCCGGAACCTTCTGCGGAAGTTTCCGCCGCCACCGGAATCCCCAGGTCCAGTTCGATATTTGGGTTTTCGATATCACTTAGTTCCGCCAGCGAAGGAAGATCGTCGAGTGTCTTCAGGTCAAAATAACTCAGAAACTCCCTGGTGGTTCCAAACATCGCCGGTCGTCCGGGTACTTCACGGTGGCCGACGATCCGAATCCACTCGCGCTCGAGCATGCTGCGAATGATGTTGGTGCTCACACTAACACCCCGCACCGACTCGATTTCACCACGGGTAATCGGTTGTCGATACGCAATCAATGCCAACGTTTCCATCAGCGCACGCGAATACCGCGGCGGTCGTTCTTTCCACAGCCGGGAAATCCAGTCTTTGAGCTCAGGCTTTACCTGTATCCGGTAGCCGCCGGCTACTTCGCGAATTTCGATTCCTCGATCAGCGTAATCGTCCTCAAGGCGCTTCAGCGCATCGCGAATTTCCTTGCGCTCGGGTCTGTCCTCCGCCTCTTCGAACAGTTGCAGGAGGTCGTCCACACCTATTGGATCCCTGGCGGCCAGGAGCGCCGCCTCGACGATATTTCTGACTTTCCGTTTGTCCATCGCTCTGGCGTTAGCCTTCCTGTTCATCGAATTCGGTTTTCAGCGGCCCGGTCTGTACACCGACAGCCCGGATGCGAATCGGACCGTACAGGTCTTTCTGGACAACTTCAATCAGGCTGTCTTTGAGTAATTCGAGCAGAGCGATAAAGCTGACCACCACGCCGAGCCGGCCCTCTTCGGGCCGGAACAACTCGACGAATGCAATCTCCTTCTGCTCCTGCAACGTACTCAGCAGGTTGGACATGCGCTGCCGGACAGACAAGGCTTCCCGCCTAACGTGCAGGTGGGCAAACATTTCGGCCCGGGACATGACCTCCTTAAGCGATACCAGCAGCTCCTTCAACGTGATGTCAGGCAAGAACTCGACTACATTCTTTTCCGTTGCCACGGCCTCGGCCGGAAAAATGTCCCGCTCCAGACGCGGCAGACTGCTGATATCCTCCGCGGCCTGCTTGTAGCGCTCGTATTCCATCAGCCGCCGGATCAGTTCGGCGCGAGGATCTTCTTCGTCCTCGTCCTCATCCTCGGAGCGCGGTAGCAACATGCGGGATTTGATCTCCGCCAGCATCGCCGCCATTAACAGATACTCACCAGCCAGTTCGAGCTGCAGGTCCTGCATCAGATCGATGTATTCGGCGTACTGTTTGGTGATTTCCGCGATCGGAATATCAAGGATATCGATGTTCTCCCGCTTGATCAGGTAAAGCAGGAGATCCAGCGGTCCTTCGAACGCTTCGAGGAAGACCTGCAACGCTTCAGGCGGGATATAAAGATCGTGGGGCAGCTCGGTCAGCGGTTCGCCTTCAATCATGGCGAACGGCATCTCCGCTTGGGCCGGGCGGTGTTCCGGAGTCAGGGCGATTTTGCCCTTGTCCCCTTCGATAACCGTAAGTTCGGGTTTACGTGCAGTTGTCATCCTGCTGTCGTCAACGATAGTTGAGGCTCATGGCCTCCCTGACGTCCTCGAGGGTTTCCCGAGCCACTTCGCGGGCATCTTCACAGCCCTCAGCGATCGCCGACTTGACGAGCTCGGGATTGTCCTCGTACTGCTGTCCACGCTCGCGAAAGCCTTTGACTTCCGCGACAACCTGTTCAATCAGCGGCTTTTTGCAGTCTACACAACCGATGCCGGCAGAACGACACCCTTCCTGCACCCATTCCTTGGTTTTGTCGTCTGAATAGATCTTGTGCAGGTCCCACACCGGGCATTTCTCGGGGTCACCCGGATCGCTGCGCCGGACCCGGGCCGGGTCAGTAGTCATCGTTTTCAGCTTTTTGGCCACAGAGTCCGGGTCCTCACGCATCAGGATCGTGTTGTTGTAGGACTTGGACATCTTCCGGCCGTCGAGACCCGGCACTTTCGGCGTTGGCGTCAGCAGGACTTCGGGCTCGACCAGGATGCTGCGACCACTGCCTTCGAGATAACCCGACAATCGCTCGTAAACGGCCACAGTAATGCCGGGATTGGCGTCAAGCAGCTGGCGCCCCTGCTCGAGGGCATCGTGCTCGCCCTGCTCCTGGTACCGGCGCCGGTACTCCCGGTATTTCCTGGCGTCGGGACCGCCAAGCTTCTTGATCGCTTTCTCGGCCTTGTCTTCGAAATCTTCCTCGCGCCCATACAGGTTATTGAACCGCCGCGCTACTGCACGTGTGATTTCGACGTGCGCCGCCTGATCTTCGCCGACCGGCACATACAGGGGCTCGTACATCAGGATGTCCGCACTTTGCAGCAACGGATAACCGAGAAATCCGTACGTTGCCAGATCCTTGTGCTGAAGTTTCTCCTGCTGGTCCTTGTAACTGGGTACCCGCTCGAGCCAGGGGAGTGGCGTTATCATCGAGAGCAACAGGTTCAACTCGGCGTGTTCCGGGACCCGCGATTGAATAAAGAGCGTCGCGTGCGCCGGATTGAGACCGGCGGCGAGCCAGTCAATTATCATTTCCCAGGTGTTATTTCCAACCTGCGACGGATCGTCGTAGTCCGTCGTCAGGGCGTGCCAGTCGGCCACGAAATAAAAACACTCGTATTCGTGCTGCAGCTTGACCCAGTTCTTGAGCGCCCCGTGATAGTTGCCCAGATGCAGACCGCCGGTTGGTCTCATTCCGGACACGACACGGGAATTTTGTTTTGTTGCCTTGGTCATCGTTCGCGGGTTGGATCAGAAGTTCAATCCTGCCAGCGAGAATATCGCCCGTCGAACAAATGAAACTACTGGAGAGATGATTGGCCACAAAATACCGGAGGCGAGCAACAGAATCAGAATCATGAAACCGTAAGGCTCAACAGAAGCAAGGCGAGATGACGCTGGTTCAGGCAAGAGGCCTACGGCAACGCGGCCACCGTCGAGTGGCGGCAGCGGCAGCATATTGAATACGGCCAGGATGGAATTGATAAATACACCGATGATGGCCATCTGCATGAGCACAGCGCCAGTGGTGCCGCCCAGCAATCCTGAGCGCGCAATCAAACCGGCTATCACGGCCCAGGCTATCCCCATCAGGATATTCACTGCCGGACCGGCTACAGCGACGAACACCATATCGCGCTTGGGATTTCTCAGATTTTGGAAACCAACCGGAACCGGTTTCGCCCAGCCGAAGACCCAGCCGGTCAGAAGCAGCGCAACGGCTGGCACGAGAATAGTCCCGATCGGGTCGATGTGCTTTATCGGGTTGAGGGTCAACCGGCCAAGCATTTCCGCGGTCCGATCACCAAAATACCGTGCTACGTAACCGTGCGCGGCCTCGTGCACGGTAATGGCAAACATAACAGGGATGACCGCCGCAACAAGCTTCTGGACCGTTGTGAGCTCGGGCATCAACCTATTATACGCAGGCGCTCACGAATTGCCGCGCCCTACGCGACGGCCCCGAATGCGCCCTTGCCTTTGCGAATCACCACCGGTGCGTCCCCGGTGAGGTCGATTATCGTGGTCGGCTCGAGGCCGCAGTTGCCGCCGTCGATTACAGCGTCGACTTGATTCTCCAGCCGCTTGCGAATTTCCTCGGCGTCAGTCATCGGCACGTCATCGCCCGGCAGCCACAGAGTTGAACTCATCAACGGTTCACTCAATTCCTCCAGCAACGCTGCCGGCACCGGGTGATCAGGCACCCGAATACCGACGGTTTTGCGGCTGGCATTCTTGAGCCGGCGAGGCACTTCGCGGGTGGCCTTCAGAATGAACGTGAATGGCCCGGGTGTGTACGACTTGAGAAGCCGGTAGGTCCAGTTTTCGACCCGGCCGTAGTTCGAGATTTGTGACAGGTCCCGGCAGACCAGAGTCAGGCGGTCAGTCTTATCCTGCTGGCGGAGCCGCGCGATACGGTCGGCCCCGGCACGATTGCCGATAGCGCACCCCAGTGCGTAGCAGGAATCCGTCGGATACACAATCACGCCGCCGTCGCGGACAATATCCATGGCGGTCCGAACCAGCCGCAGCTGTGGGTTATCCGGGTGAATACGTAGAAACTGACTCATTGAGCATTAATCCAGGGTTCACCGCCATCCGGCGACCGGTCCTTTTGTGATGCCACGTGCCAGTATTCTATGATAGCCGGACTGGGCCTGGCACCGAATATGGAGGTGGAAGCGAGCCGGCATGCAACTGCTATTCGATTTCTTTCCCATCCTGGCGTTCTTTGTCGCGTACAAGATGTACGGGATTTATGTCGCTACCGGCGTGCTGCTGGTGGCATCGGTGGTGCAAATTGCGGTGAACTGGTTTCGAACCCACACCGTGAATCGGATGCATCTTGCATCGGCGGGTCTCGTTTTATTTTTCGGTGGAATCACGCTGGCACTGAGAAACCCGCTATATATCCAGTGGAAACCCACCATTCTCTTCTGGCTGTTCGCGCTTCTGTTTTTGGGCAGCCAGTTCATCGGTCAGAAAAATCTGGTCCAACGGATGTATCAATCGAAGGTGCTCAGCGAGGCGATGAAGGGCAAGGTCGAGCTCGAGCCAGGCCATTGGCGCGCGCTCAACATAGTATGGATCCTCTATTTTCTGTTGATCGGCGCGGTCAACCTGTATGTCGTCTATAACTTCAGTGAGAACGCCTGGGTTAATTTCAAGTTGTTCGGCCTGATGGGGGTCCAATTTGTCTTTCTCATACTGCAGGTGTTCTGGATTGCGTCCAAATCTCGGCGCGATGTGCCGGCGGACGAGGAGACGTGAATGCTGTACGCCATCATTTGCCAGGACGTCGACAATAGCGCCCCGATGCGCGCCAAGGGACGTGATGCCCACATCGGTCGTTTGAATGAACTGGTCGACGAAGGCCGCCTCATTCTGGCAGGTCCGTTTCCTCACATAGACAGTCCCGATCCCGGCCCGGCCGGCTGGTCGGGGAGCCTGATCGTGGCGGAATTTGATTCGCTCGAGGCTGCAGCCAAATGGGCCAACAAGGATCCGTATCTGAAGACAGGCGCTTTTGCCAATGTCGACGTTAAGCCATTCAAGCAGGTCCTCCCGTGACCGACAATCGGATCGACGCGATCCGGTCATGCCTCCTTGAACTCAAACCCGTTGAGCTCGAGATTTTCGACGACAGCCATCAGCACGCCGGCCACCCTGGTGCGCAGGAAGGCCGTGGCCACTTTCGAGTGCGCATTGTTTCTGATGCGTTCAGGAATCAATCCACGATAAAGCGACACCGGATAGTGTATGACCTCCTGGACGACCTGATGCAAACAGACATCCACGCCCTGGGAATCGTTGCGCTGACACCTGACGAAGCAGCGGCAACCAGCCATTAACGACTGATCTCGATCAATCCGGCTTTGGAACGATTCCAGATTCCTGACCGTACTACGGTGCGGCTTGCGCACTTCAGCCATGAATCCTGTCAGCCGCTATCATTCAGGGTTAGCCCGACACCCTCACACCCCGTACTTTCAGGGGATTGCCGACGACACCATGAATCGTGACTCAGGTCACATTCACCTGGACTGCTTTCAGATATAAATACTCGCGAGCTTTCCCTAGTCGCTCAGGAGAGGCTCCTACAACCCTCAGAATCTCCTAAATGATGAGGCGAGATATAGTCGGCAGGGACGCCGACTTTTTTTGCGCCTTTAAAACGCACGATCCTGTCGCGAACAGACCGCGATTTGGGTCGAAAATCCAGGAATATGTCAAATTCCTGTGCGCCGGGCGGCGCATTCCCAGACCATATCCAGATGACAAGATCTGCGATATATGCACAATAATATGTCAAATCAGGCCGTCCGGAAGCCTGATATACTCAACATAACGCAGTGGGAAGAAAACCCCAAATAGTCTATGATTTTGGTGAGAATGCCTCTCTTTCTCACTGATTTTGCAGTAAATGAACATCGTTCAAGAGGGTCAATTTCCATCC
>CAZJFQ010000058.1:0-12368 GCA_964545335.1 uncultured Gammaproteobacteria bacterium | reverse complement strand
GGTGATGCCCTGATGCAAGTCAGAGCATTTCCGGTTGATACAAGGTTGTCTGCGAGAGATTTTCTGGTGCGCCAGCTCAAAATTACGCGTATCCGGGACGGTTCGGAGGTGCAGGTAGCAGGTATGCCCGCATACCTTGCGATTGCCGAAGAAGCCCAGTCGCCATTCGGGCGCAGACCGGTTCGCTACGCCATCGTTATCGACGAACACTACGGCCAGGCGTATGTATTTGCTGGAGCGGGCAGGAATGACAGCCACGAGATCGCTGCGGACGGGCAGTTTATCGCCACGATTTTCAGTTTCGGCCGGATGACCCAGGCCGACTTCAAGAGAGTAAAGCCGCCTGCGATCAAAATACTGACTGCCCGGTCGGGCACCACTATGGAGACCCTTGCGGTCGACGCTGCAATCCCGAAGTACACTGAGCAGCGTCTGCGACTGCTTAATGGCATTTATCCCGATGGTGAGCCAAAGCCCGGTGACCTGGTAAAGACCGTCGAATAAATAGTGACTGTGTTGATGCTAAGGAAACCTGGCGATACCAACGCTGTCCATTTAGCATGTGCGTCAACGCAGTACCCGGTATTCGGCACGGCATCGACTGGCTGCTTCGATCACTCCCGGTCCGGACTTGAACACTTTGACCGCCGGATGAGATCTGACGACCATCAAGGAACCATCATGAAGCTCGATTTTCGATTCCTGCTCGCTGCATCCGTCATCGTTGCAGGACTTGCCCAAACGCATGCCCGCGCGGAGGACAGCCTGTCCGACTTGTTTGACAAGATTAATCCTTCCGTTTTGACGCTCAGTGTCTACGACCGCAACGGCCGACAGGTCTCCCATGGCAGCGGATTCGTGGTTGACGCGAAAGGGATCGTGGCCACCAGCCTGCACGTGATCGAAGACGGTGTCGCGGTCAAACTGACGTCGTCCGCGGATGACGAGTTTATTGTCCGCGGGGTGCTGATAAAAAACCAGGAATGGGACGTGGCACTGCTGCGAACTGAGAAACTACCATTGCCGGCACTGCCGCTTGCGCCGGCCGGTACGGCAAAGGTGGGTATGGATGTCATCGCCATTGGCAGTCCGCTGGGTTTTAGCAATTCCATCTCACAGGGAATCATCAGCGGTCTGCGTCGGCCAACACCCACCTCTAGCGATCAGGATCTGCTGCAAATAACGAGCGCCGTGTCGCCCGGATCGAGCGGCGGGCCGATATTGACCACCGACGGTCAGGTTGTAGGCATTGCGGCGGCGACAACCCCCGGTGCCCAGAATCTGAATTTCGCGGTCCCCAGCCGCGTGGTGCTCGAATTGCTCGAAGAAGCGGAGCACAGCGAAATGCAGCTCGCGCTCCTGGATCCGAATACATTGGAACCGATTCGGCCCCTGATCGAGCAGGAATGTGCGGAAGAAGACATTGTCATGTTCGAACAGGTCCTATCGCGAGCCATACGGATAGGCGCGCCGGCCTACAACGCGGAAAACTTCGAGGCCTGCTATCGTCTTTACGAAGGCGCGGCATACAAGGTTCTTTACACTCTGTCGCAGCGTTGTCCGACTGCACATGGCGTTCTTGAATCGGCCCTGTCGCAATCGCAGGCCACCCAGGTTAACGGGCGTTACCCGACAATTCCGGCCAACAAGGCCTGGATCATGCGACGCGCTTTCGATTCAATACTGCCCGTCCCGCCGCAAATGCGCGGCCCGCTCGAAAATGAGCCGCCGGGCAAAGGGTATTGAGCGTTTAAAAACGATGGTCGTGCCCGATGCGGGGAGTTCTGTCCAGGTTCGTGCACGCGGCAATCGTGACTTGGCCCACAGTATCCACACCGGTTATATCCAGTTGCCGGATCTCGAACTCCGTCCGGGCTGCGATGTTCCAACCTGCAGCGAGATCGTGTCGAACCAGCTGTCCGCCCTCACCGGCCGACGCCGCAACGTAAATCAGACCCGCTTCCAGTTCACTGAACTCGACTGAAAAAACCTCTCCTGACAGCAGCGTTGATACCGGCGAGACGATCCAGGTAAGCCCGCCGTCGAATGATTCACTCAAGCCCGCCGCCGCATCTGAAGTTCTCAGCAGATGTGTGTTGTCAAACGGATCTGTTATGACCGTATCAACTGGGACAAAGCCGGCAACTCCGCCACACTCCATATTCTCCGATGCGTCGGGAACACTTTCAGTTGCCTGTAACCAGGAAATCTGCGCGTTCAGCACCGTTATTGAGATATTCGCCGTATTCGAGTTGCGTCGCCCGTCCGTGACCCGAAACTCAAAGCTGTCATTGCCGGCAATACCCGACAGATAGGTGTAGTCACCGGTCGCAGCATCGACAAGTTGAACGACACCCAAGGTCGGCGCCGATGTAATCGTGTACGAAATATCGTCCCCGTCGGGATCGCTGGCTACCATCCGGCCACTAACCGGGACATCGACCGCAGTTGACGTGACCCCGTCCTGCGCTTCCGGCGCCCGGTTGGGTGGAAATTCATCCAGCACGGGGTCACCGACACGGCAGGCAAAAAAAGTAGTCCCGGTCAGGCCGAACCAGAACAAAACAGCCAGAAGTACCCGTTGAACTGATCTCACGCCGGCGGACTCCGTAGATTGCTTTATCTTTTATAGCAAATCGCCGTCACAATAACGCGGAGAATTACACAATAATCTGTGATCGGGTGCCCGGCACCCGTCACTGTAACTGCGGTCCTTCTCGATCCCCTTAGGTCAGATCTCAGCTGCACGTCAAGTGGAGAATCATGCGGCGCCGGAGCCTCAGAGCTACGTCCTGACGCCCTTGCTACAATTCCGAGCCCGCATTGATGATTCTCAGTCACTCGATGATACGAATGCGCAGGACCAGGTTCCCTCCGGTGGCACTACTGATGATGGCAGCGACATCGGCAAGTGTCGCAGAGACCATCTACTGCCCGCCGGCTGCGGGTGAATGGGAACGCAGGGAGCCGGAGGCAGTCGGTCTGAACCGTGAACGTCTGGACGCCGCCATCGATTACGCCCACGAACACGAAACGCCTGTGCCGCGGGATCTCGGCGCCTATCTTGCCGGTCGTTACCAGGGCCCGGACGACGAAATCGTCGGACCGACAAGGCCCCGTGGAGGGATGAGCGGGATGGTGTTGCGCAATGGTTATCTCGTCGCGGACTTCGGCGATACCCGTCGTGTCGACATGACCTTTAGCGTTACGAAAAGTTTTCTCTCAACTCTAGTGGCACTGGCATTGGATGAAGGACTTATCGAAGATCTCGATGATCCGGTCAGAGATTACGTAGCTGGTGAATATTTCAACGGGGCTCATAATGCTCAGATCACGTGGCATCACCTGCTGCAGCAGACCAGTGAATGGCAAGGCACGCTGTGGGGGAAGCCGGATACAGCGGACCGGCGCCGGGGCCGTGACCGGCAGCTGCAGGCGCCGGGCACCTTCTGGGAATACAACGACGTCCGTGTCAACCTAACATCGTTCGCATTACTTACAGTGTGGCAGAGACCGCTGCCGGACGTGCTGAAAGAACGGCTGATGGACCCTATTGGCGCGAGCGACGCCTGGGAGTGGCACGGCTACCGCACCTCACAAATTCAGATCGGCGGGCGTGAAGTCAAATCGGTCAGCGGCGGCGGTCACTGGGGTGGCGGACTTTGGATCGCAACCGTCGATCAGGCGCGTTTCGGGCTTCTGTTCCTGAATCGCGGCGACTGGTGCGGCCGTCGGATTATTGACAGCGACTGGGTAACAAAAGCAACCACCCCGGGGGGTGTCAATCCGACTTATGGCTATATGTGGTGGCTCAATCCTGACAAACTCATGTGGCCTGACGTTCCGGCTGACAGTTATGCTGCACGCGGCCACGGCGGCAATATAATCTGGATATATCCGCAGGCCCGGATGGTCGTTGTGGTTCGCTGGATCGACAGAGACGAAGTGAATGCTTTCTTGAGCCGGATCGCACAGGCGATTGTCGAGTAGACCAGCCGCATCGAGATGACACACGCCGTTTTCCGCGATGATGCTTATGCAAAGAGCTGCAACGCCCGCGTAACGAGCAGTGATGCGGATGGCATCGTACTCGACAGGACTGTGTTTTATCCGTTAGGCGGCGGACAACCGGGTGACACCGGGTTTCTCCGTACGCAGACCGGAGTCGATATACCCATTGTCGACACACGTCAGGGGTCCGGCGGTGTCATCCTGCACATCCCGGCAGAAGAATCGGCTCTGCCGGTGGCCGATGACATAGTCACAGCGGTTCTCAACTGGGATCGTCGATACGCTCATATGCGTATGCACACGGGGCTTCACCTGCTCGGTGCCGTATTGCGTTACGGGGTCACCGGTGGCGCGATTGGCGCTGAAAAGAGCCGCCTGGATTTTGATATGCAGGACACTGTGGATAAAGAGGCGGTCACACAGGCACTCAATGAACTGATTGCTGCCGATCACGAAGTCAAAACCCGCTGGATCACGGAAGACGAACTCGATGAGCGCCCGGAACTCATCCGGACCATGTCCGTAAAACCGCCGCGCGGAGTCGGTCGTATCCGTTTGCTCGAGATCCCGGGTATCGACTTGCAACCCTGCGGCGGCACCCATGTCGCCAGAACCAGCGAAATCGGCCGCTTGCTGGTCCGGAAAGTTGAAAAGAAAGGTGCGCGCAACCGGCGTGTCCATGTCATATTTGACTGACTCCCCTGGAACATTTCGAAGCGGTCAGGAAAGGCACACAACGTTGGATCTACCTCATCAACCGGACCGGTCTACGCTAGGAAAAGCAACGGTTGACTTTGAATTTCGCGGCACCGCCGCCGAGTACTTCCGGATCTGGATCGTCAACGTACTGCTCAGCATGATGACAGTAGGCATCTATTCCGCCTGGGCCAAGGTCCGACGGAAGAAATACTTCTACCGCAATACGCTGCTCGAGGGTGATGCGTTCGACTATCACGCGGATCCGGTGAAGATCCTGAAGGGACGTTTGATTGCGGTAGCGGGAATTGCCATGTATGTGGCTGTCGGCTACCTCGTGCCGGGAGTGGAATTTCTGGTCCTGTTACTGATCTTCATCCTGAGCCCCTGGCTGATCGTCAAGGCGAGAATGTTCAACGCACGCAACTCGTCCTACCGGAACATCAGGTTCACGTTCAAACACAATTATGCTGGCGCATATAAGGCCTATCTCGGGCTCCCGCTCCTCATCCCGTTTACCTTCGCCCTGATATTTCCGTTTGTCCGTTTCGTACAAAACGAATTCATTATTGCGAACAGCGGTTTCGGCCGCTCCGCTTTTACGTTCCAGGCAACCCCCGGCAAGTATTACCGGATCTATTTTGCGGCCGCCGGCATTTTCCTTCTCGTCTGGATCCTCGTGATCTTTTTATTAACCGGTCTCGGCTTAAATGACAACGGCGCCCCGGGCCCGACTGATGAACCGCAAACGCCGGAAACGTCTCTGTTGCTTTTCTATCTCAGCTTGATTGCGCTCGCGCTGGCCTATCTTGTTCCGTATGTCTATGTCACTACCCAAGTGCACAACACAGTCTTTGGCAATACGTCGGTTGCGCGGCACCGTCTGCATAGCAATCTGCGCGTGCACGAAATGCTTGGTATCTACGTTACGAATATTCTCGCCATCATTTTTTCGCTGGGCCTGGCGATACCGTGGGCACGTATACGCACGACGCGATACCGGCTCGAGCACCTCAGCCTGACTATCGTCGGGACGCTGGACGAATTTGCCGCCGCAGAGAAAGCGGAAGTATCGGCGACAGGTGAAGAAGTCGGCGATTTCTTCGACATCGACATAGGCATATGAGCCGGATTCAAGCCAGATATTTTGACGGTCAGACCTCACGGCGCTACCAGGTCGAGATCCAGATCTTCCCTGACCGGACGTTTCATATATTCGGAATGGACGGACCCGTTCAGTATCTGGTGGACGAAGTAAGAATTTCGACGCGACTTGGCAATACGTCCCGCAGTATCGAATTGCCGGGCGGCAGCAGGCTGGAGGTTTCAGACAACGATGCCCTAGATCAGCAATTGGAAACATACGCCACGCGCGCACCCCACTGGTTGCATCGACTTGAGAGCAGTTGGCACTACGTACTGTTGTCGGTGATCAGTCTGGCCGCAATCAGCTGGGGATTTGTCGTTTACGCGATACCAGCTATTGCCAAGGAGGTCGCATTTGCGTTGCCCGCATCGATTGACGAATCGATAGGAGAAAGCGGTCTGGAGTTGCTGGACAGCATGATGTTGTCACCGACGGAGCTGGAACCCGAGCGGCAGGAGCGCATGCAAAACCTGTTTGCTGCCGTTGCAACCGACGCCCGTGACGAACACGAGTTGCGGCTTGAGCTTCGACACGGTGGTGTCTTCGGTGCGAATGCGCTGGCGCTACCGTCCGGCATCGTAATCGTCACCGACGAACTGGCCGGGCTGGCGGTAGATGATCAGGAACTGACCGCTGTCATGGCCCACGAAGTCGGCCATGTGGTCAACCGCCATTCGCTGCGAATGTTGCTGCAGGACTCGGCAACTGCGGTTGTCATAGTGGCTATTACCGGGGACGTCACGTCATTGACGGCATTGTCGGCAACGATACCAACGGCGCTGGTACAGGCCAGTTTTTCGCGCCAATTCGAGACTGAAGCCGACATCTATGCCTACGGCTATCTGGATCAGCACGATATTGAAAGGAGTCACTTCGCCAGAATCCTGAAGCGTCTCGAGGACGCCTATGGCGACGACGGACCGGATGCATTCGATTACCTGTCGTCACATCCGCGAACCGAGGACCGGATACGAGAGAGCGACTCAGGTAGCTGACAGGCCGGGGTTAACGGCTGCCCGTCTGTCTCGACTCACTTGGTGATGCGAATTTTGTTAACGTGAAATTGAAGTTCCCGGGGTTCCTTGATCCGGGTGCGCCAAACCTCATAGGGATCCCAACTTTCCGATGATGAATCGCGCCCGGATTCGTCGTCTGCCGATTCTTTTTGTGTCGGTTGGTCGACACTGAATTCTTTTTTCATCGTCGGCATCCCTCCCCGTCGTGCATGGCCGTGACTATACATGACTCGATGCTCCACGTAACAAGACTTTTCTTGTCGGGAAATGAATTCTGTCTTGCACAAGAAACAGGTGCCGGTACCGGGCATGGATCGGGAATTATGTAAAGAAGAAAAGTCTCAGGTCTGTCAACCGGGGCGTTGATCCAACGTTAACCACAGTAACGACAGTACCTCAACGGGAGTACGATCATGGAAGAAGGCAGAACATTAAGGACGATCTGCGCAGTTGCAGCGTTGACGCTCATCAGCGGTGCTGCGATAGCCCAGGACAATACCGACCGTATCGAAAGGTGGTTTGACACCAAGGGCGACCGTATCGAGCAGCGGCTGGACAATAAGGGCAACCGAATTGATACCCGCCTGGACCACAAGGGTGATCAAATCGATGCACGTCTCGACCGGCGCTCAGACTACGCCAGCGATCACGGAAACGACAGACTGGCCCGAAAGCTCGACCGCAAGGGAGACCGAATCGACAACCATCTGGACCGTAAGGGAGACCGGGTGAATAGGCGACTCGATCGCAAAGGAAACAAGGTTGACCGACGGCTGGATCGCAAGGGCAATCGAGCTAGCCATCGGCGGGACCGAAAAGGCAATCGCGCATCGAACCGGTCCAACACTGCAAACTGAGGCTGAGGCAGATACTTCAGGAACTGTATTCGGTTCCGAGTATCAGCTGAGGATCGGGTTGCTGGACTGACCAACCCTCAGGCTGTGGCCCCGGATTCCCGCCGTGGCAGGCGGCGGCCGGGGTCGCGTCTTTTTTGAAAGTCTTTAAGGGTAGATTCACGACAATTTTGTTCCAGCCAGCGCGTGATCCTCTCGATGTCATCCTCCATGAGGTAGGCGTCTTTCCGTGTCCAGCCGGACAAAACCGTCAGGCGATCCTCCGGGACGACCAGGCAATCTTCGCTCGATTTCGCACGGACGTCGGCACCCGGTACAACAATCAGCGTTCGGACGACTACTGAGTGACCGATCACACGTCCCAGCCGCTCCTGAAGCCAGCTGGAGTTGTCTTTTGCTCGCGCCACGATTGCGCGGCCGGGCTTGCCGTTGATAGTGATTCGTTTGCCATCGAATTCGACACGGTCGACGCTCTGGCGCTGACCAGCGGATGCTGATCCCAGCGCAACCATAACAGCGAATACGCCATTGCTGCCGATGACAATCGCGTCGATTACGGAACCGCGACCAGGAAGGCTGTAAAACACACGGTACCCCCGAGATGAAATTCGGCCGAGCACCTCACCCAGACTGCCAAATGCATCGATTCCGTTCTGAACATCACGCAGTGCCAGCTTGATCACCACCGCACGCACGATCAGATGCAGAATGCCCATAAGAACCAGCAGCCCGACTGTAATCTGCGCCCACGCAGGGAGCGACCGGACAAACGGGTCCGGATGCCCAATAAGGATCACTGCAAACGTCAACAGAAACATGAGCGACGCGAAACTGTACAGGTAGAGCCGGCCCCGGAGTTTGATCCGGCGCGACCTGAGATCGGCGCCCGGTCGATTCAGAAGATTGTGAGCAAAGATGGATCGCCGCGGCAATCGTACGTGGACATAAAAAGCTGCTTCGACGATGAGCAACAAGACCAGCGTGGCGGAAAACGCCAATACCGCCGAGTCGAGCAGCGTGCGAGCCAGCGCTAGGGTCGTTTCGGGCATAAAGGTAAGAGGAGTGGAAACCCTGGTCCTAAGATAACTGCCAGCATACCGGCCCGTCATGGGCCGGCCTGTGGCCCAGGTCACAAATCGGAGGCCCGGTCTCGGGGTCAAGGACGGCTGGCGCCGCCAGACTCAAGTCGCCGCTGCAGACAAGCCAGCTTTTTGTACCACGCCGTGATGTCCGCGAGAGAAAATACGGCGTTGGCGGGACTGGTGTTGGGAGTTACGAATGCAATACTGCCTCCCAGCCGTTGCCGTTGCCTTCCCCACGACACCTGCGCTGGTTTCTTTTCGCCGTACCGAAGAAATTTTTCAAACGCCACCTTGCCGTGAAACCAGGTAATCCGTGGTCGGTACTCAACAATCTTGTCGCGCAATATTGGCGCCCATTTCTTGAAGTCGGCAGCGCTGAGGTCGCTGAGTCCGGGCGTCGGTCTTTTAACCACATCGGTGAATCCGATGGCGTATTGGTTGTACAGTACATCCATAGACTCTTTTGACGGCTCGAGTTGCACGTCGATCAGTCCGGATTTATTCAACGCTCGCCAGAAACGGTTCTGCGGCGTCGCAAAATAGAACCCGCCCCGGACCGAGTTCACAGATGGGTTCAGGCCTACGGACAAGATGTCCAGATCCATACGGAGATAATCGGGGAGAGTTTTCATCCCGTCATAGCACCACCTTTTGCAGCGGTGACAGCGACTTCTCGTTCACCTGAACAGCTAGCGATACACATTATTATGGGTCTCATCTGCAGAAATCCGGAATTTGGCTTGTCCCCCAGGCAACGGGAACGTATATAGCCGCGGTATTGAAAACGCGCCGTTCGCGAAGCTCGGTGACGAACGCCCTCAGAGCAGAAGGCTGAAGATTATTTGATTCAGGTTTGTCGGGCTCGTGATCCATGATTGTTTGCCGTACTTCTGGTCCGACTCCGCTTTATGCGGTGAAGGCAGCTGTTTAGAATAGCCGCCTTCGAATTACAACCATCGCATTCAGGCGATTTTTGGAAATGCCGTCCGGTGTAGCTTAACTCCGGGCAGATGGAGTCCTCAGACCGGAGAATAATAAATGAATACGGCAACGAGATGCATCACCGCTTGTGTCATTGGCCTCATGGCTGTGCAACCGGCGCTGGCGTCAAAATCCGACGATGAATTCGAGCGGCTGGCGACTGGTTATATCAACGAATTCCCGGCGCTGTCTCCGGTAACGGCAACGGAACTGGGCGATCATCGTTACGATCAGCTGCTGGACGAAGTCAACGTGCAGAGCCTGAACCAGCGTGCTGCCCTCTACCGGCGGTATCAGAAACAACTGAAGAAGGTCAACTTCAAGCGCCTGTCCAAAGCCAATCAGATCGACTACGAGTTGCTGAAAAACGATATCGACTCGAGTCTCTGGTCACAGGACGAATTACAAGAATGGGCGTGGAATCCGGTGAGATATGCGCAGCTTGCGGGCAACGCCATCTACAGTCTTATGGCCCGTGACTTTGCCCCGCTGGAGGACCGGCTGACCAATGCGGCCGCGCGCCTCGAGGCGATGCCGAGATTACTGGCGCAGGTACGGGAAATAATCGACGTCGAGCGCGTACCTGAAACCCATGCGCAAACTGCAGCGCGACAAAACCGCGGCTTGATTTCGATCATGGAAAACATGATCAGACCGGAGCTGGACAACATCTCCCCGCGACTGAAGTCCCGGCTCGAAGCCGCGATGGAGACCGCCACAGCAGCCATTGAGGAACATCAGCAATGGTTCAATGAAGAACTCGTGCCCAACGCTGCCGGCGAATTTCGTATCGGACAGAAACTGTTTGATCGAAAACTCGCGTTCGCGCTGCACAGCCCTCTGTCAAGGGAGGAAATCGGCGAACGCGCGTGGATTGAATACCATCGGGTGCGGAGTGACATGTACGGAACCGCCAGAACAATTTATTCGGCGTTGTATCCATACTCCGAGTATCCGGAAGAGGCAGATGAAGCGTACAAACAGGCAATCATCCGCGCAGCACTGGAGGTCGTTTACAAAGATCTCCCCGGCAGGAATGACATCGTGGACGTTGCAAAAGGCCAGCTCGATGCAACGACAGCCTTCGTCCGCGAGCACAATATTGTCGAAGTGCCGGATGACCCGATCGAAATCATCATCATGCCGGAGTTTCAGCGTGGGATCTCTGTTGCCTACTGTGACTCGCCCGGCCCGCTGGACAAAGGACAGGCCACGTTCTACGCGGTCGCGCCGCTGCCGGAAGGCTGGACAGACCAGCAGGTCGAATCTTTTTTAAGGGAATATAACCTGATGTCGTTGCAGGATCTCACCATCCACGAGGCGATGCCTGGCCATTATCTGCAGTTGGCGCTGTCAAATCGCTATCCGTCGACCTTAAGAGCCGTGCTCGGTTCGGGTCCATTTATCGAGGGCTGGGCGGTGTATGCTGAAGAAGTCATGGTCGATGCCGGCTACCTCGATCACGATCCGAAACTGAAACTCAGCAATCTCAAGTGGTATCTGCGTGCTATTACCAACGCCATCATGGACCAGGCCATTCACGTTGACGGCATGACCCGCGACGAAGCCATGCAACTGATGGTTGAAGGGGGGTTTCAGGAGGAACGTGAAGCGGCGGGGAAATGGGTGCGCGCTCAACTATCATCGACTCAGCTGTCCACCTACTTTGTTGGTTATCAGGAGCACAAGGACCTGCGCGCTGAAATTGAAACCGCACGGGGAGACGGCTTCAGTTTGCGGGACTATCACGATACAGTGCTGAGCTACGGTTCTCCGCCAGTCCAGTTCGTGCGGGCATTGATGCTCGACGAATCCGTGCCTCGCAGCAAGTAAGTGTGATCAACAATGCCTGACATCTGTTCCGATCAGTACAAATGGCGAATCCTGCTAGCCTTTGCCGGATTGATCGTCATGAGCCTGGCTCTGACTACGGCCAGCGGCGGGCCACAGTCGGAGATTCCGGATCGTGCCGAGTACGTGCATCCGCTGCTTCCCGGACTGCCCGCCCCGGCTTTCCAGGCCCGTAACGCCGATGGATCTGTATTCCAATTCGATCCGTCCCGCCTCGAAACTTCGACCATCATCATTTTCTATCGCGGCGGCTGGTGTCCGTATTGCAATAAGTATCTGGACCGGATGCGCCACGCAGAGGCCGAGCTGCAGAAGATGGGGTTCGACATCCTGTTTTTGAGCGCCGACCGCTACGAAAAACTGGCGGGGAGTCTTGATGAGCACGATCTCGCCTATACAGTCCTGTCCGACAGCAAGCTCGAGGTGGCGCAGCAGTTTGGCGTGGCTTTCCATGTTCACGACGAGCTGTTCGAACGGTATCTCGGGTGGGGCCACGACCTCGAGGAGGCGTCGGGCGAAACCCATCATCTCCTGCCGGTACCGTCGGTATTCATTATTAATACCGATGGGTTCATCACCTTCCAATACGTCAACCCGAACTACAAAGTCCGACTGGACGCGGACGTGCTCCTTGCCGCTGCCAGGGCCACTCTGAATACGGATTAGTCATACCAGAAGGGCGAGGATCCGTGTCAACGGATCCGTTCAGCCTGCGTTTATATAAGATAAG
>CAZJFQ010000057.1:6665-12587 GCA_964545335.1 uncultured Gammaproteobacteria bacterium | reverse complement strand
TCGAGGAACGTACCGGTGTTGATATCGCTTTCATTTTTGAGAAAGAAGGCGAAGCCGGGTTTCGCCGGCGCGAAACAGATGCCATACAGCACTTTGCGTCTAAGTCAGACATCGTTCTGGCAACCGGCGGTGGTGCAGTCGTCGAGGAAGTAAATCGTCTGTCCTTATCTGCCACCGGGCTGGTCGTCTATCTGAAGGCATCGCCGGAACAGCTTTACGAGCGCACCCGCGCATCGAAAAATCGACCGATGCTGGATACCGATAATCTGAAAGCGCGCATCACGGAGTTGCTCGACGAGCGAGGACCTCTGTATGAATCGATTGCAGATCTGACAGTAGACACCAACGGCCGCCGCGTGGCGCAGGTCGCACGGGATATAGCCGAAAAACTCGACCAGGATGGCATGCTGGCAGCCCGGTGATGAATACGGTCAGGGTTGAACTCGGTTTTCGCAGCTATGACATCCGGATCGAATATGATGCATTGGCTCGCTTGCGTTTGTCCGACGATCTGAGGAACAGGCAGGTACTTATCGTCACCGATGAGAACGTGGCACCGCTCTACCTGGATAACGCAGCAGGTTTTCTCGCGCCTTCGGAACTGGCGACTCTGATTCTTCCGGCGGGGGAACAGCACAAAACGCTAAAGTGTTTTGAAAAGGTCATCGATACGCTGATTGAGAGAGGGCTGCGACGAGACGCCTTGCTCGTTGCGCTGGGCGGCGGTGTTATCGGGGACATGGCAGGTTTCGCGGCGGCGTGCTATTTGCGTGGTATCGCGTGGCTGCAGATTCCCACCACGCTGCTGGCACAGGTTGACGCATCCGTAGGCGGCAAGACGGCTGTTAATCACCCTCTGGGGAAGAATCTCATTGGCGCATTTCATCAACCCGACGGCGTTGTCGCTGACGTCGCAACCCTCGACACACTGCCGGAACGAGAGTACCGGGCCGGTCTTGCGGAAGTGATCAAATACGGCGCAGGCTTAAGCAAAGAGTTCTTTGACTGGCTCGACGGCAATATGGAGTCACTCGTCGGTAAAGAACGCGAGGCGCTGATCTATGCGGTCACGGCGTGTTGTCGTTTGAAAGCGGCGATTGTCATGGAGGATGAACGTGACCAGGGCCGGCGTGCGCTGCTCAATCTCGGGCACACGTTTGCCCATGCGCTTGAAGTCTCTACCGGTTACAGTCAGTTGCTGCACGGAGAAGCCGTCGCTATCGGTTTGGCGCTGGCGGCACGACTCTCGGTACGTCGTGGCGGTCTGGATCAGTCCGATGCGAACGCGCTCATTGCAATAGTCAATCGAGCCGGGCTCGGTACAACGCTTCCGAATGTAGACAGGCGTGCGTTACTGGATGCACTAAAGCACGACAAGAAGGTTACTGCGAGCGGCCCGGCATTCGTGCTGCTCAATTCCCGGGGTTCGGCGTTTGTGAGCAAGGACGTGCCCGCCGCCGACCTCACTGCGGTTCTTGATGAAAGCTCAGCCTGAAAGCGCTCTGTCCCGACAGCTAGCGTATGGTGAGTCGGCTCTTGCGCCCTTCGCAGCCTGCGCGGTGACTTCGCGTGGCCGGCGCTACGAAGAAGCAGCGCCGCAGTTCAGGACCGAATACCAGCGTGACCGCGATCGCGTAATCCATTCGACCGCATTTCGACGACTCGTATACAAAACCCAGGTGTTCGTGAATCACGAAGGCGACATGTATCGGACACGGCTGACGCATTCACTTGAAGTCGCGCAGATTGCACGTTCGGTCGCTCACGCACTCCGCTTGAATACACAGCTTATTGAATGCATTAGCTTGGCGCACGATCTTGGACACACGCCTTTCGGTCACGCGGGGCAGGACACACTGAACGCGTGCATGCGGGACTATGGTGGCTTCGAGCACAACCTGCAATCATTACGGGTCGTCGACGAACTAGAAGAACAATACGCGGACTTTCCCGGCCTGAATCTGACTTTCGAAAGCCGGGAAGGAATACTGAAGCACTGCTCAAAGAAAAACGCCCGCAACTTGGGCGAACTGGGGCAACGATTTTTACGCGGTGAGCTTCCGGGGCTCGAAGCGCAGCTGGCTGACATCGCGGACGCACTGGCCTACAACAACCACGATGTCGACGACGGATTACGTGCCGGCCTGATCCGGATCGAGGATCTGCTGACAACATCCCTGTTCCGAACCGCTTACGAGGAAGTCAGGCAGAGATATGATCACCTGCAGGGGCGACGCCTGACTCATGAAATCGATCGGCGCATGATCAATGCTCTTGTTACCGATCTGATCAATTCTTCAGCGTCACGCATCAATGATTCTGATCCGAAATCGATCGACGACGTCCGCCATCTGGATTCCCGGTTGATCGGTTTCAGCGAAGAGGCAGGCCAACAACATCTCGAACTGAAGCGGTTCCTGATGGCTAATCTGTACCGGCACCATCGCGTTGTTCGTATGACGACCCGTGCCAAGCGAACATTGAAGTTGTTGTTCGAAGCGTTTTTTGAAGACATCCGTCTGTTGCCCGAAGAGTACGCCGCTACCGCAGAACGCTGGGAATCAGCACAGGGCCCGCCAGGCCGCGCCCGGGCGGTTGCCGATTATATTGCAGGCATGACCGACCGATACGCGATCCAGGAGTACGAGCGTATGTTCGAGAAGTGGGAAAGCAGTTGATCTGTCGTAAAACTGTCAAGTGAAAAGCAAACAGTGAGGAGTGAAGCGGAAAGTGAAAAGTGAAAAAAACGAAAAGTGAAGAGTGAATCGGGAAGTAGCGCTGACGCTCGTTCGCGCTTTGGCGTGTGGCGCCTGGGGCCTAAGGCCTGAACAGTTTGCTACAATCGCTCGCCGAGCTGAAGCCTCGATTTCTGCCAATGACCGTCAAAGACATCGCACCGTCTGACCGCCTGATCTTCGCTCTCGATGTTGCCGACGCTGACACGGCGCGCCGGCTTGTAGAGCGATTGGACGATGCCGTAACTTTCTATAAGCTTGGGCTTGAGCTCGCGATGTCGGGCGACTATTTTGGTTTGCTGGAGAGCCTGGTCGGTCAGGGCAAAAATATCTTTGCGGATCTCAAGTTCTACGACATCCCGGCAACTGTTGGCCGGGCGGTGCGAAATCTGAGCGGACGCGGCATTACATTTATAACCGTACACGGTGACCGTGCCATCATGGAGGCTGCTGCCGAGAACAAGGGCGATGTCAAAGTTCTCGCGGTAACCGTGCTGACGAGCATTGACAAGAACGGGCTCGAGGCGATGGGATACTCCGGTGCAGTGAAGGACCTGGTTTTGAAACGTGGCCAGCAGGCAAAGAATGCGGGTTGCGACGGGCTGATTGCGTCAGGGCAGGACGCAAAAATGTTGCGCGAACACCTGGGAGACGATGTCCTGATTGTCACGCCGGGAATACGCCCCGAGGCAACCGGGTCGAACGATGATCAGAAACGCATTGTTACCGCTGAGCAGGCATTCAGGGACGGTGCCGATCATATCGTGGTCGGTCGGCCGATCCGGGAGGCCGAAGATCCGCATGCCGCCGCCGTGAGTTTCCAGGAAACTATCACCGGGCTATTTGCCGGCTAGAGACCCGCACTGATGACGGCGAATCTGCGAAACGACCGGTTTATTCGCGCCCTTATGCGGAAAAAGGTCGACCGCACCCCGGTCTGGATTATGCGCCAGGCCGGACGCTACCTGCCGGAGTACCGGGAGATACGCGCCAAGGCCGGAGACTTTCTGACGCTTTGTTCGACGCCGAAGCTTGCCTGCGAAGTTACGTTGCAGCCGATTCGGCGTTTTGGATTCGATGCTGCAATTCTCTTCTCCGACATCCTTGTGATTCCGGACGCAATGGGTCTGGAACTTTATTTCGAGACCGGTGGGGGTCCGCGCTTCAGAAAGCCGGTGCAGACCCCGGAAGACATCGCGCGACTCAAAATGCCGGAACCGGAAAAGGAGCTGGACTATGTTCTGGAAGCCATCGACTTGATTGTCAATGGTCTCGACGGAGAGGTACCGTTGATCGGTTTTGCCGGTAGCCCCTGGACGGTTGCGACGTATGCCGTCGAAAGCGGCAGCAGCAAGGACTTCGCCCGGATCAAGGGGATGATGTACAACACGCCGGATGATCTGCACCGGTTGCTCGAGCACATTGCAGACGCGACAGCCGCGTATCTGAACGCGCAAATCAATGCGGGTGTTGATGCCGTAATGCTGTTCGATACCTGGGGCGGTGTTCTGACCCGAGACAAATATGAGGAGTTCTCCCTGCGTTACATGGCCCGCATCCTCAAGAAACTTGCCCATGAGGTGGCTGGTCGCTCGATCCCGGCAATTCTCTTTACCAAGGGCGGCAGCAGCTGGCTGGAGTCAATTGCCGAGACCGGCTGCGAGGCTTTAGGCATCGACTGGATGACTGACCTCAGCGACGCGCGTGCTCGCGTCGGCAGTGGCTGCGCCTTGCAGGGCAACCTCGATCCCGCGGTTCTATATGCTGAACCCGAGGTCATACGGCAAGAGGTCGGGAAGGTTCTGGCTGCTTTTGGCGAAGGATCGGGCCACGTGTTCAACCTCGGCCATGGCATAAGCCCTGGCGTTCCTCCCGAGCACGTCGGAGTGCTCGTGGAAGCGGTGAGAGACTTAAGCCCCGAGTTTCATTCCTGACGGGAAAGACGATTCCCGCTTGCCGCTCCTGTCCTTACGGAGGATAAGGTGATGATCGATACCGTTGTCGATAGTGCTCAGCGGGCACGACTTGCGCGCATGAAAATGCTTGCGACCGGACTACTGATCGCGATGGCGCTGTTGTTCCTGGCATCCCGGTCGATGGAAGCGACAATTGGCTGGCTGGGTTTCATACGGGCCTTTGCCGAAGCAGCCATGATCGGCGCGCTGGCCGACTGGTTCGCAGTTACGGCCCTGTTCAAATACCCGCTCGGACTGCCTATTCCACACACGGCAATTATCCCGCGGCAAAAGGACCGGATCGGCGAAAGTCTCGCCCGATTCGTCAAGGAGCACTTTCTCGTTGCTGACGCCCTCAGACCAAAACTTCAGACGCTCGATTTCTCCGGCCGGATGGGCGCCTGGATCCGGAGGTCAGATAATGCAAAGCGTCTGACCGGCGATGCCGGTGCGTTTACAGCCTGGTTTCTCGATTCGCTGGACAATACGGAACTTCGGCATTTCCTGCGCGAAAACCTCAACCTGACGCTGCGGGAAGTCCGTATCACGCCGTTTGTCGGACGCTTACTCGATCTGATGACCTCCGGCCATCACCATCAGGAACTCGTGGATGTCCTCGTCAAGACTCTGCGCAGCCAGCTCGCGGTCAACAAGATCAGGCTCCGCGACAGGATCAAGGAGGAGAGCCCGTGGTGGATACCGCAGTTTGTCGATCAGGAGATTTACGACAAGATAGTCAATGAAATCGAAGAGCTTCTGGATAATGTCGGATCGGACGGTGATCATGCGGCGCGCCGCAAATTTAATGAAGGTGTCGAACGTTTTGTCGAGCGGATGCGAAATGATCCGCAAGTCATTGAACGCGGCGAGGCGATCAAGGAACAGATACTCGACAACCCGGCGGTTCAGAAATATTTCTTCGAGGTCTGGACGCACTTGAGTGAATACCTGTCCAGGGAAGCGGAAGATCCGGATTCGCGGGTTCGCAAGCGCATCGAGTACGGCATCGTGAAATTCGGCGAGGCCCTGGAGCAGAACGCGCCAATACGCGAGCAAATCAATCTCTGGTTCTCAGATGCATTGCTGCACGTCGTCAGCAATTATCGTGAGGAAATCGCGGAGATCATCACGGAAACGGTTAAGCGCTGGGATCCTGATGCAACGTCGGAACGCGTGGAACTGGCCGTGGGCCGCGACCTCCAGTTTATCCGAATAAATGGAACGTTAGTGGG
>CAZJFQ010000057.1:0-6565 GCA_964545335.1 uncultured Gammaproteobacteria bacterium | reverse complement strand
CCGCCGGACATGCACAGATTTGTTCGATCGCCAGCATCGTTGGCAAACTTTCTGCTTCCCGCTTATTATTCGCTGTCTTCGTCGCGGAGGGCGCGGCGGAGGATTTTGCCCACATTGGTTTTCGGCAGTTCTTCGCGAAACTCGATCTCTTTGGGCCGTTTGTAACCGGTCAGGTTTGCCTTCGCATACGCGGCAACGTCGGCCTCGGTCAAATCCGGATTCTTGGATACGACAAACAGCTTGACGACCTCCCCGGAACGTTCATCCGGTTTGCCAACCGCTGCTGCTTCAACGATATCCGGATGACCCGTCATCACTTCCTCGACTTCATTCGGGTAAACATTGAATCCTGACACGAGGATCATGTCCTTCTTACGGTCCTCGATGTAGACGTAACCCTTTTCGTCGATGCGCGCGATGTCACCGGTACGCAACCAGCCGCCATCGAGCATGACCTTGGCAGTTTCATCCGGCCGGTTCCAGTATCCCTTCATCACCTGGGGCCCGCGCAGGCAGAGTTCCCCGATTTCACCGATTCCAAGTTCGTCACCATCATCATCGCGGATGCTGGCATCCGTGGACGAGATCGGTAAACCGATCGAGCCGTTGAATTCCGGTTTATGTAGCGGATTGATGCACGCTGCCGGCGAAGTTTCAGTGAGTCCGTAAGCCTGGATGATGTTGTTGCCGGTGACACGTTTCCAGTGTTCGGATACCGGTCGCTGCACCGCCATGCCGCCACCGAGCGATAACCGGAGACTGGTGAAATTGCATTTTTCAAAACCGGGCGTATGCAGCAGCGCATTGAATAGCGTGTTCACCGCGCTGATGTAGGTAAACGGGTATTTTGACAACTCCTTTACAAATCCTTCGAAGTCCCTGGGATTCGTAATCAGAACGTTATTGCCGCCTACCCGCATAAACGTCAGGCAATTCGCTGTCAGCGAAAAAATGTGATAGAGCGGCAGCGCGGTGATGACGACATCCTCAGCCTTGCGCAGCTCCGGACCCAGCCACGCAACGGCCTGTTGCATATTTGCAACCATATTGCCGTGACTCAGCATGGCGCCCTTAGCGACACCGGTAGTACCACCCGTGTACTGAAGAAACGCGAGGTCGTCGTGCCCGAGATCGATATCGTTGTATTTGAGCCATTTGCCTTCCTTCAGCGTGCTCGCGAAGGAAATTGCACCCGGCAGATTGAACGCGGGCACCATCTTCTTGACGTGCCGAACGACAAAATTCGTCAGTATCGATTTGGGAAAAGGAAAAAGATCGCCGATACCTGTGACAAAAATCTTTTCGATCTCGACGGTATCGAGTGTCTTCGCAAGCGTATGCGCAAAATTCTCGAGTATGACGATTGCCTTTGCGCCTGAATCCTTGAGTTGATGTACCAGTTCTCTTTCGATGTAAAGCGGGTTGACGTTGACCACCACCAGGCCGGCCCGGAGAATCCCGAAGACCGCGACCGGATACTGAAGTACGTTCGGCATCATCACCGCGACCCGGTCGCCACGCTCGAATCCGGCGCTTCCCTGAAGATAGGCTGCGAAAAAACGGCTCTTCTCTTCGAGCTCGCTGTAGGACATCGAGTGCCCCATGTTGGTATACGCTGGTAAGTCGCCGAACTCGGCGCAACTCCGCTCGAACATCTCCTTGATTGACGAGTACTCGTCGATGTCGATTTCAGCCGGAACACCCTCCTGGTATTCCTTAAGCCAGATTTTTTCCAATGGTTCGCTCCCTAGGATCCTGAGAGATCAGGGTCACGGACGCCGGGTCAGCACCGTGCTTTTTCAGTCTGTCTATCGAGGATAGCAGACGCAAGGGATTCGGACTTCAGCGGTCCCGACCGATGATCTGTTCCAGGCCGGTCCAGACATTCTCCAGCACGCCGGCCTGTCCGGCAGCATTAGGGTGGAAGCCATCCGGCTGCATCAGCTCCGGGTTCATGGCGACGTTTTCCAGGAGAAAAGGAACCAGTGTGACGGCATACTCGCGGGCGAGTTCGGGATAGACCGCCCTGAAGCTGTCGGCGTACCGACTGCCATAGTTGGGCGGCATCTGCATTCCGGCAAGCACGACCTCGGTGCCGGATTCGAGGGCGGCCCCGATCATCGCCGACAGGTTGCCCCGGATCTCAGCCACCGAAATACCTCTCAAGCCGTCGTTGCCGCCCAGTTCAACGATCAGGATATCGGGTTCATGGACCGACAACGCCCGGCCGAGGCGTGCGACTCCGCCGCCCGTAGTGTCACCGCTGATGCTGGCATTGACTACGCGGTACCCGTAACCTTGCGAGTCGAGCCGTTTCTGTAGCAGGCTCACCCAGGACTCCTCGACCGTTATGCCATACCCGGCGCTGATACTGTCGCCGAGTACCAGAATAATGGAATCCGAGGCGGTGGCCCGGGGTCCAACAGCAAGCAGCAGAAATATCAAAAGCAGGCGTTTCATGGCCGACAGCAAATCCTCAGCACTTGTCCTCAAGGCTCAGAATGCGACCAAAAAGGTTAGCAGCCCTGAAGGCATTCTGACCATTCTTGATGACGTCAGTTTCAACGTCTTGGCAGGCGAGACAGTGGCTGTCATCGGCCCGTCTGGTGCCGGCAAGACAACCCTGCTCTCAGTTCTGGCCGGGCTCGATGAGCCAACTGCAGGCCAGGTGTGGCTCAACGGCAGCGAATTGACAGCGCTTGATGAGGACGGCCGGGCAGAGACGCGCGCGCGAAACGTCGGTTTTGTTTTTCAGTCATTTCATCTTATCCCGTCATTAACCGCATTGGAAAACGTCATGCTCCCGCTCGAGTTACTGGGTGATCGCCAGGCGGCTTCTTCGGCGAGGGCCGTGCTCGAGCAAGTTGGCCTCAAGGAGCGCGTTGCACATTATCCGCGACAGCTCTCCGCCGGTGAAAAACAGCGTGTAGCCATTGCGCGCGCTTTTGTAACGCGTCCCGTAATTCTTTTTGCGGATGAACCGACCGGTAACCTCGACTCCGGCACGGGCAGGAAAATTGCCGATCTTCTTTTCGAGCTGAACGCTCAATCGGGCACAACTCTGGTGGTCGTTACCCACGACGACGAGATCGCAGAACGGTGTGACCGGATTCTGCGTATCGACGGGGGGAGGATCAGCGCATGAAAACGGCTAGCCTCGCATTCCGGATGCTCGGCCGCGACTGGCGATCCGGCGAACTCCTCGTTCTTGTCGGTGCGCTGGTCGTGGCTGTAGCGGCCATGACCGCGGTCGGATTCTTTACGGATCGCGTTGCGCAGGCTGTGAATGCACAGGCAGCCGAGGTACTTGCTGCGGATCTCGTGATCCGTTCTCCTCGCGAAATTACGGAAAACTATGTGACGGACGCCGGAAGCAGGGGCCTGCGAACGACGAGAACCTTGTCGTTCCCGAGCGTGGTTTTTGCCGGGGAGAATGGCACGCTGGCTTCGATATATGCGGTCGCCGATGGATACCCGCTGCGGGGCCGCATGCGGGTATCCGACCGGCTGTTCGCAACACCGGCACCGACTGACCTGATACCGCGACCCGGTTACGTCTGGGCGGATGCAAAGTTGCTCGCCCGACTCGGCGCCGATGTCGGGGACGACATCAACGTGGGCGTTTCGAGACTGAAAGTCACCTACGTGCTCGATTACCGGCCGGACCAGGGCTGGCGGTTCGTAGACGTGGCGCCAACGCTGCTAATGAACATCGCCGACGTTGCGGCATCCGGCCTGGTACAACCGGCAAGCCGCGTTACACATTTGTTGCTGGTGGCCGGTCAATCCGGAGTGACCCAATCCTTTCGCGAGTATCTTGAATCGGCGCTCACAGATGGCGAGCGATTGCAGGATCTCTCGGACGCACGACCGGAGATCCGACGAGCGCTGCGGCGCGCTGACAGGTTTCTGGGTCTCGCTGGCCTGGTCAGTACATTGATCGCAGCGGTTGCTGTTGCAATGGCGGCGCGCCAGTACTCGAGACGTCGTCTGGACAGCGTGGCCCTGATGAAAACGATGGGTGCCCGCCAGGGACAGATCCTGAAGATGACCTTGCTGCAACTGCTGTTGCTTGCCGGAATTACCGGTGTCGCAGGTGGGATCCTCGGTTATCTGAGCCAGCACGGGCTGATGTTCCTGCTGTCCGATATTATCGGCACGGAATTACCGTGGCCGTCGCTGAAGGCCGGCGGACTGGGGATAGTCACGGCAACGGCAGTCCTTGCAGGTTTTGCCTTGCCACCATTGCTGCAGCTTAAAACCGTGCCACCGGCCCGCATTCTGCGCCATGATCTCGAGCCACCGCCGCTCAAGTACGCATGGAGTTATGGTCTCACGGCCGCTGTCGTCACGGCCATGGTGTTCTGGATCGTCCGTGACTGGCGGCTGCTGACTATCATTTTGCTTGGCGCAGCGGTCACAATCGCCGCACTCTGGGCCGGCGGGCGAATCCTTGTTTCGGCGCTGTCGCGACTGCGCAGTGGCGCCGGGGTCGCCTGGCGGTACGGGATTGCCAATCTCTCCCGGCGCGGCCGTGAAAGCTCGGTGCAACTCGTCGCCTTCGGCGTTGGGATGATGGTCCTGTTACTGCTGACGCTGGTGCGCAATGACCTGATGAATACATGGCGCGCGAGCCTGCCGGAAAACGCCGCAAATAATTTCCTCATAAATATTCAACCGGACGAGGCAGACGGTGTACGCGAGTTCTTTGTCGAGCGTGGTCTCGCCACGCCGCGTCTGTCACCGCTGACGCGGGCTCGAATGACGCATATAAACGGCACCTCGATCAGCGAAATCGACTTTGAACAACGCTGGGCGGCGGACCGCGAACAAAACCTGAGCTGGAGTGACGATCTCCAGGTAGGGAACCGGATTGTCAAAGGTAAATGGTGGACAGAGTCTCAAGAAACCGACCCTTGGGTTTCTGTCGAAGAGGAGTTTGCCGCAAGATTGCGTTTGTCGCTTGGCGATGAACTGACGTTCGACATCGCGGGTGAAGCCGTAACGGCGACGATGACCAGTATCAGATCCATTCAGTGGGATACTTTCCGACCCAACTTTTTCATGGTGTTTTCACCGGACACTCTGGAGGGATTCCCGGCGACTTACATCACAGCCGTGTTTATCGACGAGAACGACCGGACAGATCTTTACGAGCTGGTGCGCAGGTATCCGGGTATTACGATTATTGACATTGACGCGGTGCTCGGACAGGTTCGTAACGTCATGGATAAGGCCTCGCTGGCGGTGCAGTACGTATTCATATTCACCGTGCTGGCGGGTCTGACAGTGTTGCTCGCTGCCGTCCAGACGACACGCGATGAGCGAATGTTTGAGAGCGCGGTGTTGAGAACACTGGGCGCGCGGCGCGGAGTGGTGTTGCAGGGAGTAGCGACCGAATTTGCGGCACTCGGACTGCTCGCCGGTGTCCTGGCCGCTATGGGTGCCACACTCGTCGGCTACTTGCTGGCTGTCTATGTGTTCGAACTTGAATACGCCTTCAACCCCCTGCTGTGGGCGGTCGGCGCTGCCGTCGGCACGTTGGTCGTAGGCCTAAGCGGGACTCTCGCAACCCGCTCAGTGGTGAATCATTCACCGGCCCGCACATTGAGACAGAACTGAGTCACTATGATTGGGCCCTGCCCTGCAAATAGGAAAAGTCTGAAGACACATAGAGGGCTTGTTTATGACTACACTGTCAAGGCGATTTCTATGCGTTGTGATTGTGTATTAAACCGCTGGAGGGGGACGTCCCCGCCCATGGGTCCGCGCGCCTCAGCTAGATCATGTCGCTAGAGCCAACACGGTTGTCCTGCGGTGTCGTCGTGGTCCGCGATACGCCGGATGGAATCCGGTTCCTGCTGCTGCGCGCATTCCGGCACTGGGATTTTCCGAAAGGAATGAATGAAGCCGGCGAAGACCCGCTCGACACCGCGGCTCGCGAAGTCGAGGAAGAGACCGCGCTGGTAGAGCTGGCATTCGATTGGGGTTCGGGCTACACGGAAACCGGCCCCTACAATCGCGGCAAAGTGGCCCGCTACTACCTGGCCCGCACCAGCGAGAGCAGAGTTGAACTGCCGGTCAATCCTGAACTGGGTCGCCCGGAGCACAGCGACTACCGCTGGGTTGATTACGACGAAGCGCTTGCTCTGACATCGCCCCGCGTCCGCCCGGTGCTCGAGTGGGCGGCCAACGTACTGCGGCTGCGAGTTTCAAGCGGGAAGCCGGAATTGGGAAGTCAAACGACGCAAACGACATTCAATAAGCAAAAAAACACAAATAAAAAAAAGAATTAGCCGGTGTTTGCCGGAAAATATGCAGAACCGTCTAGTGGCCAGCTTTGCCGGACCTTTTTATTGATTATTCTTCCCCGTGCTCCGCACGGGCTACTTTTTTCGCGCCAGCGCTACTCCCCGCTTCGAACTCCTCTCTCTTCACCTTTCATTTCACACGACGCGGTTGCGGTTGCCACCGCGGAGGTAATCCCTGACGTTGGCGGTGACTTCGTCCACCGCCCGCTGGCGCGCGTCGCGTGTGGCCCAGGCAATGTGCGGTGTCACGATCA
>CAZJFQ010000056.1:11118-12724 GCA_964545335.1 uncultured Gammaproteobacteria bacterium | reverse complement strand
ACTACCGGTGCGGGCTCTTCCTCAACAACGGGTTCTGGTTCCGCCGCCTCGACTACCGGTGCGGGCTCTTCCTCAACAGCGGGTTCTGGTTCCGCCGCCTCGACTACCGGTTCGAGCGGTTCCTCATCAACGGCTGGTACCGGCTCGGCCTCTTCCGCAACTTCTGTTGGCTCGGCGACCACTCTGGACCAGTGCTTATGTACAAAGCCGGTTTGGTCATCACTGACCTGGACCTCGTACCAACGCTCCGTCGTCCCCACCAGCGGCAGACCTTGTCCGTGCTGCAGCCGGCCAACGGCTTCCGAGTTCGCATCGGGCGCACTGCGGATGTTGATATAGCTTTCGACGGCATCGGAGGGAACGACGGCATCGCCCACGGCCAGAGGTGGCACACAAAGCAGCATGACTGCCAGTACCAGAATACGTTTCATGGCGGGAATCCTCAGTTGGTCGGCCTCTTTTACCATACCCGCTGTAATGCTGTCGCTGGCGCCGGTCTCACGGGGAAAGGCTGGTGTGGGTTGACCGAACCGGAACCGTTTTGACGCGGATCTGGACCCGGTCTAAAGCCGGAGCACTGCAGCTGTAAGGCGCCTGTAAGTGGCCTGTAACCGGCTGGTATGCACCGCCTTTCTAGAATAACGGCCACTCGAAACGATGGCTGCAACAAGAAAAACCCTGGGAGACTGACATGACCACCACGATACGAACACTGGTACTGCTGGCACCGCTCATGGTGGCCTGTACACCAACCCAGCCGGTCCGGCCATTGCCCGATTTTGTCGAAGCTGCAGTGGAACCCGGCGACCGGGTCAAGTTAATCACCAACGAAGGTGAAACGGTCAAATTCGAGGTAGCCGAAGTCAGACAGGATGCGGTCTGTTCCAGCGAGCGGACATTTCTCTATTCAGACATCGAGGGCCTGTACAAGGTGTCGGACGAAAGGCCAAATTACCCGTGCGGCGGCGAAATAGTCCTGGGCTGCTCCATTCCGAAGAAAATCAAGAACGTCGAGACCATCGGAGAGATTGCCTCGGTTGCCACGGGTAGCTTTGGCTTCTTCAGCTGGCACACGTCGTTTTCAGAAACGTTTTACGACGCCTGCGTGCAGCACGATTTCTGCTACCGGCACGGTCATGAGACTTATGGCCACGACAAAGACGCCTGTGACAACGAGTTCTTAGAAAATATGCAAGCGGCTTGTCTGGCAATAGATATCCCCTGCCGCGCTGCTGCCAGAGAATTTCACTACGCAGTGAAACATCACTCGAAGGATTACTACCAGATGGAAACGAGCACGTACTGCGAATACGACGGACCGCAAGGCGCAACGGTAGCAGAGAGTCGTGTCGAAAAATCGCAAGCGGTCAAAAGCGCCAATGCGATCAACAAGTACCAGCGATCACTGGCCGATCTCCTGCGCAGGAGCAGTCCACGCTCAACCGATCTGGTTTTGAGCGCATTGAGCAAGGGAACGGAAGGGCCGTAACTATCAGCCGGAAGGCTGACGTCTGAAGATCGACGAACTGACCACCACAATTATCTGCATACGTCATCGGCTCAATAGCTGCTTTCGGGACGATAGAACATATCGCTGGATTCTGAG